>JAKATW010000014.1 GCA_021827945.1 Thermoplasmata archaeon
GATCGTAGAGAATGCGTCTTTTCCTTTCTCAAATGGGCCATCGTCAATCCCGATTGCCCTGTAATTTTTCTTCACGGTCTAAAGTGGGAAGCGCGCTAATAAATTATTCCAGTCACATGAAGAATCAGAATATACTATTGCCCCCAATTATCTATACGTATTCTCTGCAGCTTTTACTCTCGGGAAATTGATTTATAATATCCTGAATCCAGATTTAGGTTCATAGAGAGCTGGGAAAGCTTGGAAAGGCTATTATCATCCACCTCGATTCCAAATTTAATTGAATTTAGATATAAGGCCCGTCTCCGTTCTCCTGGCGCACTAGAGCGGGGTGAAATTTCCTTAAACCTTGCAAAATAGTCGGATACATCTCTTTTAAAGTCGCTGGTTAGTGCAAAAAAATCTGGATTTATAACAATAATGCCATATCCATTATTCCAAGGCCTTCCAAATTCGTTCCATGTTTCAACTAGGGTTCCGGTAGCCGATCCGGATAGCAATCCCGATAGCAGATCAATAGCCAGTCCAAGCCCAAAACCTTTGTACCCCCCGAAGGGAAGAAGCGATCCATTCATTGCTTTGTTCGGGTCATTTGTTGGATTTCCTTCTGCATCAAGTGCTAAATTGTCGGCTAACTTTAGCCCATTCTGTGCACTCTTTCGAATCATTCCGAATGAGGTTTTTGAGATTGCGAAATCTAGGTTAAAGTTTCCATTGTCGGAAGGTATGCTTACACTTAGCGGATTTGTGCCAATCACTTTCACCCCTCCGTCTGGTGGAGAAACGGTGGGGTGCCCATTAGAGAAGGAGACTCCAATAAACCCCTTGGTCGCGCACATGTCGGTTATATACTCCAGCATTCCCGCATGGTGTGCATCTTTCAATACAGCCATAGCTATACCAAATTGTTCCGCCATTTTCATTGCCTCGAGAGAGGCAATATATGTTGCATATATCCCGAAACCGGCTTTCCCGCTCAGGGTTGTTATTGCACCCCTTCTCGAAACAATAACTGGTCTTGATCCCGGTACTAGTGAACCCGTCCTGATGCTGTCAAGATAACTCTGTAGCCTAATGATGCCATGCGTTGTTACTCCCTTTGCCTCAGCGTTAAGCAAACTATCTGCAACTATTAGTGAAATATCCTCCGGCGCGCCGGAATGCGTTAGGATGTCAGCGATCCACTTTTTCAGTACCTCGATCTGGATTCGCATGATCCGCCTACAATCCAACTGGAACAGGAGAAAATTCCCTATGCTTAAGTATCTCTGCCCTTGTCCTTTTGCCGTTCACAACTTTTATAACATATTGGTAAACCCTCTTGCCAGCCTCGGTTCTGGTCATTTCTTCAAAAATCATCCCTGAAACATCTACATCTATGTGTTCAGGTATTCTCTTTACAGTGTGCCTGTTTCCAGTAACTTTTATCACCGGTGAAATCGGCGTTCCTGAAGGATTTCCCATGCCGGTCGAGAAAAGAATAAGATGGCATCCTGCACTCGTAAGTGCAGTAAGAACTTCCTGTGCTGCCGAGGGAGAGTCCATGAAGTAAAGCCCTTTCTCTGCAGGTATTTCGCCAAAACCTAATACATCCTGAATTATTGAAGTTCCACTTTTCAAGATAGCTCCTAGGGATTTTTCTTCTATGGTACTAATTCCCCCTTCAATGTTATCAGGTACCGGGTTGACACCCATAAGGTCAACTCCAAGGCTCATTGCATATTCCTCATTTTTTTTGACTGCGTCCACGATCTTCTTTGCAACTTCTCCATTTTTCGCCCTTTTGGCAAGTACCCTCTCGGCACCCATGATCTCGGTGGTCTCTGAAAATATTGCCGTGCCGCCTTGGGAGATAACATTGTCAATCGCGCTGCCAACTGCAGGATTTGATGCAATTCCGGATGTTGCGTCAGTACTTCCACACTTTATACCGATACACAAGTCCGAAACGCTCATAGGTTCCCTAGTGACCTCTGATGCTGCTGAAGACAGTTCCATTGCAATCTTAGTTCCATCTGCAACAGAATCGATTGTCCCCCTATCCAGAACAACAATTGACTCAACTCTCTTTTTTGTCTTGGACCTAATCTCTGAAAGATATCTCTCCGTTGTCTTGTGCTCGTATCCCACTAACAGGGCAGACTGGACATTAGGGTTGAGGATCTGATTTACGATGTTTGTGTGGAATCTTTCACGATTAAGCCCTATTTCAGCTCGGCCGTGTGTATGCAGCAGAAGTGTGGTTCCTTCAACAGCATTAGAAATATTCAGTGCAGCAGTACCAGAAAAGACAGAAAGTGGTAAAACGGCTACGCTGTTCCTTATTCCGGGTTTATTGTCTTCATTCCAGTATCCCCTTAATTCATTCATGCGATCCTTCTCCCCCTCATTGAAACGAGATTGTGAGTATGCACATGATCTCCCCGCTTTATGTCCTCGGTAGCCCTTCCAATAGTTTCTCCGTACTTTATGATTAATTCTCCCCTCTTTATGTTACTCAAGGCAAATTTATGACCAAAACCAATTGTGTTGTTAATAGTTATGTCTGCTCCATCGATGCTCAATTTTGTTTCTGGCTGAAGAACTCGAAGGGCAATTGCCACATTGTCGTGTTCTGAAATTTTCCTGAAATCGTCCATCTCTCTCGAATGCATAAACACAAAACACGATAAAAACTTATGTTGAATGCGATTTTGATCTAATTATTACGTCCAACTATGTTCAGAGAAACATCATCACGGTGGTCAATTCTTTGAGATCGATTTCTTGGATCAGATTATGAGATTATCTTATAACACTTTTCTTCTTCATTTCCCTTATCTCGTCACTGTTGAATCCAAGTTCCATCAGTACGCTGTCCGTGTCCTCACCAAGTTTGGGTGCTGGCTTCGCTGATCTTATGAAATTTCCCTCGATCTCGACGGGAAGCGTCGGTAACTTGAGATCTAGACTTTGCTCAAAGCATGATTTATATTGAAGCAATTTCCCTGATAGCTGGACGTGATCGACCAGTTGATCAGGACGATTAAGTTCCGCAAATAGCACATCGGCTTTTTGAAGCCTGTCAATTATGTCTCTCCTGTTCATGGAAATAAAGAGATCATTCAGTATAGTCATCAGGGGCTTCTTATTTTCTAAGCGTTTTTCGTTTACCGTAAACCGTGGGTCGCGTTTGAGTGAATTAAGCTCGAAGTTGTCACAGAATGAGTCCCATTGCTTCTCGTTTATTATCCCGATAAACATTTTTTTTCCCTCTTTTAAGCTGAAGAAATCGTATATCGCCCATCTGAAATTAACTTCATTAAGTGGTTCCGGAATTTCTCGCGTCTGCAGGAATCTGGATATAGTTGGACCAAGCAGGAAAGCGCCGGTTTCAAACATTCCAACCAGAATTCTCCTCGATTCCCTCCTGCCCGTCATTGCCCCGGATAGTAAAATTGAAAGGGAAGAAATTACAACCATATTTGCAGCCATCATATCCAAGACAGATGCTCCAGCACGCATGGGATGTTCACGGAGGCCAGTCATGTAGGCAAGGCCAGATTCTGCCTGAGCTGGATAATCCGTAAGTTTCCTTTCGGAATATGGGCCACCGCCAAACCCCTTGATTGAGCAATAGATGATTCGATCGTTTAGTTTCCTGACAACATCATATTCTATTCCAAGCTGGTCCACCACTCCAGGAGCCATGTTCTCGATAAAAATATCTGCAGTCTTCAGGAGCGTGAGTAAAACTTCCCTCCCAGATTCTGTTTTCAGGTTTACGGAAACTGATTTCTTGTTCCGGTTGAGGAAATCGAACTGACCAGTTCCAGGGGATCCAGTGTTTTCCCGGTTAGGATCGCCGTTAATTGTATTCTCGATCTTTATCACTTCAGCTCCAAGATCAGCAAAAATCAATCCAACTGTAGGGGCAGAAACAATTATACCCAGTTCTACGACTCTTAGGCCCCTCAATGGTTGCAGGATATCAGGTTCCATAATGTTCACTTCCATCAATTGCATACAATGCTAATATCATCAGTAGGACCGTGGGAGATCAAGCACTTTCGTCGCGATGTACGAAAGAGCCAGATTGTTTGATACCGGAGCTATTATGTGTAGCCTCATCTCCCTGAATTTTCTTTCAATTCCACCCTCTACTGCCATCCCCATTCCTCCCATGGTTGTCATCGCAGCATTTGAAGCTTCCACACCAATTTCAGAAGTTAGGTACTTAAGAATGTTAGCCTCCTTTCCGCATTCAAGGTCGTTGTCATAAAGCCATGCCGCCTTGAACCGCAAGGCACTTGCTGCTTCCAGTTTTGCATAAGCAGAGGCCAGTGGGAACTGTATTCCCTGATTCTGTCCGATCTGACGACCGAAGACTACCCTCATTTTTGCATAATCTATTGCCTTTGAAAGTAGGTATCGCGTAGAACCCATTGTGTCAGATGAATTGATTATTCTCTCAGAGTTCATTACGCTAAGCACATGATAGAAACCGCGGTCAACTTCCCCTACGACGTTCTCCTCTGGAACAGACAGGTTCTCTATTAATAACTCATTCGCAGAATGATTGATCATCATGTCTATGGGTTTGGCCTTAACAGTTCCCTCCTTTAACGCCTTCTTCAGGTCAACAAGGAAAAGTGTCATTCCAAGTGTCCTCTTCTTGACCTCGCCCAGTTTCTTGGTCCTGGCCAGCAGGAGCATTAGATCAGATTCCATTACCCGGGAGATCCACATCTTCTGTCCGTTTATGGTGTAGTCATCGCCATTCTTCTCGGCAAATGTAGCTATATTTGTAGTTTCAGTTCCGGCTCTTGCTTCAGTTACAGCAAAGGTCTGGAAGCGCAGTTCACCCCTAGCTATCAGCGGAAGGTACTTCTCTTTCTGACCTTGGTTTGCAATTTTGTTAAACGCTGCGGTGAGGTAAATCTGAGCACGTAGCGCCCCTCCGTCACAGCCGGTTTTTGCTATTTCCTCTATCACGACGGAGGATTCTGTTACTCCAGTCCCGCCACCTCCATATGAAGCAGGAATCGACATTGAAAGGAAGCCGTATTTCGACATCTGTTCGACAAACTCAGAAGGGTACCTTTTCTGGCTGTCAACCCCTCTCCAGTATGCATCGTCAAACGGTTCACATGCCTGTTTTGCTGTGTCAACTATTAATTTCAATTCCTCATTTATCTGAAAGTCCACTCTTCCCAACTCCCTGTTCACTTGAATCTGGCGTTCCTGTGTCTTGTCATAAATGATTTTTCATAGGATATTACAGGTTTCCCATCGAGCTTATACCCTTCAACAGAGATCTTCACAATTCCCATGGTATCATGTTTCTTCGACACCCTCTTTTCAAGAACAGTTGACCTAGCCAAGAGGGTGTCACCGGGAAAACACGGATTGACGAGCCGTAACTTATCTAGTCCAAGGAAGATCCCGTTAGTGCTGGTTTCAGGTCCTGTAATGGAGTTTACGATCATTAGTATGTAGAGTCCGTTAACAGCAAGTTTTCCGTTAAATGGCTCACCCTCGAAGTTGTCCTTTGCATACTTCAGATTGTAATGTATCTGGTTCTGGTCACCCGTTATAAGGGATAACCAGACACAGTCTGCATCTATCAGGGTTCTTCCTCTTGGATGGTTAATGATCTGTCCTTCTGTCAGGTCTTCGAAGAATATTCCGCTCTCTATATATTCTTTGTTTATCACTGACCTAACCCCTAGTTTTCCGTTATTTCTTCTAGAGTTCTATTTTCAGCTTTCCCTGCCTTTCTCAGGCCAATACCTCCCACGAGGCCTCCAATGAGGCACAAAATTCCATAAACAAGGAACAGTCCTGATGTGTTTACGCTAGCCAGTAGCAGAGGTGTTACAAGCAAGAACAATCCGCCTGAAAGCCTGTTGACAAATACGTCAAATCCGGAACCGATGCCTCTGAAAGCAGTCGGGTAGAGTTCGCTTCCCCAGTTAAACGCAATGACAAGCCAGAAGAACGAAACAATAGACAAGAGGATTATGTTGGTCAACAATACAACCGGATAATGTGCTGTTGCAAGGGTCATTATTGAAAGTACGAACATTCC
The DNA here is from genome assembly GCA_021827945.1 of Thermoplasmata archaeon. Classification (GTDB taxonomy): domain Archaea; phylum Thermoplasmatota; class Thermoplasmata; order Thermoplasmatales. The sequence continues at coordinate 6,071 of JAKATW010000014.1, forward strand.
GATTGAGCCTATAAGGAAAGTTGGGACTCTACCCAGCCTGTCGACCGTAAAGAGTACAATACCCGCTCCAACTGCCTGCGCTCCAAAAAACACGAAGGCTGTATATAAAAGGGAGTTTGCCCCAGAGAAACCAAAAGCTTTGAGAACTATCGGGTTAAAAGTTCCTAGAGACCCGGGTATACTGTTGGGAAGGAACATCGCAAAAATTAAAGGTATTGTGATATAGGCAAATCTCCTGCTGAAAAAAGATCTGAAATTCTCGTACTTGACAGATAGGGGCGAAGATGCAAACGCATCCAAATTTACAACTGTTCCCGTTATCCTGGTTATTGAACTGGCAGCCTCTTCAGTTCGTCCCTTCCTCATCAACCACCTGGGAGACTCCGGAACCTTTATCCTTAATATTGCACCGATCGCAGCAGGTATCGCACCACTCGCCAGCAATATTCTCCATTGAAGCTCGGTTATTCCATAATGGAGGAAGAGGAAATAAGCAACTAGGGTAGCACTCATTCCCCCAAGGCCAAAAAGTATCCAGAAAATAGTCATCAGCCTTCCCCTGACCTTTGATGGAGAATATTCGGCCAGCAGGCTAAGTGCTGCAGGGAAATCCCCGCCGAGGCCAACTCCCATCAGGAACCTGAACACTATTAGTTCTGGTAAGGTGGTGCTCAGAGCGGAGAGCAGGGCGAACACAGCCATTATTGATAGATCAATAGTAAACGAAAGTCTCCTGCCAATCCTGTCGACAATTGGCCCCCATACGACTGCACCAACAAAGGCCCCGATAAAGAAAACCAGCGCAATGGTGCCGAACATGGTATTGTTTATCCCAAAATAGGGCACAATGCTGAAAGCAGACCCAGAAAATGTAGCGGTGTTGTACAGATCAGTGAAAGCCCCAAAGCCAACAATCACCCCGAGCAACTTCATAAACGAGCTATACTTTGCGTTATCCAAAACAGAAAATTTAGTATTAGCCATGTCACGAGAACATAGTTATGGATTTATATTAATATTTATATCGATAATGTGTGTAATAGAAAACATTAATTAATTCCACGCCATAAAGCAGTGGGAATATGACCACTGAACTCAGGATACGGGATATTAGCGCTATAGCACTTGAAGTGCCGATTACTAGGATGGACAACCCGCCTGAAAGCCTACCTTATTACCAAGAATTAAAATCCATAGTTTTCGGATCCTACAAAAGTGTTGTAGTGAAAGTTACGGGTGAAAACTCCATCGTGGGGATAGGAGAGTGCATGACCCGCCTCTCTCCAGAAGCACTTGTCAGCATAATCATGGACGTCCTCAGACCTATATTGCTGGGAAAAGATGCATTTGATACCGAAGTCGCATGGGAGGAGATGTACGGAACAATGAGACAGAGGGGTCATTCCAAGGGGTATTTCATAGAAGCAATAAGTGGAGTGGACATTGCAATCTGGGACTTGATTGGAAAAACCCTACACAAGCCAGTTTACAAGCTTCTCGGAGGGAAGTTCACAGATACCGTCGAGTGCTACGCTTCATCTGTCAGGTTCAAACGACCAAAAGAAGTATTAGACGAAGTCAGAAGTATAGTTGAAGAGGGATACACAAAATTCAAGTTGAAAATAGGAAGGGGGGTGGAAGAAGACATCGAAGCCGTGAAGCTCCTTCGGGAAGAGTTTGGCTATAATATGACCATAATGGTGGATGCCAATTCAGGGTACAGCATTAATTCAGCCGTAAGGATCGGAAGAAAGCTCGAGAGATATGAAATTTACTGGTTTGAAGAACCGATTCCGCCAGATAACCTTATGGGATACAAGGAACTCACAACCAAGCTTGATATTCCAATTGCTGCTGGAGAGTCCGAATTTACGAGATATGGATTCAGAGACCTTTTTGAAATCGGGAGGATAGATATAGTGCAGCCAAATGTTGGAAGAGCAGGTGGGATCACCGAAGTAAAGAAGATCATCTCCATGGCATCCGCATTCGGTATTGAATATGCACCCCATACAGGAAGTTCGTCTGGGATAACCGTTGCGGCAGAGCTGCAAATGGCAGCTTCATCGGCCAACTTCCTGATCTTCGAACATATGAGGAGTGCGTGGTCCAATGAGCAACCTAATCCGTTGGGCAAGGAAATAATGAACGAATCTATTGGACCACCAGTAAAGTCTAAGATAGAAATACCGTTGGGTGATGGTATTGGAGTAACTTTGAATGAAAAGGCGCTAGAGCGTTACAGAATCAAATGATTTCTATAATAGTTACTCTATATTATCGCCCTGAACAAATGGTTGAAGTATCATGCATTCTTAACTCAGTTGAAGTTTCGCATATGCCCTAAGATAAGATGTAAACCTGTTTATTTCTACATTCCCTCCCTTGTGGGCATCTATCATGTAGATATACGATTTAAGAGAAGTCGCAAGGGGTGCATATCCGATGATCCCTGCTTCAATATACTTTTTGGCCTGTATATTTGAACAGATTGATACTCCCAAACCCTCAGCCACAGCGCTTATCACGGACGAAGAATTCTGGAACCTGTAAACAATATTAAGATCTTTATTTTCAACTCCACTATCAGAGAGTACCCTATCTATCTCTGCCTGGATACCAGAAGTTGGTATTCTTGCAACATACGGGAGACCTTTCAAATCGTTTGGGAATATCTCTTTACTTTTCAACACAGGATTTCCAGGTCT
>JAKATW010000068.1 GCA_021827945.1 Thermoplasmata archaeon
TATCAATTCCGCCTCCTTGGGGTCCACCAATAATTAGGTCGATATCTACCAAAGGCATGACTTCGACAATTATTCTGAGTTAAAATATCTTGTTAGACTTACCAAGCTAAAACGCTGCTCGTTTCCATATCTTTCAAGGCCCACTTACTAACTTAAAGGGCACTAATTTTAAGTTAATAAGCAGAAATTTAGAGCCTGAGCCAGTAAATGTGACACCTCGAAAAGGATATATAAGACCAGTCGATTAAACTTTGGTGGTGAATCTGGCTATTGGTTTCGTTCTGATCAGCACAGTTCCAGGGAAGGAACACCAAGTGTACAACGAGCTGTTGAAGATTAAAGAGATAGTGGAACTGCATCCGCTTTTCGGAGAGTATGATCTGATTGCAAAGCTTGAAACGAAGGATTTCACAGAGTTGGGTCAGATAGTAATGGAGAAAATCAGAGTAATCGAAGGTATTTTGGATACGAAGACATTAACGGGAATAAAGATGTAGGTAATGATATGATTTCGTCTTTCGCTGAGATTTTTGTCGCAATGCTTCTCCTCATACTGGGATTGGCATTGCTCGTGTTAGGTATATTTGCTGCATATTTTGGGTCTGGAAAAGTCAGAACGTTTGGGATTGTACTTGGGGTAGTTGGAATAGTCGTGTGGCTGATAACCTACTTCGCAAGGGTCGCACTCAATGTGAGTCTGACAAGCGTGATCTACAACGGCATACTCTACCTAGTATCTGCCATAGTTGGAGCAATCATAGCTCTGCTGATATTCCTAGCGGTACTGCTGAAGACCTGAAAAACGATCTGAATTGTTTTCTCCAAAATCATTTGTTTCAGAAGCTATCCAGAAGGTAAGAAAAGAGGTCACCGGAAGGGCTGTTGTTGCTGTCTCCGGCGGCATCGACAGTACGGTGGCAGCAAAGATATCCTCTGATGCTCTCGGGTCTGGAATTCTTGCAATATACGTTGATACTGGATTCATGCGCCTGGGTGAAAATGAGGATGTCCGCGAAACACTTTCAAGACTAGGCATAAATTACAAGATAGTCGAGGAAGAACACCTATTTCTCGAAAGACTGAAGGGGGTGACGGACCCAGAATCAAAGAGGAAGATCATAGGAAAAACTTTCATCGACGTTTTTGAGAGAGAAGCAATTGCCTTTGGTGCAGATTATCTCGTACAGGGCACTATAGCTCCGGACTGGATCGAATCAGGTGGGGGACTCAGAGACACAATAAAGAGTCATCACAACGTAGGTGGGTTACCTGAGAAAGTGAATCTAAAGATCGTGGAACCACTGAGAGACCTCTACAAGGATGAGGTAAGAGAGATAGCAGAGTTCTACGAGATCCCGAAGATGAGACAGCCCTTCCCTGGACCGGGAATGGCCGTAAGGATAATAGGAGAAATCACGAAGGAAAGACTTGAGATCCTGAAAAGGGCCACATCCATACTCGAAGCGAACGTTTCGAAGATGGAAAAAATTCCCTGGCAATACTTTGTGGTATTGTTGGCCGATAGGGCAACCGGTGTTCATGGGGATAGGAGAATATACGGCTCGACTGTTGCGATTCGATGCGTTAATTCTACTGATGGAATGACTGCGGACTTTACGCCCATGCCACTGGAATTGTTGGCTAAGATTTCTAGAGAGATAACGAATGGCATTCCTGAAATATGTAGAGTTGTTTATGATATCACTGATAAACCGCCGGCAACAATCGAATGGGAGTAGGAATCTAGAATGGTAAATGAGAATCAAGAGACTTACATTCCAGATACTTCAGTAATTGTAGATGGAAGATTCTGCGAATTCCTGGGTGATAGGATCCCTGCGGATGTTTTGATTCCGGAGTCACTAGTTTCGGAAATAGAACACCAGGCGAATGAGGGGAGAAGCATAGGATTCACAGGACTGGAAGAGCTGAAAAGACTGAGAAAGATGTGTGACGAGGGGAAGATCTCTCTCACATTTACAGGAAAGAGGCCCGCAGAGTGGCAGATAAAGAGGGCCAAGAGCGGAGAGATTGACGAGCTGATCAGGCAATCTGCTCTCGAAACGAACTCTGTGCTAGTTACAGGCGATTTCATTCAAAAGTCCATTGCAGAAGTTAAGGGCATTAGGGTGCTCTATCTTGAACCCATCCAGATACTTTCAAAGAGGATTGAGACTTTCTTCACGGATGACACCATGTCTGTCCACCTAAAAGAGGAAACGAAACCAAGAATGAAGGTCGGTAAACCAGGTGGCTGGAACCTCGAATATGGAAGTGCAATTCTTACCAAAGAGGAGCTGAACACAATAGCTAACGATATCGTCGAAAGGGCAAGGAATGACACGAGAAGTCTCATCGATATGGACGTAAGGGGGGCCACTGTAGTCCAACTGAAGAACATCAGGATAGTTATCACTAGACCACCAGTGAGTGACGGAGTAGAGATAACTGCTGTCAGACCAATAAAGAAACTCACTCTTGAAGAATATCAGATAGGAGACTCCCTGATGAAGAGGTTCAGGGAAAGGGCAGAAGGCATAATAATTTCTGGGAAACCAGGTGCTGGAAAGAGTACCTTTGTACAGGCTCTTGCAGAATATTACAACTCTATGGGAAAGATCGTAAAGACAATAGAGAAGCCAAGGGACTTACAGGTATCTCAGGAGATAACTCAGCTGACACCGCTGGAAGGATCCATCGAAAAGACAGGGGACATCCTGCTGCTGGAAAGACCGGACTATACGGTGTTCGATGAAATCAGAATATCCTCGGATTTTACTACCTATTCCGACCTCAGATTGGCAGGAGTCGGGATGCTGGGCGTGATTCACGCATCTCGAGCGATAGATGCGATGCAGAGATTCGTCGGAAAGATAGAACTCGGACTGATACCTCAGGTAATTGATACCATAATCTACATAGAAAGTGGCGTGATAAAGGATGTACTTGACCTCACTTACTCGGTGAAGATCCCTTCCGGAATGAGTGAAGAGGATCTCGCTAGGCCCATAATAGAAATCAAGGACTTCTTTACTGGAATAGTACTATACGAAATATACACGTTCGGAGAACAGGTTGTTGTAGTTCCTGTAAAGAAGAAACAGAAGAGAGACATGAAGGCGCTCGTCAACCACATTGAAAGTGAGCTCCACGAGATCCCACATAAGATAGACGTCGACGACACTGGCAGACTCAAACTCTACGTTCCAGAGCAGTACATGGGAGAGACTATTGGGAAGGGCGGGGGTAGAGTGAAAGGACTTGAACAGGACATTGGAATGCCAATTGACATTGAAGAAATGAATTTCAAGGCCAAGGAAAGCTTGGGTACTGAGGTGACAGCTAACAGGATAAATCTCCACGTGGGAAACGACCTTAAAGACAAGGATGTCGAAGTGCTGGTCGAAGATTCACCCCTCTTCATCGCCAGGGTATCCAAGAACGGAATAATCCAGGTAAAAGCCAAGTCCGTGCAGGGAAGAGCCCTAAGGAAAGCCATCTCTCAGGGCCAGAAGATAAGGTACTCCATCATCTGACCGTTAGAAATTCGTACCAGATAATTTTATAATGACCTTTTCATCTATAAATGTTGAAACAGCTGCTAGCAATTGCCGCGGTACTGATTGTGGTTACCATAATTGTTGCTTTCACACCAGCCCTAGCTGCGCGAGCCGTATCTACAACTGAGAAAGTCCCTATGATAGGGGTAATCTCTGTCGAGATGGGAAATGGCCCATTCGTATCGTCTGAGTCCTTCCACATCCATGTCGGTAAATCTGCTGTAGAAAGGACTGGCAGCGCTATAAACCTATCATTTGCGAGTAAACTCGTTTCTCCCATCAATGATACTATTTCCTTTAACGATTCCATCCATCTTTCAAAGAACCGAATGACAGAGACTTTCCCGGTGGCCAATGGGACATACAGACTGGTAGTCCCTCCACAACAATCCTATCAGAACAGGATAGCGATTGAGGGGAATAGTTCGTATTCCTACCTCACGATTGTTGAGTCTCTGCCAACACAGGACATAATGGTGAACGGAGCATATGCCAACGGTTCACAACAGTTACAGACGTCTGATATGTACAACCTGACCATGGATTATGGAAACATATCTTTCACACTTCATTCACCTGGGTTGTTGTACGTTAACGGAGCATTGTTCCAAGTATCTCTTTCAATCAACACCGCTGGAACAGGGGGAAAATCTCTGCTCAGCTTTTCATTCCCGATCAAGGACGGAAATTTCTCTCTGGTATTCGACCAGGTACTCTCCTCAGGACAGCAGATAAACAACGATGTGATGAGTTATTACCAGATAAGTCCTAGTTTCCAGAGCCCGTGGCTGCAAGATTTCTACTCAAATTCGATTTCGCTTTTGATAGGAGGAGTCATCTTCATCGTCCTATTACTTGGCCTGTTCATATATTATAGGAAAAAATGACTACCTTGACCAAAGTTCGACGAAGTCCTGTATTAACTTGTCCGCAAAAGACTCCCTGTACTCTATAATAAGGCCCTTGAATAAGCCTATGTCCTTGACCCTGTAGGACGTGCCCTTTTCGTTCAGTACCTTTTCCAGGATACCGTCTTCTGTCATGAGTGCGAGATGATAACTAAGAGTGGGAGAACTGACAGAAAGCTCCTTCTTTAATTCTGAGGGTGGTTTAGGGTTACCATCCAAAAGTACCCTCAGTATCTTGTTTCTGACTCTATTCCGCAGGTGACTCAGTATCTTGAACTGATCCTCGTTGAACGATATACTTGGAAAATAGCAACTTGTACCATTGATGTCCCTAACAATGAGATCGTTCTCTTTTACCAGAGTGCTTAGATGATACTGCAACACGCCAGTAGAGACCCGTAGAGCCCTCTGTATTCCCCTGAAATGATGTCCTGGGTTTTTCTTGACGAAATCGAGGATTTGGTCCTTACGGGTCACGCTGCTCAAAGATTCACCTGGAGATCATTAAAGCCAGAAGGGAAAACAACATCACGATGTCAGCCACCAAGAACAGGACAAGGTTCACGGGAATACCAACAAACTCATAGTAGATAAAGATCAGATATTTCACAGACAATATAAGAAAGAAGATTGATGTTATCGTGCCGCGCAGAGTGTATTTCTTAAGAATCATAGCTATAGACAGCCCCAGGAACAGCAGGGAGAGTAGCAATATTATGAATGCTAGCAGGATCAGAGTGGACATGAAACTACAACTTGATGTCGTTTAAATCTGTTCTGTTCTCTTTGACACGTACGGGCCCAATCTCTCATAACCATTTTTCCTGAAATATTCCCTTACACCAATACCCGAGATGACTGCAATTCCGTCGAGCCCCATTTCCGATGCTATGTCTTCTGCCTCGCGGAGCAGTCTCTTCCCATATCCTCTATGCTGGTACTCTCCTTCCTCATCCAACCTTGCTTCCTTTCCAAAAGTCTTGATCTCCCTTATCAGTGCCTTTCCGTTGAGTTCAGGTCTGTCTCCATTATCTCCAGGGAGCCTCAGCCTCAGGAAGGCAATGATCTTGTCGCTCTCATCTACAAACTCCAGGAACTTCTCAAGTCCGTCAGATGCATAATAATCGGTTATCTTTAACTCGACTCTTCCGCTAACCCTGCTCGAGTGACCTATCTCCCTGTACCTGATCTCTTTGATATTGTATCCCTTTTCCAGGGCCCTGTTGAGGGCCAGATCATGAAGATCGCTTCTCTTCACTCCCTGTACTATCTTGTAGACGGGGATGTCTCTCTGTATCCTGTGAATCCTGACATAGTTCGGGATGTGCCTGAAATACTCTGAAACTACCTCAACAGCTTCCTCACTCTCATAAGATCGATACTGCCCCTTCTTGTAAGCTTCGTAGTATTGCGTGCCCTCCACTACCAATGAGGGATATATCTTTAGCATGTCTGGTCTAAGTTTCTCATCCTCGAACAGCCTAGTAAGAGACTTTATGTCACCGGCAGGATCGACCCCCCCAATCCCGGGCATCAGGTGATAGAGTATCTTGAATGCCGAATCCTTTGCGTACTTCGTTGACCTGATAACATCTGAGATCCGGTGCGCCCGCCTCGTATCACGATGGATTTCGTTGAAAACGGTCTGCACTCCAAGTTCCACCTTGGTTGCCCCATACTCAAGTGCAAGATTCATCTCCTTTTCAAAAAACCAGTCCGGTCTTGTTTCTACCGTGAGCCCTATGCATCTGTTCTCTGCGATTTCGTTCTCCAGAATCGACGTGCGGAGGTCAAGGGAAACGAAACCGTTCATTGCGTCTAAGCTTCCCTTCACAAACTCCCTCTGATATTCTTCACTTCTCGCCGTGAAGGTCCCACCCATAACTATCAGATCGATCTTGTCCGTAGGATGACCTATGCGTCTAAGCTGCTCGAGCCTGTTCTTGGTTTGAAAGTACGGGTTGTAATTGTTCTGTCTCCCCCTCATGGCAGCAGGTTCGAACCCCGTATACGATTGGGGCGACGAGTATTCAACCCCTCCGGGGCAGTAGGTACATCTCCCATGGGGGCAGGAAAAGGGAGAGGTCATCACGGCTATGACGGATACTCCAGAGAGTGTTCTTGTTGGCTTCCTTGTCAGAAGTTCTGAATATTTCAGCCTCTCGTCTTTTGTCAGCATCATCAGAATGTCGGTATTGCTCACTACCCTTGCGAGTTTGAATTTCTTTGAAACTGTAAGTCTCATCTTTTCAAGCTCTTCCTTTGTGTTTATAGTTTCCATAGACTTACGGACATATTCCTCTAGGGATGTGGGCATTCCTTGGGAATAACAACACATGATATTTTAAGGAGTCGTTGCGGCTCAATTAATTTACAAGTTGAGTCTCCCTGAGGCTTTCAGCACCCTGACAGCATTAAGAGTAATCCATTCGTTCGGACCACTCCATCCCCAGTCCACCACTTCTCTGTTTGGCAGACTCCTTTTTGAAGAGAGGTAGTTCTTTTCAATTGGGGTCCAGTAATGTCCTTCGACTTCCCATTGACCTTTTGTATTGCACTTTGATTCAAGCAAATCAAGTGCATCCCCCATTCTTGGATCTCTCCCTCTATGGGCTCGACAAAGCACTAGCATAGACTCTAGGAAGTTATAATGTCAGTACACTGGATACCTCAGCTTCAACCATTCTCTGTTGATAATCTCATTAGAACGATGAGATCGGAATATTCTGTGCGAAAGAAATAGTTTTATCGCCTCTTCCGGCCTCCCCATTTCAAGAAGTATTCGTCCCTTGATGTGGCTGTAGGGATGCAAATCTCTTATCTCAATTGCACTATCGATTTACCTCTGCGTTCTCAAGGTTCTCAGCCGACCCAAGTGTGCATATCGCCCTCAGCGCATGGAAGTCCGGGTCATTTGGTTAACGAGAGAGGAACTGATCTATGCGTTCAGTCGCATCCGATAGCTCTAAACCCTTCCGTATAAGCATTATTGTGCGGAGATTGTAGAGGGCAATCATCACCCTCTCGTCTGAGTACAGTCTCTCTATACTTTTATAGCTCACCCTCACTCCGGAGAGCATGGAGAATATCGCCAGCATGTTACTGAACATCCTGTTGGACTCTCCAACAAGCTGCTTTATCAGGAGGAGCTTCACCTTCTGCTCAAGGGTCAATGTTCCAGGTTTCCCGGTACCTTTGCTACCTTGATGGATGATACAGCTTCCCTTATCAGGGGATCGAGTGACGTTATTGCCTTCTGTATCCTGTAGGAGAACTCCTGTTCGTACGTCCTCCAGTCCCTGTCCTTGACAGGATGTTCTATCTTATACCTCTTCCTTAGAATGGAGTCAAGCTCCTCTAGCTTGTATTTGATGTCAACATCAAATACCCTGGGCACTATAGTCAATATAACGAAAGGTTAAATAATTATCTATAGATATCCATGTAACAATGGTGAGAAGGCTGGAGCTCAACAAGGGTAAACTGGTTCTGAGTGAGGACGAGGTAGAGGGTTTTCTTGAGAAGACTGTGACTCCCATAGGGATGTCAGGCAAGGCTGACATTCCAAGACGCTACATAGGGAGGAGGGTCTACGTAATAATCACGAAGAACGTCGGCACTTTGCAGGGTAGAGGTAAAACATAATATTGTCTCACATCCAATAAATTCAAAAGATTTTTATAAATTCGACTGATTATGTAAGAAGTGCCAAACACAAATATAGATTACACAGAGGAAATCTCGAGAGTGATACTTCCCAATCCTAACAAGGGAGAGATGTTCGGTATAGTTGAGAAACTCTTGGGAAGTTCAAGACTCACTGTGATGTGTGCAGATGGTAAAACGAGGACAGGAAGGATTCCGGGGAAGATTAGAAAGAGAATGTGGATGAGGGAAGGGGATCTGGTAATAGTAAAACCGTGGAGTTTCCAGGATGAGAGAGCAGACGTGAATTTCCGGTACACTAAAACCCAAGCTACCTATCTTTCGAGGAACCAGATTCTACCGGAGATCTTGGATGTTTTTAAGTGACAGTGAAGGAAAGGAGAAGATAGAAGAACGTCTGAAGGAGACACAGAAGGTCTTTGGTTATGTCTTCGATAAATTTACAATTCTTAACATCTACAAGCTATTTACTAACAACGTAATAGGCAGATTCGAGTTTCCGATTGCATCTGGGAAAGAGAGCCTGGTGTTTGCAGCTTCAAAGAATGATAAATTCTACGCGGTAAAGATTTACAAGACGGTCGCATCAACATTCAAAAATA
>JAKATW010000038.1 GCA_021827945.1 Thermoplasmata archaeon
CTCTGCAATACCGAGAAATTATAATAACAAAAAGCATCAAGCTGAGTGAGAGTTCTCCTAGGTGGAACGTTCAGTATTCTGCACAAAGCCCATAGAGAGATGATCAATAGGGGTCTAAGAATGGGCGATCTTGTCATTGGTCTCACTTCTGATAGATTCAAATTCAACAAGAGGTACGTTGTACCTCCATATGAGACAAGAAAGGTAAATCTAAAAAATTACCTCGATAGCATCGGAGCATTTGCGGCGATAAAGGAACTAATTGATCCTTTCGGATCTACTCTCTCTCCTGAATATGGTGCCATCGTATCATCAAATGAAACGCTGGACTTCATCAGTACCATTAATTTCATCAGGAAATCGAGAGGGATTGATCCACTTCTGGTTGAAAACGTAGGAGAAATACTGGCCGAAGATCTGATGCCGATCAAGTCTGAACGGATAATAAAGGGACAGATTGATGAAAACGGAATTCGCAAGAGACCTATAAAAGTAGTTCTTGTAACAAAGAACCCGACGAAGATAGATGGTGCGAAAATGATCCTTTCACACCTTTTTAAGGATTATCAACTTGTACCAGTCGAACCGACCAGAGAGTTTCACCCGCAACCTATGAATCATGAAACGTTTGTCGGTGCACTCAGTAGAGTTGAGGGGGTGAAGGAAGATTATGACTATGCAATAGGGGTAGAAGCGGGTATAGTCTCTTTCAAAGGACTTGATTATGACGTTCATATATCCGCTGTGAGGGATGCGCTAGGAGTGACGAATTTTGGAATGTCATCGGGTCTTCCAATGAACAGTTCAATGATGGAGGGGATGAAATCAGGAAAGGAACTTGAAGAGGTGACAAACGAGTTGATAGGCGTCAGCGATTCAGGAGACAACAAGGGAGCAATATACTATTTTTCAAAGGGACTGAAGGAGAGAAAGAACTTAGTAGAGGAGTCGATACTGTCAGCTTTCACTCAGAGGATCGCAGAAGCAATCCCGAGAAAGGTCAAATGACTTCAGGAACTACGTCGTCGGCCTTGTATTCGTTGACCCTCCCGTTCCTGAAAACTACCAGAGTCTTGTCCTCGATCTCAAACCACTTGCCACCCATAGCCTCTGTTGAAACGGTGAATCTCTCATCCTCTAGCTGATAAAACAGGGAATAGTATCCGGGCTCCTTTCTGACCTCTCTGTAGGCAGCTGCGTAATTTCCATCCGTGATTAGGAAATTTATACTTGTGAATTCCATTTCCCGGATCTTTGTTATGGCAGCAGGAAATCCCCTCAGAACTAGTCTGAAGTAGTGATAGCTGTCGCTTTTACCTTTCTTTCCCATGCCCTTTATAGTTCCGTTGTGAGCAAAAGAGATGTTGTCAGCCAAGAAAGGTTGAGTGTTGATTATGGTCTTTCCAGAAGAGCTCTTCTTTCTTGCGTGCGCTAGTATAGCATTCCCATAGATCCCCTCCACCTTCCTGATAGGATCAATACTCTTCTGCACCATAATTTCGTTTTTCGAGTACAGCACATACCCAAAACCGTCATGATGAGGGGAATGCTTACCCTCATTCGCCATCTCGTAGACGAAGTCCATGTACTGGGTCAAGTCAGAATATTTTCCTATGGAAAGGAGCATTCTGCACATAGTTTTGCATCAACAACAGGTAAAAAACCATTCTGTTAGCTCTTGCACATGATCATATGTTCCCGCAATAGACGAAAAATGCAGAATAGAAGCGCACTAACTGCATTGGAGACTAATTCCACGTGGGTTGTGTGTTAGTTCGGAAAACGATTTATAATTTACATCCATAGACGGAGTAATGAATAAGGTCGATCCCCAGTTTTCCAGAGAGATAGCGGGGATAAGGAATGCAATTACGAGGAGTAATAAGACAGATTACGTGACTACCTACACAGAGAAGGAATTTTTCAACGGAAAGACCACCGTAGAACGTGTTCTTATAATGAGGACGAGGGGATGCAGCTGGAGCTATCATTCTGGGTGCTCGATGTGCGGATACTGGGACGATACAAATCCAGATATTGGAAAGAGGGAACTGGAGAACCAGCTCACGTCATTTCTTAGGGATTATCCCAACGGAGAGGTTCTGAAAATTTTCACGTCTGGATCGTTCTTCGATCCTATAGAGATAGATCCGGTTCTGCAATTCGAGATCATAGAAATGGTTCTGCGTGGTTACACAAATCTCATAGTGGAAAGCAGGCCCGAATACATAAGGAAGGTGCTAGGCAATCTCAAGAAGTATGGAGGAAGAATACAGGTTGCAATGGGTCTAGAGAGCACTGATCCTTCTATCTTGAAGAATTCAGTTAACAAGAATTACGATTTTGATGATTTTAAGGAAGCTGCTTCTGCGTTAAGGGAAAACGGAATTTCTGTCAGGACTTACTTGCTTCTAAAGCCTCCTTTCTTGACCGAAAGGGAGGCGATTAACGATTCGATAAAGTCGGCTAGAGACCTTGCACCATACAGTGATTTCATTTCTATCAACCCAATGAACATCCAAAGGGGAACGCTAGTTGAGAAGATGTATAGGGAGGGGAACTACAGACCTCCCTGGCTGTGGAGCGTAGTGACCGTTCTTCAGTCTCTGAGGGACGTGGAAGTCCCGATCGTGTCTCTGATTACAGCATCGGGGAAGAAGAGGGGTGCTCACAATGGCCACACTTGCGACAGAAAATTTTCAGAGGGAATAAGAAACTACAGCGAAACGCTTGACTTCTCTTATCTAGACGGACTGAAGTGCGACTGCAAGGAGACATGGAAGAATTTTTCCGAAGTGGAAGAGGAAGCTGGCGTTGCAATGAGCGAGGTGATGTTGAACGATTAACGAGGCAGTAGAGTTGATCACGAATGCAAAAAAACTCAGGATCTATTCACATCACGATGCTGACGGGATTGCCTCAGCTGCAATTGCAGTCTTTGTTGCGAGGAGACTTGGACTCAATTACGATCTCACAATTAGAAATCAACTAACTCCACAGGACGTTTTGGGTGGACCCGATGTCTACTGGTTTAACGACATGGGTTCAGCTAGATTGAAGGAAATGAGGAACGTGAATGGGGTTGTCACTGATCACCACAATCCTGTTTTTTATGGGACCCACTACACTGAGAATGATAACAACATATACCAGTTCAATCCACACCTGGAGGGACTGGACGGGAGTATTTCACAATCGGGTTCCACAACCACATTCCTTTTTTCAGCAAACGTGCTTCCAGAGGTTTCAGCCGTATCACACCTTCCTATAGTAGGGTCTGTGGGAGACCTTCACGACAAGAAGTTTGGAAGACTGGTTGACACTGACAGGGAGGTCATGCTTCTCGCAAAGAGCATGGGGATAGTGGACGTAAAAGAGGACATCAGGTACTTCGGAAGAAGCTCAAAGTCTATTTCCTATATGCTGAGATTCGGCAACGATCCGAAGATAAGAGCTCTATACGATAATCCGGGGGCTGTTGCAGATTTCATGGTATCTCACGGATTCGAAAGAAAGGATCTCAAGACAATCCGGTGGATAGATATTGAAGAAGGGAAAAAGGAAGAACTGATATCACAAATCAAGGGCATGCTTGAGAGAGAAGGGCAGGATTCCAGTCGCCTCACAGGAGAAGTCTATGAACTTACTGGCGAACCAAAGTCCTCTTCGGTGAAGGACATCAGGGATTTTTCCTCCCTTATAAATGCCACATCCAGGAAGGGAAAGCCGGAAGTTGGCATCAGGCTCTGCCTCTTTGAGAGAGGGAGCACGATGACAGAAGCCCTTCAGCTCTATAGCGATCACCTCGAGTCTCTGAGAAAAGCATCCAAGACTCTGGATGAAGCTGAAGGAAGATCCGTTGGAAGAGTACTGTACTACGATTTTGGGAATACCCTAGAAAACAACATTACGGGAACTGTCGCCACGAGAATCATTACCCACAAGAAGGTACCTCAATCGTCCGTAATCATGGTTATGGCGAACCTAGGGTCCATGAAAAAGATATCTGCAAGGATATCCCTTCAACTCTCTGAAAAGGTTGATCTCTCACTAATTTTCAGGCAAGCTGCCAATGGACTTGGTGGCTCTGGCGGCGGGCACAGAAATGCTGCTGGTGCAATCGTTCCTATGGGTAAAGAGGGGGAGTTCGTTGAAAGAATCAACGAACTCGTAAATGATATAAAATCTATCTGACTATTGTCTGGGCCTGTTCCCTCAAGAACTGTTGAAGATAATAGAAGGACCCTGTTCCCTTTCCAGAAGTACCGCTCATCTTCCATCCCACGAATGGCTGTGATCCAACCATTGCACCTGTCGATCCTCCTCTTCTCCTGTTTGCGTAAATCACTCCGACATCCGCGTTGTTGAAGTAATAGTCTATTTCCTTCTTATCTTCGGTGAATATTCCACCCGTCAATCCATACTCCATGCTGTTCACGAACTCTACGGCATCATCGAGTGACTTGGTTGGTTTCAGTGCCAGTATTGGAAGGAATAGCTCTACTCTCTCAATAGCTGGATCACCAACGTTATCCAGAATGGTGTTTTCAACATAGAATCCATCTCTCGATATCTTCTTTCCACCGAACAGTATCTTATCCTTTGGTATAGTTTCCATGATCTTCTGGAATTTGTCGTAGGCTTCCCTGTTGATTATGGGGCCCGTAAATGTTCCCTTCTTTCTTGGATCATCTATACTCAGCTTTGAACTGAAATCGACGAGTTTCTTCTTGAAAGTATCGTAAAGCTTCTCATCTACCAGTGCCAAACTGCAAGCCGAACACTTCTGGCCATTATAACCGAATGCAGATCTCGCAACACCCTCCACTGCCTTATCTATGTCGCATTTCTGGGTAACAATGATCGTATCCTTCCCTCCCATTTCTGTGACTGCTACCTTCGGCTTCCTTTCCTGTGACTCCTTGTATATCTTTGTCCCAATATCCCTGCTCCCTGTGAACACAATGCCATCTACGCCATCGTCCGTGTAGAGAGTTCTTCCCACCCTTCCTCCGGAACCTGAGAGATATATCAGATTGGCTTTTGGGACTCCTGCCTTGTGCATAAGTTCAACAAACTTGTAGGAAGATAGCGGGATGTCAGATGAAGGCTTGAGGATGACGCTGTTTCCAACCAACAGCGGTCCGCTTACCATTCCGACGGTAATAGAAAAGAAATTGAAGGGTGCAATCACCAGGAAGACTCCATAAGGCTTCATGACGCTCTTTGAATCCTCTCCATAGTATGCCGTTCCAGTGAACCTTGAAAAACCCTGGTTCTCTATCAGGTTCAGAGCATAGTATCTCATGAAGTCTATTGCTTCATCGACATCTCCCATTGCCTCGTACCTGTTCTTCCCGTTTTCATAACTCAGGAGGGCAGAGAATTCAAACTTATCCTGTGATAGCAGCTCAGCTGCTCTCAGGAATGTCTCCGCCCTAGATACGTATCCCTTTGTATACCATTCCCTGTAGCTCTCTCTGGCAATCTTTACGGCTCTCTGGGAAGTTTCCTTGGTAGACATCTGGAATTTTCCAACTTGAGTGCTTCCATCCAAGGGAGAAAGATGGATAAGTTTCTCCTGCTCTATCACCTCTCCGTTTACCAAATTTGGATACTCCTTGCCGAATAGTCTCGTCACTTTTTCTACGCTTTCATCGAACTTCCTGTGAAATAGATCCTCTTCATTCCTCTCAACCATTTTGATATAGGTGTTTTCATTGTCAAATGGCATAATCCCAAATTGATAACGGAGTATTAATTTTCTCACTCAAGAGCCAAACGAAATCCTCTACCTTTCACACTTCAAACACAGAACGATCATGATCGACAGATGCGTAGTAGTAAATTGAGATTGACGTATGAAATGCAACCGCAATCTGAATCAGCAGTGGGGAGAGAAGTCGTAAATATCAGTCGGAATCACAAGGAAATCCATATGGGCTTTAATGATCTCTATCGACTCCAGAGAGTCTAACGCCAATTCAAACGACCTTTCGGAAATTTCATCATCGATCTAAGTTGAAAACATCCAGAGAGCTATGAAAATTCGAAGGCGTAAATGATGTATTTCCTTTCGACACGATTTCTTGGTAGGAGGAGCTGGTAATGTCGTTTGTTAAGACTTGCAATATTTTTATCACGAACAGTGAGGTTCTTCGGAAGTGAGTAATAATGGAAGTACATATACCGTTCGTTACACCGCGGAGACAATTCTCCGATGTTTCGAGGCAGCTCCCCTAGGTCAATACAGTATACGTCATTTATCGATGTTCTGGAAGACCGTTTCTATCTGCATCAGAAATCCTGTCGTCAACATGTCTGAGACCAAGGTATCTTAATTCATTTTCGAAGTTTCTCCACGTCTGTCTGAGGTACGATGTTGATTGTAGTACAATCCTTGGCCACTTAAAGGGGTAAACTTTTTTTTAGGAGCTTGTAGAGGCCCACCCATTCGTAGCCTCTATCCGTTATCCGGTACTCCGTTCCTTCCTCCCCCTCAGTCTCATAGATCATTCCAAACTTCTCAAGATCCAGAATTAGCTCCTTTCCGCGATCGACAGGCAAGTTGCCCACAGAACAAAGAGCGGTTATCCTCCTCGGCTCCGCAGAGAGGGACCTGAGTAAGTCATTAGTGACATCGTGTCTGCACCTATTCATCGACTCACAAGTTGTGAGCTATACTTAATAATATCGCTAAAATAACCCATCATGCAAGAGATAGAAGATATCTCAATAGGTGGTTCACTCAGGTTGACTGGTCCAGTGAAGTTCAAGAGGATCGAACTTGCCGGTTCACTGAATATTGATGGAAGTGCGGAAGGGAGAGAGCTTGAAATCAGTGGATCCGGAAAGATTTCAGGACAGTTGAAGGTGGAATCAATAGAAGTTAGCGGAAGTCTTAAGATAGGCGAATCCTGCGATTGTCAGAGTCTTGAGGTGAGTGGTTCAGCGGAGGTCGGCGGGCAACTCAGATCTGGAGAACTGGAGCTGGCAGGTAAACTAGAGGCAGAGAACGTAGAAGCAAAGAGGATCCAGGTCGCTGGGAAGATGACGAGTAAGGAAATCACGGCTCACGAGATCAATCTCGAGAAGAATTCCAGGATAAAGGGAACTATAATATGCGGAACGATCAACATCGAGAAGGGGGCAGAAGTTGAAAATGTCTTCGCAGACAAAGTGAATGTCGAGAAAGACGCCGACTGTGGTGTAATCGAGTGCAACGAAATAAACGTGGAGAGAAATTCAGACATCAAGGAAGTGAGGTACGTGAAACTGGCAACAATATCCCCTAACGCAAACGTTGCGACGGTAACCAGGATAGAGAGAGTCTCAAGAGATATCCCAAACTGAGATCTAGGTAGTCTGAAAATCAAACTGTAAGTAAGGAATGAGAATGGTCAAGGTTGATTTTACTGAGGTTGAAACAAAATCCCCAAGACCAAGAAGGCTGACCCGAGAGAAGGGGTTCAACAACTTGTTCATATCAACTTCTGCAGCTGCCTTTGGCGGTTCGGTTTCCACAGTTGCCGTAAGCTGGATAGTCTATTTCTACACACACAGCGCTGTCTACATCGCCTATCTGGGACTGGCTGGGATCATCCCCGGAATAGTGCTCGGACTGCTTGCTGGTGTAATAGCCGACAGATACGACAGGAAGACCCTCATGGTAACATCAGATGTAGTTAGGACAGTTTCCATGGCAATCCTTGCCCTCTTCCTCTACTTAGTATCCTTTTCATTCCCACTCATACTCGCAATAATGGTCGTAGTGTACACGTTCAGCACAATTTTTCAGCCTGCGAGTCAAGCAATCCTTCCTATGCTCGTCCAGAGGGAGGGATTGGAAAACGCGAATGGAATGCTCCAGGGTTCGTTCAGTGTTTTCCAGGCAATAGGATCCGCCGCTGGCGGGTTGGTTGTCGCCTACCTTGGAGCCGTATGGGGTCTTGGAATAAACTCGATGACCTATGCAGTGTCAGCAATATTCCTCTTCATGATCGTCGGTCATTTCAAGAGCAGACCGACTGATGGTTCGGTCAATCAAAGCTCCTTTTCCAGTGAGCTCAGAGTCGGCATGAGCTACATGAAACAGCATCTTCCAGTTCTCGAGGTTACTCTCGGATCACTCCCAGTGAACTTTTTCGGCAGTCTCATAGGGCCATTCTTGGTCATATACGCTTCAGTGAAATTCGGGAGTAACTCCGCTTCTTACGGTTATCTGGTAGCTGCACTGGCTGGTGGAATGGCACTCGGATCTCTGTTAGTGGGTAGAATCAAGGCAAGCAGGTATGCGGGTCTTATGATCGCTATAGGATTCCTGGTCACAGGAGGAACCGTATCCATATTGGCACTTACCACCAATCTCTACATCGCCCTGGTCATCGGGATCGCCACAGGATTGATCATAGGGTTGATAAACACAACGTACGTTTCTACAATGCAGTCGATAGTTCCCGTCGAGTTGCTTGCGAGAGTGCTAAGCATAGATTCGGTTGGTTCATTTGCGGCAATTCCAGCAGGACTGGCTTTAGGAGGGATACTGATACCGGCTTATGGAATTGTCTTCACGTATCTCGTTGCAGGCATCGGTCTACTTGCAAACGGTCTGATAGTCCTGTCTATGAAGGGGTTCAGATCATTGAAATATGTCCCAGCTGATCCAGAAAAGTGACAGGGTAAGTGGTTTCTCCCTTAGATCG
>JAKATW010000129.1 GCA_021827945.1 Thermoplasmata archaeon
GACAAGATTAAGAAAGTGCTGGAAGCCGCTGGTTGCACCTTGGAGAATGTAGTTAAAATTTCAGTATATCTTGCGTATAAAGGTGATTTCCATAGAATGAATAATCTGTTTGAGAAGTACTTTCCAAACAATCCTCCGGCTAGGACGACCCTTGTCGCTGCTTTTGCTTCAGAGGGGGTTCTTGTAGAAATCGACGTCACAGCAGCAAAATAATATGATCGGAGAGAGTAACTCACTGCAAAGATGGTCTACCTGACCTACTCCTTCGATAAACCCATTCAAACAGTCAGTTTCAAGGGCTAGATTTCTGCCATTTAATACTGGAAGGTTTATTGTCTGCATTAATTTTAATCTATACTAAACCCTCTTCAGACATCAAGCGTCAATGTGATAGCGTCTTATTAAGCAATGCTTAAATATGCAGACTTTCTAAATCCACTGCAGGTATAACGAAAGAATGATTTCTGGGGCTCAGATGGAGGTATACAAAGTCGCCCAGGAGTTCTCTCTTGGAGACGACTTTACATATGGTGCAGGCGTGACTCTAAAGGGAAGGTCAGGTATCGAACATAAATTTGACCTTCTGCTGACCTCCAAAGAGGACGAACACAACAGGATAGCAGTTCTTCAGGACATATCTGAGGACCTTATCAGTGATATAATGGAATTCAACGCAATCTCTCGGGACTGCGGGATACAGCTCAAAGCCATATCCACAGACAGGGAACTGAATAGATCCGAGTTGAATCTGGCTCGAGTATGCAACATCTCAATCGTAAGAAAAGATTATGAAAAGACAACGAGCTCCATTTTTGGCATTAAGAAATTTGACGAAGACGTGGGAAGACTGGTAAAGAAGGGAAGCGTTTACATGATTTCAGGCGCACCCGGGACAGGGAAAACGGCGATATGTTCCCAATTCCTTGTTGATGGTGCTAAGAAAGGCGAGAGGGGGATGATCATACTGACGGACCGCAAGGGAAGAGATTTCATCTCCCAGGTCGAGACATTTTCCTACGGTTTCAAATCATACTACAAGAACGGTGCAATAGAAGTGCTGGAGATCAGTGATCGTATAATGAAACTCAAGGCAAATGTTTCTAAAGAGTATCCCTCCATGATCGGTTATGTCAGGACCTTGACAAACCAGATTAAGACGCTGGTTGCTGAATACGAAGTCACTAGACTTGTGGTAGATCCAATTACCCCGTTGATACTGGGAGATAGCGATTTTCTAAATCTATTTTTCAGAGCTCTTTCTGTTCCCCAGATATATCTGATGGTAACGAGCGGGATAGGAAAGAGCGATGTGAGCGTTTTTGGAATAGAACAGTTCTTTGTTTCAGGACTGATCAAGCTAGAGGATGAGGGAGAGGAATCAGAGGTCAAGAAGGCGTCAGTAGTAAAGATGAATGGAGGAGGATACAACGCGAATCCATTTCTATTCAGAATAACTTCAAAGGGTATAGTTCCCTATGAAGAAGATGACTCCAAGAATGCGGGTCCACTTTTCAACCAAGTAATTCTATGAGCGCCAGAATTTCCTAGGCCCGTCGATCCGATGCTATCTTCTGTCTTGAGCGAGCAGGTATCTCGTGCACTTAGAAGAGTGTTGTCTGTCCAGTTCTGGTTGTCCAGTCTATTGGCTCCAGTCCAGACATTCTCCTGAAGAGATTAACGGTTGCAGGACCAAATCCCTGGAAATGGTTGTTGCTCAGAACGTATGCGTGTTTAATAATCTCCTCCTTGTCTCTGAGCTCTTTTTTCCAGAATTCAATCTCACGGGATCGATCCCTCTTAATCCTTCCGAACTCTTCCCCCTTTATCGAACGATCTCCCACAAATCTGAGATAGACCGAATCGGTAGTGACAACAGGAGGAACTCTTGCATAAGGTATCTCGGACCATGTCAGCGTTACGTTGTTCTCTCTTAGCATGAAGAAGGTATCGTCGACAAACCACGAATCGTTCCTGAACTCTACGGAGTATCTAAAATCAGCTGGCAAGTCTGAAAGAAGTTTCCTTAACCTCTTGAACCCCTCGTTGAATGCAAGTGTGGGAGGAAGTTGAATCAAAACGGAAGCCAGCTTTTCTCCTAGGATTCCAATAACATCTAAGAATCTTCGCGCCTCATCGACTGAATTCTTCAATCTTAAATCATGAGTCACCGTTTGAGGCATTTTTGCGGTAAACAGGAAACGATCAGACACTGAATTCTTCCAATTCTCCACTGTGTTAGTATCAGGTATTGCGTAGAAACTGGAATCTATCTCGACTATGTCAAAAATCCTTGAATATATCCTGAGATAGTCTGATGACTTGGTTCCAAAAGGATAGAATGGCCCAACCCACTGATTGTAGCTCCAGCCCGAACACCCCGTTCTAATCTCCAATGGAGAAATTGAAAGGGAGACGGTTTATAAGCTTATCTTGTTTTTGCGCATTTTGCACCAATGTCAGAGAGTCCTCATAATGATTTCTGGCTCAATTTCCTAATTGATGTGATTTGATCCGATATCAAATTCAGCTTAGTAATCGATGATTAAGCGTGAATTGCACTTTGATACCATGCTCAAAACGAGTACGGGATAAATAAAAGAGAAATAATTTTGAGCATCTACCTCGAATCTGTCTTCCCACTATGAGGGGGCTTAGTCTTCACAGTGGTTAATCCGACGGCAATAAGCATGGTCGCACCACCAATCAATGTGAAATCAGTTACGGACTCTCCGAGAATGAGCACTCCACCGACTATTCCAAAAACAGGGACTAGATAGAGTTGAATCGAGATCTTAGCGACACCTCCGCGTTCTATCATCGTATAGAATAGAATGTATCCAAATACCGTGCTCAGGAGAGATAGGTACAATATGGCGACCCAGCCGGAAATCGGAAGCTGGATGACCTGAGAGATAAAGCTTCCAGATAGCAGGGGAAGTAGCATCGCAGTACCTATCAACCCTACCCAGATCGTAACTGCTCGGGCTCCGAATTTCTGCAATAGCGGTTTTGCGAATACCGCAAATGTTGCATAAGAGAGCGCTGTACCCACGCCCTCTAGTATGCCAGGTATCGTACTCGGACCGGTAGCCTGCACTGTACCAAAGAACAGGATGAGTGAACCAGCGAATGCGAGAAGAATTGCAAGGTAGATAGTCCGACCGTGTCTCTCTCGAAGAAAGATAGCAGAAAGTATTACCATGAATATGGGCCCAAGTGCTACTAGTAGAGTCTCCAAACCAGCACCGACAACTCCCTCTGAATAGTTGATTGTCAGATGGTATGCGACTACATTGGCAAACGAGACCAAAAGTAAACGGGGGATGTCTCGTCTCTCTATTGGGACTCTAGGCTTTCCAAAAATGGGCAGGAGAACAAGAAAGGCACCACCCGCGATAAACCACCTCAGTAGAGTGAGATTGATTGGTGTGACCATGGGTTCCATGATCTTGATAGCAACAAAAGCCAGTCCCCATATCAGACTCAGTGTAACCAGAGCACCGTATGTTTCTGCCAACTTCGCGATTGACCACCTTTTGGTCATTGTTACGTTTGACTTTTCCAGATCCTTCACATCTCCGTTTAGACTATTTGACCCCTGAGTTAGTTCTCTCCATTGCAAGAAGAAATTCCTTTCTCTCTATTCCCAGTCCATATCCCCCTATATCCCCGTCCTTTCGTACGACCCTGTGGCAGGGTATAATCAGCGGAACTGGATTAGAAGCACATGCGTTCGCAACGGCTCTCACAGCCTTTGGTTTTCCGATCATCTTGGCTATATCATAATATGATCTTGTCTCCCCGTAAGGTATCCGAAACAGGGCAGTCCAGACTCTTTTTTGGAAATCTGTTCCGATGACATCCACCGGAAGATTCAGTAACTGACCATCGAAATAATTGAGTACAGAATCCAGACTTTTCCTGACAGTCTCAGATCTCGCTATCTTAGCCATAGGGTATTCCTTAAATAATGAAGAGACAAGAGTTTCTTCGCGATCTGCCAAACTTAGTGAACATATCCCATATTGGGTCTCCGCAACCAACAGATAGCCCAATTTGCACTTGGAGGTAAGGTAGTCGATTGAAGCTCCCTCACCTCCTTTTCTATAGCTAGATGGTGTCATACCAAGTTTTGAAGTAGATCGATCGTAGACCCAGCTGTGTGAATTGTAACCAGTCCTGTAGATGGCCCTTGTAATCGGCTGATCGTCTTTCAGATTCTTCTTGAGCAAAAGTATCCTGCACTCTTCAGCGTACTTTCTCGGGGATATCCCCATAATGTCCTTGAATGTCCTTTGGATTCTGAACCGACTCACGCTGAACCGCTTCTCCAGAGTGGGTAAGGATACATCATCAGATGGATTAAATCGAATGTAGTCGCAGATTTGCTCTACGAGATCATATTTGGATGCCTTTGCAGAGGTTGTTTCTTGTTCATTTAAATGATCTCGTTGTTCTTTTCTCACTCCGCTCATTGAGTGAGAATCAAGAGGGAATAAAAGACATTATGTCGATTTCTTGAAAGATCCGTTCTTAGTTCTTAATCTCAGCCGTCTATGTCAGCACTTTCAAGATCTCGAACGCAGTCAAACTGAGGTCGTCTACTGCATTTTTAAATCCGTGAAAGAAGTCAATTGATAACCAAAAAGGAAAAATGGTATTCCATTCTAATGCAATTGGAATTGGTCATGCAGGTTCGGTGTACAGCTCTATTGGAGTAGGTTATGCTGATGTCAGTTCCTGCATCTTGTTTTTCTGCCTTTGTAGAATTTATACACCCCGCCCACAAATTTGAAGTTACCTCCATCATATATTATTGCGCCATTCTCTGGAATTGCATATATAGGGATATTTACTCTTTCTGATAGCTCCCTCAATTCCCTGTCTGGTTCCTCTCCGGAGCGTCCCTTATCTTCACTTTTGTAATGTACGCTTACTGCAAAATCCACAACCGCAATTCCTCTATGTGACTTTGTAATCTGGTTGTCATCCTGGCCTCTGACGGCCACATACCTTCTGCAAAGGACCAGGGACCCCGCACTGTTTCCCACTATTACTCCCCTGTACCTCTTGAGTAATTTGGATACTCCTAAATCGTTCAGTCTCTCGGACAACAGATTGGGATCTCCGCCAGGAAGGTATATCATATCAGAGAGGTCCATTTTTTCTTTGAGTTTCTGTAAAGTATCCGAAAGTTCGGCAAAAATTACTTCCCCTGCGCCAATGTCCTTGAAGTAATCAGTGGCAAACTTCCTGTATTTTCGCTTTTCAATTTCTGCGGTCCACGGGAAATACAGAACGACAGGATTCCTACCTGAATCATCTATTGCCAACTTATCTGTCTCTATCATCGTCCTCTCAGATATTTCTTCTCCGCCCAGAAAGTAGATCTTTGACATAAGAGCCAGTGATTATAAAAATCCAGTTCAAGGTCTTATAGATTGTCTCAGTTTAAATGTCTGAATTTTGTGATAGTATCGCAGGGAGCTCACTAATTTTCTCTGTTACAGGAATTCATCTTGGATATTGTGACTTTTCTTGTCTATTTCGGTAAACAGCAACGGCACTCGACCATGGTACGACAGTCTTCTCCGCAGTTCTATTTTTTGGGGATCAACATAATGTTAATGGAGAACTGTTAAGAATGCTCGTTCCGGATCATCACCTATAACTCCAACGGAGCCATGTTTGAGATTTCCCGGAACGAAAAGTTTTTTGCTTGAGGAACAACTCTGCAGTCATGTTCCAAAATATACAGGGTCAAATAAAAAGAGAAAGGAGTGCGCTGGTAGTATGGGATGTTCAAGAGGCACTGGTCTCTGCAATCTTTAACAGGGATGAGTTCCTGTCTAACCTCGCGAGGATAATTCAGAGATCAAGACACCTGAACCTTCCTTTGTTCTACTCCAAGATAACACCTCTTCCAGAGAAGTTTGAATCACCCCTGAGGAGAGCTTCAGGATTCGGGAAATTTGAGCCTGGAGATATTGTAAAGGAAGTATATCCGGAAAAGTCAGATGTTGTCATAAACAAAAATACTGCAAGCTTCTTTATCGGTACCAATTTCGAACTGATGATAAGAAACGCAGGGATCAACGTCATTTATTTCACTGGAATTGCAACGGAGATGGGGGTAGAGACATCTGCAAGGCACGCGCAGAACCTAGGTTTCATTCCAATCATAATACAGGATGCTGTATCCTCACGCGATAGAGATGCACACGAGAGAAGTCTGAAGAATCTCTCAAGAATGATGCCGGTGATTTCAACAGAAGAATTCCTCAAGACGGTCTGAAAAGATTTCTGAGTCCTTGGGGCAGCTGGTGCGTTCGGGTCATATGGGGTCTACAAGGTACTAACAGTATCATCCATCCAGAGAGAATATGATAAGTGAGCTATGACGCAATGCCATAGTCGGTATTGCGATAGATAAAAGGTATAGGGAAAGAGGGCAGGGAGGAGCTATGATGAAGCGAATGATCGAAACGTCTGGAGGCAGGTTCGAAACACTGAGGCTGGAGGTATTTTTCAGTCAATTCGACTGCCATAAGGCTATAAAAAAGGTTGGGGTTCGTTGAATATGGCAGAATACCTAATGCGATAAAAGAGGAAAAAGGCACTACGAATCTATCCTCATGTACATCCGAGTTCAAATCAAGAGACACAACACAAATTTTTCATCCGAAAGCGATGTAGACTCCCAAAGTGTTAAGTGGGAATTTACGTTAGTATCTCTGAAATAGATGGTTGTAACAAGCGGTTCCCTGCCTCCTGTTGCTGGACGTTACGAAGTGGGGGTTGGAAACAGTGTGGAGAGTATATCGACGAGCATAACTGCGGACTGGTCCTGGTACAACAAGCTGCTGGGGATAGTTTCCTGGAACTTCAAGAATAATTCCGTGTTTCAAGAGACTGCGGTACTGTACAGGTCTGGTTATTATTTTGGTAATGCATATTTTCCAATCTATTTACAGAACGGAGTTTCGACATGGGCAACGCAGCTAGTCCCACTAATGAACAAGGGACTGGAAAGGAATACTATGCCACTTGGAATTGTCGATTTTGGTATGGGACAGCGAATAATTGCTTTCCTATTTACAATGGATCCAGGGCAGTCCTGGAGCGTCCTGGAGGGAGGATTCACCGCCAAGTCCCCACCTTCAAATGGGGTCCTTTTCGGTGTTACTCTTGAAAAAGCTGGTTCCTTCTGCATAGGGTACGATCCTAACCAGGTGACAGATTATGATAAGCAAACTTCCTCAATATTGAAGGGATATGCACCCAATCCAAGCTATACCAGAACAGTAGAAGTGGCAATAACTTCATTTGCCCAGTTTGTCCAGCTATTTTCTGGCGATAAAATAGATGACACACCGTGTTCTGGTGAAAAAGAAACGGTGATACAGAGCAGTGAAAATGTTGCACCTGGGGACTTAGAGGAAATAATTGCAAATGTCGTAAGGAGGATACGATCATTTTAGCTTCAATATGGACGTATCTGAATTTCTAGTTGATTAATCGGATTTCTTCTTCTCCTTCAATACGTAGTCGAAGAATCTCTCTGTAGAGCCGTTTGAAGTCCACTCAGCCCTCAGCCTCGTCTTCTTCTCTTTCTTTCTCATACCGGACAGGAGTATCCTGTTGAGTTCCTTTGCACTTTCTCCTTCCAGAACTGCATCGATCTCAATCACCTCTCCCTTTACGACAACTTTCCCATCTCTGCCAATGAAGTCCTTTATGACCTGTAAGACTGACTGGGTATCGTTGCTGCTGATTTGGGCTTTTAGCCTGAAAACTTTTCTGGTCATTTTTATCTCCCAAGCAACAGTTTTGTAGAATCCTTATACCTTTTGCAGGCCATCAATAAGAAGAGTCAGATGTACTCTCCAATAAGCGATCACAGTGTTTCAGATATTCTAGTACAAATGTAGGGCTTCAATAGCTCGCGATACATCGTCAAAGTTGTGAACAGTCTTGTCTGCAATGGTTGGGCTCGAGTCATCGTCCATCTTGAGGGTGAAGAACTTCTTACTTTTGGCTCCCTCGATGTCCCTCCGCTCGGAGTCTCCTATGAAGATGACTCTTGAAGGATGGTGCGATTCCTCGAGAGCAAGGTCGAAGATTCTTGGATCTGGTTTAGGAGCTCTTACCATTTCGGCAGTGACTATAGAGTCGAAATATTTCTCGATTTTAAGGGCAATAAGTGTCCGATCCGTGTAAAGATTATCAGCATCAGTTACCATCACAATCTGGAACTTCTTGCTCGCGTCCCTTATGAAACCAATGAAGTCAGGTCGCAGTCTGAGGTTTCGCTCGTGAGACCTGTAATACTCTTCCTCAAAAATCTGGGTCAGTCCATATAGCTCCGAGAGTACCTCACGGTTGATCTCCATGAAAGTTCTGAACCTCTTTTCCCTGTCGACCAGTTTCTCTAACCTTCTTTTTGGGAATCTAGTTCGGATATCATCTCTGATATGATACTCTTCAGCAATCAGATCTAGCCAAAGTGAAATCGAGGTATTCTCTGATTCCACCGTCGTTATTGTATTAGAAAAGTCCAAGAATATTGCTAAATCCGAAAGCACTTTCTCAGATGACAGCCTCTGGTAAATATTTTAGGAGGAAAGTATTTGAGGAAATCATGGCCGGGATGGGGTAGCGGTGTATCCTTGGGGACTGTGGATCCCCGGACCCGGGTTCAAATCCCGGTCCCGGCCTATCCTGATAGGTTCAGATGCTAGCTGTGTTTTTTCAATTCTCTTTTAATACATCGGTTTGGCCCATGACCTTACATTAATCAGATCTCATCTCGTTTTCAAATACTGTATTAAGCGATTTTGTTCACATTCGCCAAGAGTTGTTTCATCTTGCAATGCCACTGCATTGTCCCATATTTCCCTATTTACTGCAGTTCTACTGGGATTATTCTATTAGAACGTTCAGATGTGAGGGCTATAGATGCTATTTTTGCCTGGCCCTGTGTGGAAGGTTATCAACGAGAAGAAACTCTATCTAAGCAGAGTCAAGAATGTTCTTCAACAATAAAGGGTGTTTAAATCATATAGGGAAAATCGGTGGGGAAAAGACTTTGTTGGGGAGACGGTAGAGCATAGAATGTGATGGAAGAGATTGATCTCATATACGTGACGTAGCGTCCCACTCAGTATCGCTTGGAAACACTCGAAAATTTCCCATCCAGGGATACTGGATCAAGATAATGGGAAGTCAGGGTGAATCATTTTAGAGTTTCTTCGCACATTTTACATGGGTGAGAAATGCCAGAGGAACCAAATAGTCGAGTCGGGATTAAAGGAACATCTTCGGGATTTTTCGATGGAATGTCACATCTGTAAAGTTTAAAATAGAATTCATTCATCATATCTTACCCTATGTCCAACACAGGTAGTCCTGGAAGGAGAGCACAGAGACTCGCATACTTTTCGAGGTTGAAGAAAAATCTTTCATTTCAGGTCGGCGTGGTCATAATCGGGATTTATCTAGTTATTTCATTACTGGATATAATTTATCCAAGGTACATCGGAGTGACAAATGCATTCAATCTGTTTTCATTTACAAATCCCGGTCTTAAATCTGTTGCCCTTGCTCAACCGTCGCCTCCTACGCTTAATCGCGGATGGTTATATGTTTTCGGGACTACTGCATATGAAATACCCATCCTCCCCGTTGCCCTTGCTTCAATTCCTGTAGATCTTGGCTATGCAGTCGCGGTTGCTGGAGCAAGTGCAATCGTCGGGACATTTATTGGAGTGAATGGTACGTTCTATTCCAAGAAACTTGAATGGGTGATTTCGAGCTTATCTAATGCCTTCATCAGTTTTCCTCTTATAATTTCAGTCATGATTTTTGGACTCCTGATGCACTTCTCACTGATTGCCATTTTTGTAGGAATAATCCTTGTCCTCTGGGCATACTATGCCCAGATTGCTAGAATGCTCACCCTAAATCTACAGGGGAAACAGTTTATCGAATCCGCCAGGGCAGCGGGCGACTCCAACTCAAGAATAGTGTTCAAGCATATCATTCCCAATATGGTCACCCCGATCTTGGTCAGATTTTCTCTTGACATGGCAACCGTTATACTCATATTCTCAGCAGCCAATTTCATGTTCTGGCAGCAGTTTATTCCTCTCGCAACGACACCTGAACTTGGTGGCCTAATGAACGGCTTCCCGGAATTTGGATTTGAGTTCGGTTACCCGCTGGGAGGTATAGTTTTGGGGCAACAGGCACACCTTATTCCCTCGACTGCTTCCTTATTCCTATACCAGGGTTTCTGGTGGACCGTGCTTTTTCCCGTTATATTCTTGCTCATACTTGTCATTGGACTGATATCATTCTCGGATGGCCTTCGCAAGTTTTTGGATCCACGTACTGCTTGACTGGTTTGGTTAAACTGTGATTAAAGGTTCAATATCGGATCAATGGGTTCTTGACGAAGTGCAGTAAATCTATCGCTATGCCCATGAAAATGATTATGAGGCCGAGGAGAAAGATTATTACAGCGGTTGGGAAGTACTGGCCAAATTGCATTGTGGTAATGAGGAAGAGCCCAATTCCAGGATAAGCGAAAACGTACTCCATCATCACGACGTTGCTGATTAGGAATGCCACCATGATTGTTGCGGATGCAAGAACGGGCATAATCGCATTTGGTCTTACATGCCTAATTGCTATCTGTCTTTCCGATACCCCCCGGCTTCTGGCACTTTTCACGTACTCCATTCCCATATTGTCTGTGTACCCTGATTCCAAGAGTGAAGTGACAATAGCCGTTATTCCAATAACCAGTGTCACGACTGGAAGTACCAAGTGCTCTAGTGAATTAAAAGCAAGAACGTAATCGCCGTGAATCAGCGAATCGAAGAAAAGCATATGAGTCGGACTTGTCACGAGCACACCGTTTGTTGACAGCCACGCAGGTTTGGAAGGTCCGGCGGGCAATGCAGTGAAGTCGTATGCACCTGTTATTGGGAAAACGGCCAGTGGATTTCCCGGGATTACCCCCTTGCCTAGCAGTACCTGCAGAACGAGTGCTACTACATAAGCAGGAGTAAGATACCCTATTACAGTGATGGATCTCAAGACCTTGGCCAGCTTATATGTATGGTGCGTACCGAGGTAACGACCAAGCGGAAACGAAATGCCAAGCGCAATGAGTGCAGCAATAAGGATTACCTCAAGCGTTGAAAAGAAATAAATCTCTACTAGTGTGGAGACATAACCACTGTAGGTCGGAGTGTTCCTTGTAGCTGTTATGTAACCCCAGTTTCCTGTCAAGACCTCAAGCACGAACCTGCCAAATGCAGTTAGATAAGAGGAGAGGGAGTCCGAGAATGTGGGAATACCTGTCGAAAAAGAATTGGGGTTTCCAATTGCGGAGAATATGATGAAAATGAAGTAAAGGATCATCAAGATAGTCGGAGGTACTGATACCAACCTATTCAGTAAATAAGTCCAGGTCTTCATCTCACGCTATTTTCACCAAGCAAAGATCAGATAAAGATTTTTTCGTGCAAGAGTTGAGAGGATTCTGGATTTTTTTTATCTAACCCGTCATTGTGGCAATCTCATCCTGCACCAGAGTTGTCGGATCAAATATGGTACCGCCTGTGGAGTATATGGCAAACGCAAAATTCCCTGATTCACCGGCAGCAATAAAGACGTTAGAGCCAATGAGTCCCAGACTCAGAGATATTGTCGTGAAATGGAAACCGTCATATGAGCTGTTGTTTACCGTCAGTCCATATTCTTGATACCCCTGAAGCTGACTGATTTCACTCTGGTCGATCTGAGTGACAAATAGTGATGCAGAGGAATTAGAAGAAAATTCAAAAGAGCCTACGAGTACATGAATCCCAAAATTCACAGTTCTGTTGAAGTATGCAATAGTCCTGTTGATCGGTTTCTGGGACGATTGCAAGAAAAAGTCACTTTTATTCAGAATGACTTCTTTCACCTTTCCCCCAGTTACGTTTCCTACCTGAGTACTATTTAGCATACCGAGATGGGTTGAAGAAGGAGGAGGTTGAGTCGTAGTTTGATGAAATGGATGGGTCGATTCGAGTACCTCAAAAGGAACAATGACTATAGCAGCTATGACAATCACTGCAACGACTCCAGTCAAGATTGTGTTTGTCAACCGCCTGCCAGCCATATTTTCCCAAACATAGTATAAATAAAAATTTTACGCAAGGAAGATAATTTTGCAGTATCACTAGCTCCTAAAAATTGAATGAAATGACTGTTATCAATGAATTTCCTTAGAATAATTTTGCATTGTAATCGACATCTGGGGGATTGGAAAATTAATGCTTAAAATAAGAAACCAGCTACCCGCATATTAAGGTTGATTCAGATTTATCTGCGTCTCAAAGAGGAAAACTAGAATGACTATTCTCTCTAAATACGAAAGGTTGCTTGAAACCGAGGGTGTTGATACAAAGGTCGCAAGTCATTTAGAATAATCACATACCACCGCTTCCCTGAGAACCTCGCTGGACCATCTACTTTTGCAGAATTTCCAAGTGTCGTAGCTATCTTATCGTATAGTGTGTCTTCATTCTGTCCTTGATTGTTATCTTCCCGTTCTCTATGCGATTCTCCATGAGTTAAGCAATCAAATGGGTATCCTTTGATACACCCATATTTCCACATTATCACTATCAGTGCGAGGCAAGAGGATCGTTTAGCGAAAGTATAACATATATTGCTTGTACGTACAGTCGTGCGAAAGGTTCGGATAAAAGATGTCAACCAGATCACGGTAAAGAACATCCAGTCATACATGGAGAGAACGGTGACGAAGGTCGGATCTGGAGCCAAGGTAGACTGCCCGAAGGAATTCCTAGGGAAGAAGGCCTTCCTGATAATCAAGAAATATGAAGACTAGTTATCTATGTCTTGGTGTCTCTTTTCTTTCTTAATTCTTATCATTTGATTTCTATTTTTCGGGAATGACCAATGCCGTTACTATTTTGTAGTATAATTCTAATAGGAATTGAATGCGCATTCCCGATTCTGTTGGCTTGAGAGATTCCAATGAGATTGTTACCATGATGCCTCAAATCGAATACGCTGCAGTTGCAATAGTCATCGGAAAGGACAGTCTGATCCTGGAGAAGAGGAGCTTGACCCAGAAAGACCCATGGTCCGGACAGTTCTCTCTTCCAGGTGGCCACCATTCTAAGGAAGATGTCATCTTGAAGGAAACAGCGATAAGGGAGACTCTGTAAGAAACAGGTGTGAATCTCAACTACGGTGCAAAGTATCTTGGGCACTTCGGTCCGTTCGTCCCTAGAAACAGAAATAACCTTGAAGTCTATGCATATGCCTTTGAAATTCCGACGAGGCTTCCGCTAGTGCCATCCGGGGAATCTGAATACATCAGGTGGGTAGAATTGTCAGAGCTTCAAATGACTGAAGGGGAGTATGGAAGGGAGTTCAGGATCAGGGACGGGATTGTCTGGGGACTCACCGCAAGGATCATTGAGAGATTTCTGGAGTTGTGTGAGATCAGCAAGTAATGGTCCTATCCAACAAATTTTGTGACCACCTGTATGAGAAATTATATGAATCTACCTTTGTTCGAGCACTCTGTGAATCCAGGCTATAAGAAGACTTTTGCAGAAATGACAGAAGCGTGCAAGCATACCATAAGCCCGGAGACATCAAGACTGTTGTATCTATTGTCTCTTTTGAGCAATTCATGAGTGCATTTGAAAAATCCAATAGAGTGCTGAATCCAGGGGAATGGCTTCTGCGGTGATTTGAAGTTCCACTATGAATATGGAAACCAAACAAGTCAGTCCCAAAGCGTTTGCTCAAATGAATGAACGTATCCCGATGTACAGAAAATTATTAAATTTCGCACCTGTTATCAAACAGTGAAAGGAAAAAGAATTTTGGTCACTGGTGCGGCAGGATTTATAGGTTCAAATCTAGTGGAATATCTCGTAAGAGATAACTCTGTTATTGGAGTCGACAATCTTTCATCTGGCAAAAAAGAGAACATCAAAGAATTCCTGACTTCAAAGAATTTCGTTTTCAAGCAGATGGACATCAAGGATTCCGAATCTTTTAAAAGGGAAATGGACGGGGTTGATATTGTTTTTCACTTGAGTGCGAATGCAGATGTGAGAAGAGGATTTGACGACTCTGTAATAGATTTCAGGGAGAACGTCCAGGCAACGCTATCGGTTCTGGAGGCCATGAGAAGCGGGGACGTCAAGGAGATCATTTTCTCTTCAACAAGTGCCGTATATGGAAATGCAGAGATGATCCCCACCCCCGAACAATATGGGCCCCTGAGACCCATCTCACACTACGGGGCCTCAAAGCTTGCGGCAGAAGCGTTCATTTTCAGCTTCTCTAGCAACTACGGATTCACATCATCGATTTTCAGGTTTGCCAATGTTGTGGGCAGAAAAGGGACTCACGGAGCCATTTCCGACTTCGTTGCTAAATTGAAAAGGAACAAGGACGTCCTGGATGTTCTGGGAGATGGTACCCAGAAGAAATCATACATCTACGTCGATGATTGCGTAAAGGGGATAATAGAACTGCATGGAAAGGAGGACGGTCTTTTCAATCTTGGAACCAAAGGTAGGACGTCAGTCAGAGAGATGGCAGAGATGACAGTTGCCAGGTATTCTCCGAATGCGAGAATAAACTATGTTGGGGGTCCAGGAGGAGCTGGATGGGTCGGAGATATCAAATTTGGTGGACTGGACATATCTAAGGCGTTGAGAAATGGGTGGAAGTACGAGATCGAAAGTACGGATGCCGTCAGGAAAGCAATAGTCGACGCAGGTGAATCCACGTGAAGATCCCGACCTTTGTCCCTTCGTTAGATAACATAATGAAGGGAGGCATTCCTGAGGGGAGTTCCGTACTTCTCTTAGGGGAGCCAGGTGCAGGGAATTTCGAGTTTTCCCTGACATCTGCAGTAAACCTTGCCAGAGCCCTAGATGGCAAGATTCCGAGAGATCTAGCGAACTACCAGGTGGAGTTCCCGGAAGGGATACTCTATGTTTCTTTTTCAAAACCAGCTAATGAGATAATTCGCATCCTCACTCTGTCTCTCGAGGAGGGTCTTGCCTCTAGCCTTAGAAAGAGGATATCTATTCTCGATTTCTCAAGACTTTATTACTCTCAGACACAGATACCAACCTCATGGGTGGGAGGTGGTACGATAAGAGACAGGGAGGGTCTCGTTTCATCTTTTATCAAGGATATAGAGAAGGCAGGAAAGAACAGGCTCATAATTATCGACTCCTTCACGGATCTCGTCACGGGCAAATATCTGGATGAGAAGACAATGTTCGATATCTCCAGGGGTCTGACTAGGGCCAGCAAGATATGGAACTCCATTGTTTATGTGCTGATGACCTCCGGCATTGTAGAGAGGAGAGCAGAGAACATATTGATGGAGATATTCGATGGGACGCTCCTGTTTGAATGGAACACCACGGAGAAATCCAGCAAGCGGAAGAGATATATGACTATTCCCAGGTTCATGGGAGTCCTCCCGATAATAGAGAGAGAAAGGATTGAGAGATTTGACACAGAATTTGACTACAAGACAGGCATGATAGTGTTGAACACGACGAAGGTGAAATGATGGAAAGCGTTGACACTGGAGTAGATGGATTAAATACGATGCTGGGAGGAGGGATTCCCGAGGGGAGTTCCACTCTTGTGCTTGGCAGCTATGGGGCAGGAAAGACTACGATGGGAATACACTTCGCACACAGGGGTGCTTCCAAGGGAGAAAATGTGGTATATTTCACTCTCGAGGAGAGGAAAGAGAGCATAATTCTTGCATCCAAGTCCTACAATAGGGATTTTACCCCGTATCTTGACAAGAACCTCTTCCTCCTGAATCCAGACGCTGTTGAGTTTGTGGAGATGCTGAAAACTGAGGGGAATCTTAAGTCAAATCTCGAGTCACTCAGGCCGAAGAGAATAGTAATAGACAGTATTTCCCTCATCCTGATGGTTGCGGAGAACGATATACTGAAGAGAAACGTGATAATCAATCTCTCCAACGCGCTGAGGGACCTCAGGGTGACATCATTTTTGCTGGCTGAATCCAACGTTTCCTTGCCATATTCGAGCAGGGATGGATTGGCAGAATTCGTCTCTGATGGAGTGATATCGCTTCAGAATAAATATGATGATAGCATCGGCACTACTACCAGTATCATAAGAGTTCTCAAGATGAGACTCACGAATCACGATAGAAAAGCAAGACCTTACAGCATCGGTTCGAACGGAATAGAAATTCTTGCGAAGTCGGAACTGTTTCAGTGAAGGGTTTTCAGAATAGCCCGAACTCTACCCTTTTACCCGGAGTCCTGACCCAGTAATTTCCGATTTCTGACGTGTTCTTGACGTGTGTGCCAGCACATGCACATGTGTCCATGTCGGCTATCTCCACTACCGATACCTCATCTATTGATTTTGGGAGTCTATCAAGGTTGCATCTGGCCATCAGTTTTTGGTCAAGGTTTTCCCTGCTGACATTATATCTTTTGATATCTCTTGCAATCTTGTTGATGGAATAACCCTCTCTCCTCAACTTGATACCGTCTGAATCGGTCTCTATGTAGCCATAGGCTGGGAAGACTTCCGTCACTAGGGAGCTGAACCCATCCTTGAAAATGACCGCAGATAAGGCATGCTGGAGTGAGTGCATCTTCATGATCTTGTACCTTCTCTCCCAATCTAGAATCAATTTTCCACTTTTGACATCTGTCTCAACTTCAGAAAGGTGCACTATCTTCTTTCCCTTCTTCTTCACATTATAAATGGGAATGGTCAAGTTTCCAGCTAAGATCGTCCCTCTGTCCCCAGGTTGTCCGCCCCCCTGGTAGTGCATTATTGTCTTGTCCAAAACGTAGCCTCCACTCTCATATCCGATGATGTCAACATCTATTTCCCTGACGTACGATCCTTCAATTCCCTGGAGGTAAAGCAGACCTCCATCAGTCAATAAAAGTTTCACCCTTCTTGTAGTTGTTCCTTATCTCATCTATTATGAGGTCTCTGTTTCTCCTCAGCTGGCTCTCGTACCATTTTGCGATCACGTTCAGGAGTGCGTCTTCGAGTTCTTCCACCTTGGCTGCCTTCATCGGAGACTCGTAGAGGATGTATTGCGTGAAGTACCTGTGCCATCCCGTGTATCTGTCGTACTTCTCCCCTTCTGAAAACTCGAACAGGGCAGAAATGCTCTCGTTTTCCTCTTTCTTGTAAATTATCTTAAGAGCATCTCCCACTCTCTCTACCTCACCCGCAGTGTCCTTGAAGGTAATGTTGCTGACGTTCTCGAAGAAGAAGTCATCGCTCAGCTGGAACTTCTCCGGATAGCTGGTGAACTCGAGCCACTTGTTTGGCGGTGGATCTATCGTGAAATGGATATTTTGCTTGTTAAACCTTACCCAGGTCTGCCATAAATCGGTCAGGATCTTCCTGTTAAACTCTGACTTTTTTCCAGTCGTAAGTGAACTCTCTTTCATTACTTCCTTCTCTTTCTTAGTGAGTTGCTCATCAAGCTTAGAAAACCAGTCCTTCGGTTGCTCTGTTGCTGGCATTGATATCGGAAGAGTATTAACAATAAAATATTAAACCTTTGAGTTAAAATTAGACAAGTCGGAATGCTTCTATATGTCAAACAGGGTGAAGAGCCA
Organism: Thermoplasmata archaeon; assembly: GCA_021827945.1. GTDB lineage: Archaea > Thermoplasmatota > Thermoplasmata > Thermoplasmatales. The sequence goes on from JAKATW010000129.1 coordinate 17,709, forward strand.
CTGTCAGAGGAATGAACTCAGCCCATAATAGAGCATTACGATGGCGAAGACTATGAGTATTATGAAGGAGAATATTTTCAGGTAGGGTGAATATCTTCTACCCACTCTGTTCATAGCATACGGAAATGCGGTGATCCACGTAAGTATGCCTAGGAAAAAACCAAACACTGAAAGGATGCTCAGTCTTTCGACCAGGAAAAGTCCCACTGTAACCCACCAGATGATCTGAAAAGGATTTGTAATTCCCATAGTCAGACCAACTATGTAATTCCCCTTTGGTGACTTTGACGGCATCCTGGATCGAATAACTGAAACTGCCAAGTAGACCATCACTGCGGCCCCGAAAATATAGAGATACTTGAATGTCCACTCAGGAATCACCAATCTGCCAAAATACAGTGCAACCATGAAGATCAGATCTGCTGTCATTGCCCCTGCACCGACGCTGGTTCCGTGCAGCATAGATTTCGAGGATTCATTCATTATCACGGCGTTGACTGGACCGGGAGGTGCAGCAAGAGACAGGCCAAGGATATAACCGATAAGTGAAAGGTAGATCCCGCTCAAAATCACGGGTTTTAATTTGTGCTTCGTATTAAATACTTGCCTACAGTACTAACTGACAACTTGAACTCACTCAATCACAGAATAAACGAGGTATGCTCCGGCCGGGATTTGGACCCGAGTCGTCGGCTCGAAAGGCCGATATGCTTGGCCGGACTACACCACCGGAGCTGAACGAACGATAACATCGCTTGTTATAAATCCTTGCCGCCGAATTATCGAAATTCCTTACATTCCTGTGCCTGTTACCTGAGGATAAAAAATAAGGAATCAGCATTCCAGTCATAGTCAAGGCTAGGAGAAAATTATTCTTTCGACCTTCCATTAATAAAGATAAAGGCGATTGAATAGACAAAGAACAATAAAATTAAAGTAATCAAAATGTCTACCAAAGCGAAACTCTTGAGGGAATGAGAATGAATCTTACAGTTGAGTCTTACATGACCAAGAAGCCTTTTACGCTAAAATTACCAGCTTCAGTATCCGATGCTATGCAAGTTATGGCCAGCAAAGATGTCGCTGCAGTGCCGGTACTTGATCCGAAGGGAAACTACGCAGGTATAGTCTCGAGGAGAGATATACTGGAGCATCCAAAGGAAGATGAACTTTCACTACTTATGAGAACTGATTTTCCCACTCTAAGCTCCAAGGATCCGCTTGACAAGGCAGTCTCTATATTCACGAAGATCCTGAGAAGACACCTGGTCATTGTAGACAACAAGAAGATTGCAGGAATCATAACACCATACGATATACTCGACGCAGTCATCTCCAGGAAGATAGATACTCCAATAACCAAGCTGGTAACTCGAACTGCTATTCCACTTCACATCAAGTCCACTGCGAAGATGGTGGAAAGGGTAATCAAGCTCACGAAAGTCACTGCATTTCCCGTGCTTGACAATAACGGGAATCTGACTGGACTCGTCACAGAGAGAGATCTGCTCAACGGTGCGAATCTCGATTCCAAGACAGTCTCTACCCAACTAGGAATCGGAGAGGACGATGATGCATGGAGTTGGGAAAGCCTGAGGGATGTCTACACCTTCTACTACACGATAAGGGATCTTGAGATTCCTAATGTTGAAGTGGAAAAAATAATGGTAAAGAGCCCAATTTCGATATTCGAGGGCGCTTCTGCTTACGACGCGGCGAAGATCATGAAAAAGAACAAATTTACTCAACTTCCCGTAAGAGATGTTGACGATGAATTGAGCGGAATGGTTTATGACTTTGACGTCATATCTTCATTGATAAAATGAAGGGTGTGGATCAGGAAGAGATATCGAGAAGAAGAGGCATCTATTTCCCGGGATTCGGGATATATGGTGGCCTTTCTGGCCTATTCGATTATGGTCCATACGGTTCACGAATTAAAGACAGGGTGATCCGATTATGGAAAGAGATGATGTTTTCGGAAGGAAATGTAGCTGAATTTGATGGCACGACCATAACCCACACGCAGGTTCTGAAGGCTTCGGGACACTACGACAGATTCTTCGACTATTCAGTGGAATGCACTAAGTGCCACACCAAGTATCGGGCTGACGACCTTGTAGAAAAAGCTGGCATACCTGTCACACTTAACAGGCAGTGGCTTCAGGATAGGATAAAGGAGCTGGGTATACTGTGCGAAAAGTGCAAGGGTGAACTCGGAGAGGTCAAGATTCAAAAATTGATGTTTCAGGTAGATCAGGGAGAAGATACGGAACCCCTGTTCCTGAGGCCTGAAACGGCACAGGGTATGTTCATCAACTTCAAGGAATACTACAGGTTCTTCAGGGAAAAGATGCCGTTTGCAATGATTACAGTTGGAAGGGGATACAGGAACGAAATTTCTCCTAGGAGAGCCCTCTACAGGTTGAGAGAGTTCAACATGATGGAGTGCGAATCTTTCTTTGACCCGGAGAACGAGAAGTGGATTCACGATCCAGAGAGTCAGATAAGGGTGACGTTCTTGACGAGAGAGGGGAGGGAGATTAAAGCCAGCCCACTGGAAGCGCACGAAAAGGGGGTAGTGAAGAGCCATCCTATGGCTTATTTCATGGGACTGGCATTGAGATTCTACTCGAGCGTGGGCATTGATCTGGAGCGACTCAGGTTCAGACAGCACAAGAAGGAAGAGCTCAGTCATTATTCTTCCGAGACGTGGGATGCAGAGGCTCTTACAGACATTGGATGGATAGAGATCACGGGTATCGCACACAGGGGGAACTATGACCTCACAAACCACATCAAATCTTCAGGCAAAGACCTCTACGCTCAAAGAGTAATCCCTAAGAAAGAGGTAGTTCAGAAAACAAAGGAAATAGACTATCAAAAAATCAAGTCAGATTACGCCGAATCGTCCGCGAAGATAATAAATGCTATCAAGGAAGGCAGGAAAGAACTAGATATGGACGGTAAGACGGTTGATCTGGCTGTATATACAAATGAAAGAGAAGAGAAAGTCACAGTGGATAGGGAGAATTTCATTCCGACGGTGATAGAACCTGCGTTTGGTCTGGACAGGATCATGTACACAATCCTAGATCACAATCTTTCAGTGAGGGAGGAGTCTGGCTACGTCTGGTTGAAAATTCCTTACGGAATCTCCCCTTACGATGCGGCAGTTCTTCCGCTCATGAACAAGGATGATCTAGACTCAAGGGCTAACACGATTTTTGAAAGCCTTCTCAAAATGAAGTTTTCCGTTCTTTACGATGATTCCGGCTCTATAGGAAAAAGATATTCGAGGTACGATGAGGTTGGAGTCCTGTACTGCATAACGGTAGACTATGATAGCTTAGAGAAAGGTGATGTCACTATCAGGCACAGAGACACGAGGGAACAGATCAGAATCAAGATCGACGACATCCCGAGATATCTTGGTACTAACCCATGGAATGGGAAGACAAACTGATTAAGGCACTTGAGGAATCAATTTCTGAGGTTCCAGAACCAGCAGGAGTTCTGTTTTCTGGCGGCCTGGATAGTTCCCTTCTGGCATTTCTTCTTCACAGAATCGGCAAAGAGATTCATCTCTATTCGTCTTGCACCAGCGAATCTCATGATGTGGAATGGGCACCGCGGGCAGCCGAGTTACTAGGTCTGCGAACAGATATGATCATAAAGACCGATCAGCAAGCAATTGATGGCATTTCAGAGTTGAAGGCGAGAACCGGAGAAACAAATCCACTAATGTTGCTGATAGAGATTCCCCTTTACTTTATCAGCCAGGATGCTAGTGAGTCCCTTCTCCTGACTGGTCAGGGGGCCGATGAACTCTTCCTGGGCTATAAGAAGTACGAAAAGGATGATACTTCCAGGACAGACATCAGGAAGGTACTTGATTCCGTTATCCCACTGGAGGAAAGAATAGCTTCACTTGGTGGCAAGAAAATGATCTACCCTTATGTTAATGAAAAGATCGTGGAATTGGCTTCAAATATCCCGAACGACCTGAAATTAAGAGACGGCTCAAGAAAATACATCCTGAGGTCCGCAGCCTCTAAAGTCAACTTGAGTGGCGAGATAGCGTGGAAACAGAAGAAGGCAGCCCAGTACTCCTCAGGATTCAAGGACGCAATTGAAAGGGCTGCGAGAAGACGAGGAAGGTCTCTTCACGAATTCATCAGCGAGTTATAACGGTCGAATATCTTCTCGTTTTTCATTCTGAGATCATCAAGGTCCATCCCTTGATATTTTCCCTGTGAGTAAAGCAACTTTCCATTCACTATGGTGTGCTCGACATCATTGCCGTTTGATGAATATATCAGTATCCTCTCCGCATTATCCTTCCTCAGTGGAATCTGTCCCACTCCACCCCCGACAATGGTGACGTCTGCAAGAGCTCCCTCCCTGAGAATACCAGAGTTCTTTCCAAGTACCTTCCAGGGATTCTTCGTCATGAAATCTAAGACCTGTGAAGGCGGAAATACGGCTCCTTCTTCCCTGTAGTTCTTCTGGAGCAGCGAAGCAAGTTTGGCATTTTCCAGCATGTCCATCGAATTTCCTGTTGCCGCAGAGTCGGTTCCTAGAGTAAAATTGATGCCGTGCTGGATCATCTCTATCGCGGGAACGAAATTTCCATTCGCAAGTTTCATGTTGCTGACTGGATTGTTCACTACTGTCATTCCAATCCTTCCCATTATCTTGATTTCGTTGAGGGTGACGTATATTGCATGGGCAGCGATTAAACGGTTGCTCAGGAATCCAAGGCCCTCGAGATATTCTACCGGTCTCTTCTTCTCCTTCTTAACTACATCGTATACTTCCCTCCTATTCTCGCTTAGATGGATCGTGTAAGGTAGGTCATATCTGTCAGCTATTTCCTTAGAAGCCATCAGATCGTCCCTGTCACAGGAATATATCCCATGAGGGGCTGGAAGCGGTGTGACCAGTTCATCTCCTCTGAATTTCTTGATGAATTCCTCAGCGTTCTTGAGTGGCTCTCCCTTCTGCGTAGTCTGGTTCTTGTTGACGATGCTCCATCCAAGGTATGAACGTATTCCAGCCTCCTTGGCGGCCTTTGCAACCATATCTTCTCCATAGTACATATCTAGGAATGTGGTCGTTCCCTTTCGCAGCATCTCCGCGATTCCGAGTTTGCTTCCATAGTAAACATCTTCGTCAGTTCTCACTGCATCAAGCTTGAATCCGGCTTCCAAAAATTTTGAAAACTGCATGTCATCCAGAAGCGTTCTCATGTTGGTCATCGACACGTGATTGTGCATGTTGACAAATCCCGGAGAGACTATCTTGTTCTCGCAATTCACAACGTATTCTGATTCAACTCTGATCTTCTCCGCAATCTGTGAAATCTGATTGCCATCTATGAACAAGTCCATTCTCTTGGGTGAATGGTCTTCTGTTAAGAGAATACCGCCCTTAAGCAGGATCTGCATGATTTGCTATGACCTTTTCTTATAAATCCTATGCGAAAAGGATGAGATAACCAAATAATGCAGTAATCACAAGGAATAGGAATGAATATTTGTTGAACTTCAAGAAATTCTTCCCAGACAGGTTTCGAAGCGCAATGATGTTCGCAAGAGACGCGACTACAGTCCCATTTCCACCGATGTTGACCCCATAGGACAGAACTGCAAACGAAGACACCTTTCCGAAGAGTACAGTTGTTGGTACGTTGGATATCACCTGGGACAGGAGCATTGAAGAAAAGAACGTCTGCACCCCTCCTCCGAATGTAGGGATGGTGATCAGCAACCTGATAGAATTCATTACAAGAAATATCAGAATAAAGACCACTATGAGCACGTAGTCAACCTTTACAACGGTCTGTGGTTCGAAAAGGAGTAGGGAAATTATAGAGACCAGAATCACTCCAAGAAAGAGGTAGATAGTCGCGTTCAGTAGCATTCCCACGATCGTGATAAGTAACAGGGCCAGGTAAAGACCAAAAAAGTAGAAGTGCGGTCTTGGCCCCGTTTCGTGGGACTCGAGCTTATCGTCCTTGAATATCACAGAGAATAGAAGTAAGATCGCAAGAGAGACAATGAAGATTGGTGTCATCGTCCTTACAAATTCGAATAAATTGAGGGAGTACAGTCGGTACATTATTATGTTCTGAGGATTCCCGAATGGCATCAGCATAGAGCCAACATTTGCTGCAATAGCCTGAAATATGATGACATCGTCAATGTTCTTCCCGGCAAATTTGCCTATTGTGATTGTTATGGGAATGAGAACAAGGAGTGAAACGTCATTGGTAAGGAACATTGCCATGAAGGATGTGAGAAGAACTGATACTATCATCAATTTTCTCCTCCCTTTCGTCACCTTCATTATCCTGTATGCAACGAAGTTCAGACCCCCGGAATACATGAGCCCGGTATTAACAACAATGAGTGACGAAAGTATTGCGATGGTGTTCCAGTCGACCAGGCCTGCAGAGTATATGCTTTTCCTCAGAAGGATGATTACTGCATATGCCAAACCAAGCACTAGGAGGAGGAGCTTGTTAACTGTGATTTTCATTTACAGTGTGTTCTTCAGGATCGCGTCCAGCTCCGGTCCAATGGTCTTGAGTATGGACATAACCAACTCATTCCTGAACGATTCTGGCATAGAAATCAGGCCAAGTTCAGCCACAACTTTGAGTATCTTTCCCTGTGCCCCGGCCTCGAGAAGTTTGCCCCTCGTATAGTCCATAATCGCCTCCTTCAATTCCTCTTCCATCCTTGGATTGGCCTTGAGTTTCTCCTTGATCCTCTCCTTTATCTCATCCTTGTAAAGATCCTGGATAGCTTGGACAATTATCTCGTCTGAAATCAGGAGCTTTTTTGAATCTTCGAGGATGAAACTATCGTCTTTGGCCATGGGAAGTTATACCTAATCGATATTATAACTATTCTTTACTTTTTCCTTATTCTCAAATGTCAAGCGTGACTTCGATCATAGCTGGGTCCCTGATGGCCTTGATTCTGTCGTAAGTTGCTGCCTTTACCATAATGGAACCTCTATTCCTCTTCCCTACCTGCTCTCCAAATCCCTCCCACCTCACCACACCATTGCAGAGTGTGATCTTCCTAACTCTAATAGCGAGTTGGGTCATCTCTGCTCTGTAAATCAGGTCATTCAGAAGCCTTGTCACACAGCTTTCGTCAGATTCGTATACAATCTCTGAATTCAATTGAACGTCAGGCTGAATTTCCTTTCCATAAACCATCCTGAGCATGTGATTCGATAGTTGGAGGAGAGTGCTCTGAAACGAATTCCCCCAGGCCCTTAGCCTGACATCTGCAGTGTGTTCCAAGTTCCTTACAGGCACCCCTTGAGATTAAAATGGGAAATAAAACACTATTGAGACTTATTCTTCAGTTCTTCAACTGCGTATTTGAAGAGCTTCTTGAAATTGACCATGTTCAGGATTTCAACAAGTTCCTCCCTCGAAATGGTCTTCGATGCGAGAAGGAGGCCTATGTACGCAACGACGTAGAGTAACAAAAGGCCGATGAGAACCAGGAGGGGCAGACGTAGCAGACTATGCAAGAAGAGGTAGTACAGCAATCCTAGGAGTATTGCCATTACGGATCCCTTCAGTGCCTTATATGTTATCGGAATCTTTACTTCTCTCATAAGAGCAACGGCAGATCCGATAAATAGTACTATCCCTGAAAACAGGTATGAGTATGCGGCCCCGTTGACGCCAAGACCCGCAAACCTAAAGTCAGCGAGGGATCTTGGAATAAGGACGATGTCTAGCACTATAAACAGAGTATATGCCAGAGTGTTCAGAGTCCCAGAAATTTTCGTCTTTTCCACAGCATTGAAATGCGTCCAGAACGGTATTGACATAGTCCAGAACCACGACCCAACCAGCATGATCTGAAATGCAAAGCTGTATGGGATTGCTGCAGAGCTCAAAAGATTCAGAACCGGCGCTGCGAGTACGGCAATAAACGCTGTGAGTGGAGTGACAAGGACTGTCAGATACTTTACCGTCTGTCCCATCGTTTTGCCATAATCCCCGTTTGCAACGTGCAGCGAAGTTAGAATCGGGAGAATGAGGATCGTAACTGACATAGTAAACCCCGTAATCATCAGAATGTATCTATAATCAGTCGCGAATCCTGCGGATTGGTCGGCTCCGTATGCAAAGAACACCAGTATCTGTGCTAAATTGGCAGCAACGGCAGTTGTGAATGCTACTCCAATGAGCGGATACGAATACCTCAGATAGGTCTTGATGGTCTCGAGCTTCGGCATTCTGAAATTCCACGGCATTCCTACTACAAAGCTGAGGATTGCATAGACAGCATAGGAAATTGAGTAGGATATTGATATCAAGAGAGCCATCTGATAAAGTCCAGATGATGATGACGGGAAATGAAAAACGTTCATGTGAATGAGCACGAAGACTGCTATAAATCTCGTGATTGACTCCATTATTGGTGGGAAAGACATCTTGAATGCCTCCTGTGTACCGGTGAAGAATGCACGGTTTGCCTGTATATAGGGCAACCCCACAAAATACGGAATCAGAAGCAGGAGACTCAGGTAGACAAGAGGCGATTCAAATGCCTGATGGAATACTCTGGTCCAGATGAAGACCGCGAGGAAGATGACTCCTACATAGACCAGAGTCAGAAGGACCTTCATGAAAATGAGCGCGTTGTTGTATTCATTCCTGTCCTTTCCGGCTGCGATCATTCTGACGTGAGCGGTGTTTATTCCCAGGTCAGAAACGAATGAAAAGACCAGGCCAAATGAGAGCGCCGCAGAAAATAGACCCCATGTATGAAAACCCGCATCTCTCAGGATCAGGACCATCGTAAGGAACCCAACTATCAGTCCTAGTCCGTTCTGCAATAGAATCCAAGCTGGTTTGGAAGTTTCCATCCTTTAGGGCTTAGTAGGGAAATATAGAAAAACCTTGGGATTTCTAAGAAATGGTTATATTTTGGCAAACTCTTGGCCGAATGTGATTCCCTCGTTCGTCGCATCACTAATACTGTTTATTCCCGCATTCATTGCTAACCCAAGTGCAGTGATCACGGGGGGACATCTGATCATAGACGGAGGAAAGACCTGGAAAGGGAAGAGAATATTCGGGGATCACAAGACCTGGTCAGGATTTCTAGGTGGTATAATTGCTGGAACGGCTATTGGATTGATCCTGAATTATCTATTCCTCTATTTCAATGTCCAAGAACTGGTGTTTTCAGCATACTTGGCACCAGCGCTGGCGATGGTCCTCACTCTTTCGTTATTTTCAATGCTCGGGGATCTTGTAGGTTCATTCATCAAGAGGAGGATCGGGAGGGCCCCGGGAGCGGAATCCCTCTTCCTTGATCAGTATCCATTTGCACTCTTTGCTCTTGCATTCTTTTACATAGCCTTCCTTCCGGAGGCCAGATCGCTATTTCCTTGGGAGGGTGTGATAGCAATACTGGTGGTCACACCACTGATTCACAGGGCAGTAAACATCATTGGATACAAACTCAAAATGAAGAGCGTCCCTTACTGATCCAGGAAATAGTTCGTATCAGATATTACATCCTTGCTCAGGTACAGGTTTGGTAGGTCCGTTCTGAATTTCCTTGCTCTGGAATCCAGGATTACTGCGACCCCTCTCTCTTCGGGACTTCTGATCAGCCTTCCGACTGCCTGTCTCATTCTCGTTGAGGCTACCGCTTCATAGGCATATTCCCACCCTCTCTTGAATTTCATTTCATAGAAGAGCTCCATTGCGGCCGATTCTGGCGATGGAGGGGGGTATGGTATTCCAGTCAATACAGCCACTTCTACCAATTTTCCTGGAAGATCTATTCCCTCTGATATACGACCGTTGACCACAGCAAAGAGGTTCCCACCTTTTTCCCGGAAGTCGGTAATGAGCGAGACGAATTCCTCGTTGTTCATTCCCTTCCTTTCAAAGTAGATTCTTCCCTTCATTTCCAGTTCCAGGAAGGAAGAAAGCTGCTCGTAAGAGGTACAGAATATTATCTTGTTTCGTTTGATCTTTTCAATTATCTCCTTGACATAGAAATTCATCCTTTCTCTAGATTCATCCTTGAGAGTGTACTTGGATGTAACATCATCTACAAAGAGCACCCTCAGGTTTCTCTCGAGGTAGTCCGCCTTTATCACTACCTTCTCGGGGCCACTAAGCCCCATTTCGTCTATGAATTTGCTGAAGGGCGAGATCGTACCCGACATGAAGAACGATTTGTAGGATTTGTCGAAGAATTTTAGGACCTCGTAGGTTTCAAGATTCATCAGGCTTATTCCAGTTGGCTCGTCGTTGTGGGAGATCATGACACGGTAATTCTCATCATCCTCCATGAGTCTTGAGGCCAGGATCGATGAGTTGTAGATATAGCTCCTTGGCAGCTTCCCTTCGCTGCTTTGTGTCTCTCTTTTTGACAGTCCGAAGTTGGCCATAAGAGAGAGCAGGTTCTTGACGTCCAGTGAGTTCATCTGGAATGCTTCCATGTAGGCTTCTGTAACCTCCTGTGTTGTGACTATCCTATCCCCCTCCTTCAGCAGGGACGACAGGGCCTCCTTAAGTGAATCCACTATGTAGGACGCATTGACCTTGTTCAGCATCATATCCCCGTACTGGTCTATCTCCTTGTAACAGTTTCCGAGACTGTTGTGTGTGAGTCGGGTGGAGAGTAAGCTCCTTGTGAGGTCAGGAATGTTGTGTGCCTCATCTGCAATCAGAATTATGTCCTTCAATTCGGCTTCCATCCATCCGAGGAATCTCTCGCGTATGAACGGGTTCAGAAAGAAGGAGTATGAAGTAACGATGATGTTTGCATCCGTCGCGAGTCTTTTCTGTGCGAAGTAAGGGCAGAATCCCTCATCGCCGACCGCGACGAAATCTTCCTGCGACATTATATGTTTCTTCCATCCCTGATCGTAATTCGTATCGTATGGGCAGCCTCCCTTGCCTTTCCTGTTTTTTTCGATCAGCACTCTACAGAAATTGCTTTGCTCCTCTGGAGTCCCCTGGGACATTTCTGATGCCTGTTTCTTGAACAGACACATCTCGCCGCGTCCAAAAAAACTCATTACCTTTTCAATTCCAAGTTGCCTGGCTTCTCTGAGCAGGTTCTCTCCCTGGGAGTTTGTCCTCGTGAGGAAAACGATTCTCCTGTCGGGGTACCTAGACACGGCGTGAAAGAGAACAGCTATGGTTTTTCCTGAGCCCGTGGGACTCTCCAGTATTGTAGACTTCTTCTCGCTGTGTTCCAGCTTCTGGAATATCATTTCCTGCCAAGGGTATACCTCATACGGGAACTTTGGAGGTTCTTTCAAGGAAAGGTTCCACCTCCTTTACCACAGGTAGTCCAAACGTTTCTATCTGTTTCTCGAGGTCCTCCCTGCTGACCGTTGTCGTGAAAATATATGAATCTAGGCTATCGAACACGTCACTCTCTCTGACGTCTATCACTTCGCTCATTTGCCTTGAAATCTCTTTCCTTACTTCTAGGGTGAGTTTCCCGTTTACTCTCTCTTTGTACCTCTCGATAAAAGCGTTGACTGACTTCGCGGGTTTTCCGCGATTGAATAGGCAACAGCAGATACCGCTTGGAGGATTCTTCACACCATGGTTCATGGTCAGGAATGGTTCCCAGATCTGTGCAGCTTCTATCTCCCCCTTCTTGTAGGACCGTAACATATCTTCTATGCTCTTGAAATATACCTGTTCATAATTAGCGAACTCTCTCGAATCCCTATCCATCCTTGATAACGGGGTAGTTCCGATCCTTCCACTTTCTTTCCTCTTTATTAGGCCAGCACCGCCCTGTGCAACCCCTGCGACGGGTCTGATACTCCTGTCTATAAGATAAAAGAAGTATCCGGAAATCAGTGGACTTGCAACGATGTCTTCTGATCCCGTCATTAGTTCCTTGAGTGCCTCAAGACTGTTGTCGTAGACGGTCACTCTGAAAGGTATCCTGTCTTCCAGGTCGTGCAAAGCTGATATGACGTGAACGTACTCTGCGCTTCTCAGGAGTCCGACCCTCAGGGTTCCGGAGTGGTTCAGGGATACAATAACGGTCCTCTGGCTAATCCTTTTCCTGATGATGAATCCCTGTTTCTCAAGTTGCCTCAGTACCTCAGAAATTCTTGACCTCGAAGACTTGAGCCTCGTCGTCAGTTCTTTTTGAGTTATCTCCTCTTTGAACAGTAAATCGAGTACCCTATCCTTGAGCATACACGTCAGATTTCAAACTCTTCTCCATTCTTGGGGAGGATCACCTTTGCCGAAGTCAGATCCTTGGCCAGCTCCTCCCTCTTCTCTCCGTGCATCAGTATGACCTTGTCCGGCCTTGATCCCTCAATGAATTCTACAATTTCTTTGTGTCCGGAATGTGCAGAGAAATCGAAGAACTTGACGTCCATGCTCACCTTTGAAGCGACCCCAGCAAGGTCGATACTACCTGTCTCCAGGAGCATTCGGCCATTTGTATCTTCAACCTGATATCCTGTCAGGAACAGCCCGTTCTTCGGATCGTTCAGCTGAGATATGTAATTGAGTACAGGACCACCATCGAGCATGCCGCTGGTCGTGATGATGACATCGCCACTGAGTGCCTTCTCACGATCTGACTTACTTCTTACCAACCTTATTCTCCTGAGCATCTTCTTGTACCTCTGGTAGTTCTTGATGTACTTTGGGAAGCTCAGAAGGACGTTGCATACGGTCCTTGCCATCCCATCTATCCAGATCTCATAGTCTGTGTTCTCAAGTACCATTAACAATTCCTGTGCCCTTCCTGTCGCAAAGGCAGGAACGACTGCGACTCCGTCATTCTCCACGACCTTCTGAATTGACGCCAAGAAATTCTCTTCGACACTAGGTCGAGGAGGGTGCTCCTTCCCCGCATATGTGCTCTCAACTATCAGTATGTCGGTGTCAATGGGCTTGATTCCGAATGTCAGGTGGGTATCTATGCTCTGGATGTCTCCTGTGAACACGATCTTCCTGTCATTCTGGATAAGGTACATTGAACTACCTACCAGGTGACCTGTGTTGTGAGAAGTGATTTCCTGGTCCTTGAACTCCATGGTCTCTCCATAGTTGAGAGGTGTGAAGGTCTCTATGATGCTATCAACGTCGAATTCCTCAAACGGCAATTTGTTTCCTTCAAGATTGGCTATTTTCACTGAATCGTACAGAAGGATTGGTATCACCGATAATGTGGGAGGAGTTGCATAGACGTTGGCCCCACCATTCTTATTCAGCCACGGAAGCATTCCCACGTGGTCTAGGTGTGAATGTGTGACGAACACGCCATCCACCTTCGGCGCAAGCATCGGGAATGTCGGGGGCTTTGTCGGGTTCATTCCATAGTCAAAGAGGAATTTGTACCGGTCTGAGGAGAGGACCATTCCAAGTCTCCCGACCTCGTCTCCCCCTCCCAGGAATCTAGCCTTCAAAGCCCTGCCTCCCTTAGATGAAGACCGCAGCTACACGATCTCACAGAACCAATTCTTGGGATTGCATTTGTCAGTACGTTCTTTATGTTTTCCTCATTTTCTTTCATAACTCTTACCACTTCTTTTGAATTTACGGGTATCTCTGCCCAGACATCATAGTCTGTGACAGTTGCTAGTGTCAGGTAACACATCTCCTTCTCCCTCGCGAGGTTTATCTCAGGAACGAGCGTCATGCCTATAATGTCCCCCACCCCTCTGAAGAACTTGCTTTCAGCCCTCGTCGAGAACCTGGGGCCCTCTATGCATACGTAAGTCCCTCCTTTCCTAGACTTGATCCTCAGATCGATGAGACTCTTGTGGAAAATTTCCTGTAGTTCCGGACAGAATGGATCTGCCATGGAGATATGGACAACCTGTGGTCCATCATAGAATGTGTACGCTCTGCCTTTGGTATAATCGAAGAACTGATCAGGTAGAGCTATCGCTCCCGGTTCTATATCCTTCTGAAGAGATCCGACTGCAGAAACTCCTATCACTCTCTCTACACCCATTTCCTTTAGTCCATATATGTTAGCCCTGTAGTTTATCTTGTGCGGCGGTATCTTGTGTTCCTTCCCATGCCTATAGAGCACTACAACCTCCTTCCCCCCAATCTTTCCTATTTCCATTGGAGAAGACATTTCTCCGTATGGGGTGCTGAGATTGACGAACTCGGCATTTTCAAGCAACTTTCCCGTAACCGATCCGCCTATTAGTCCTATTGTTGCCATTGAAACTATATATTTTGCTGACTAAAAATAATTTGGAACGACAGACCGCAAATAATTCGAGAGATAAGTCAAGTGATAGCGACCATATCCTATTAAATTCAATTCAAAGAATAATAGAGATTACGGTGGTATTCCGCACCATGGAGTCTCCCAAATCTCGCTATGATTCTAATCAGAATTATATATCAGGTAACAATGGGGTCTCATGGAAGGCAAGCTGCGTCCTCTGAATGTTCTAGGGAACAGTCTTAACCAGTACGTGCTGGTTAAGGTGAAGTGGAACAGGGAGTATAGGGGACTGCTGGATGGTTACGATCAACACCTTAACCTTGTCATAAAGAACGCGGAAGAGGTAATCGAAAACAAGAGCAGGGGAACTTTCCCTGTAATGGTAGTGAGAGGGGACGTAGTGGTATATATTTCACCTTCGGAGGCGATATGATATGAGAGGAACCCCCTCAATGGGGAGAAGGAACAGGATAAAAGTCCATATAAAGTGCAGGAGATGCGGACAGCACTCCTATAACGTCAGTGACAAAAGGTGCGCACACTGTGGATATCCGGATTCAAGGCTCAGAAGTTATAACTGGGCGAAGTCTAGGTGAATCCTGCGGGATTGTCGCTCTAGCAGAGAGCGTGCCTGTTGGTTATAGACTGATCCAATCGCTGAGGATTATTCAGCACCGGGGACAGGAATCTGCGGGTATATCGATCAGCACCGGCAAGTCGCTTAAGAACTACAGGGGGATGGGACTTGTAAATGAAGTGTTTTCCGGAGTGAAGATAGAGAAAGATATCGGTATGGGAATAGGTCACATCAGGTACAGCACAGCCGGTTCTTCGACAATCGAGAACGCACAACCCCTCTTTGCAAATATTGGGAAGTACCAGATCGCTATGGGTCACAACGGAGAGATAGTCAACGCAATCCAGCTCAAGAGATCACTGGAGAGCAAGGGCTACTCCTTTGCCACGAACTCCGACACCGAAGTCATAATGAAGCTTCTTTCAATAGAACTCTCAAAGACAGATGACCCGATCCTGTCGATGAAGAGTGCATTCAAGAAACTGGTCGGGGCGTACTCCCTCAACATCATGATAAACCAGAGGGTGTTTGTCGCGAGGGACCCAAATGGAATCAGGCCGCTTGTCGTTGGCACGACTGAGTTTGGTTATTGTGCCGCTTCAGAGAGTGTTGTCTTCGACCAGCTGAACGGAAAGGTCATAAGGGATGTCAAACCAGGAGAAATCGTTGAAATAAAGAAGAATGAGATTGATTCATTCATGTACAATGAGGGTGCCAGGACAGCGCACTGTATGTTCGAATACGTCTACTTTGCAAGACCAGACAGCGTCTTGGACACGAGAAGCGTCTTTGAGACAAGGATGGAACTAGGCAGGATCCTTGCGAGGGAGAGCCCCGTCGAGGATGGAGACTGTGTAGTGGCGGTTCCAGATTCTGCCAGAACACATGCTCAGGGATATGCAGAAGAGTCTGGCATTCCACTAACGGAGGGGCTCATAAAGAACAGGTATGTGGACAGGACGTTCATCATGCCAGAGCAGACGGGTAGGGAGAATGAGCTCGACATAAAATTGAACCCGATCAAACAGCTGATAGATGGGAAGAAGGTAATCCTGATAGACGACAGCATAATCAGGGGAAACACAACGAGGAAGATTGTCAGGCTCCTGAAGAAGTACGGAGCAAAGGAGGTACATCTCCGGATTGCATGTCCTCCTGTGAGATATCCTTGCTATCTCGGTATCGACATGAAGACAAAGGACCAGTTCATAGCAGCCAACAGGAGCATCAAGGAAATAAATACAAAGCTCGGTGCAGACAGCTTGAGTTACATATCGCTTGAGGGGTTGATAGAAGCGACACACCAGGGGAGGGAAAAACTCTGCTTGGGTTGCCTGACCGGGAAGTACCCCGTAAAGGTAGCAAATCACTGAATTGTAAAAATTTATGCGGTATTCAGTTTGTATTCTTATTGTGGGATTGTAGGAACTTTATGGACTCATAGAGGAAAGTATTCACTTTCATTTCCATCCCGTTCTTCCTCCCCAGGGAGATTATCTCGCCAGTAATCGAATCATTCTCCGACATCCTTCCCTGCTGGAGGTCCTGTAGCATGCTGCTGGTGTTCTCTGAGGTTACCCTGCAAGTTTCGAGCACGTTCTTCTCGATCTCCAGATGATACCCCAGTTTCGTGAACAACTCATCGAGTTCTTTGATGGTCTCAGACGCTATGCTCCATAACTCCCTGCTGTTTGCCACAACTCCATTCTTGACTCCGAACAGTGAAGTGATTGGATTGATGACCGCATTTATTGCTGCTTTCCTGTAGAGTTCTTCCCTGATGTTATCGACCCATTCTGCATTTATTCCTGCTTCCCTCAGAAAAGAAATGTCAATCCTGACTGAGTCGCTGCCGACCCTGAAGTAACCCTTTCCTGTCAGCTCTGCAACCCCTTTCGATATTTTCTTGGCACCCCACGTAGTGACCGCATATATCTTCGTAAATCCTCTACTTTCTGTTACCAGGTGGGAAAGTCCATTCTGGACCAGAATGACGTTGCCTCTCAGATCGTATTCCCTGTAAACTTTCTCGAGATCGTATGACTTGACCGAGACTATGGTTATGTCGGGATCACCTGTCGTCTCTGAGACTCCTACGGAGAATCTCTCTTCCGTTCCACCATTTCTGAGCACAAGCCCGTTCTGGTATGAGGGGCTCTCACCCTTCTTGACTATGAGCACAATATCGTTCTTACTGCGAAGGAAGTAAGATAGAACTATGCCCATAGAGCCTGCCCCGATTATATCGATCTTCATAGACTGCTAGCAGCCTCGACCGGAAGAAGTCGTTTGCCGTGCTCGAATGCCAGGAGGTTGACTTTCCATACCTTCTCCGGGAGTGATTCCTTTATCGCGGTTATAAGGCTCTCTTCCCTTAGCCCCAGGAGACCGGTCGAATACACTGCCCCGACCATCACAGTATTTGCAACTCTTTTGTAACCTAGTTCGAGCGCGACCTGGTCTGCCTCCACATTCATCATCGTGTATTTGTTGAGTTCGTTCTGGATAAGCTCGTCAGGATAATTCTGATTTTTCATTGTCATGGAGACTGGATGTATCTTTCGCCTACTGAGGAGAATAATCCCTCCCTCCTTCAGTTTAGCAACGTTTCTCACTGCCTCCAGTTCTTCGAAGGCAACGATTGCGTCCGCAGTTCCTCCAGGAATTATGGCACTCTTGTAGTCTCCTATCCTGACCTCCACTGATATCTTTCCCCCCCTCTGTGCCATTCCGTGAAGTTCAGTCATAAGGACATTCTTTCCCTCCAGGACCGCCGCCCTTCCGATAATCATGGCTACGGTGATCACTCCCTGTCCTCCAACTCCAGCGAATACAATTGATACCATTATGTCTTCACCTCTTCGATCGCATTAAACGGACAAACGAGAGGTTCGGAGCATACGGAACAACCGTCGCACAGTTCTGGGTCTATCTTCACCTTGCCGTCTTCGACGTAGAAGGCTGCGCAGGCGAAATTCCTGATGCAGTTGTAGCACTGGTTGCATTTGTCCTGATCTATCTGGAAAATTGTAAGTTCTGACAGAGGTTTCTTCTTATCCACCTCCAGAGCGCACTCCCTCTTGCTTATGATCACTGCAAGCTCATCTGTGGAGAGTGCTTTCTTGAATGTTTCCAGGGAATTCTTGAGGTCGTAGGGGTCCATAGAGAAAATATTCCTTATGCCTATACCCCTCACCACGCTTTCAATGTCAACTCTCTTGAATGGAGGACTGGACTCAGGTGTTGGTTGACCACCGGTCATTGCGGTAACCGAGTTGTCCATTATGACGAGAAGGAAGTTGTGATTATTGTGATACGCATTTACCAGTGCAGGTATGCCTGCGTGGAAGAAAGTGCTGTCGCCAATGAAGCTCACGATCTTTTCCTTCGAGTTCATTGCGAATCCGCTGGACGATCCGACGGAAGAGCCCATCGAGAAACAGAAATCACCCAACCCGTACGGTTCATAATACCCCAGAGTGTAACACCCAATGTCTGTCGGAGCAATTGGATGCTTTATTCCCTTCTGCTTCATAGCGAGGGTTGCGACATAGTACGTCGCACGGTGGGGACAACCAGGGCATAGCACAGGCTCCCTCACCGGGATATTGGGTACTGGGTTTTTGGTTTGAATCTGAATTCCATATATCTTGGAGAGGAATCCGACCACTCTGTCCACATCCATCTCGTAGGAAGTTGGAACAGCACCATTCAACTTTCCATGGAATTTTCTGTTGATCGACCTCAAGGCGCAGGTTGAAAGGATCTGCTCCTCCAGGAACGGTCCCCCTTCCTCAATGAACACTACTGTGTCTGCTCTCTCTATCTCTTGTATCACTCCCTCCATATCGAGCGGGAAGCTGAGCCCAATCTTCAAGATTCTTGCCCTGACATTGAGCATCTGCAGTGCCTCGTCAATGTAGTTGTAAGCTGCTCCTGAAGTTATGATAAGGGTGGAAGAGCTACCGTATGCAATGTTGAACCTGTCCCTGAATTTAGAGGAATTCACTTTGTCGAGCCTATTTACGATCGAGGTCTGTGCCTTGTACGCATTCTCCGGTAGAAGAACATAGGATGTGTCCTTCCTGTAGTCCCACTCCCTCTTTTCCCTCAGGTTCCCCAGCTTCACCGGCGCTCTGATGTGAGAGATTCTCGTCACACTCCTGATCAGTACGGGGTGACCCACCTCCTCTGAAAGGTCGAACGCACTCACTACGAAGTCCTTCAGTTCTTGCGGGCTTGAAGGTTCTATGACTATGATCTTTGCGAACTTTCCAAGGAATCTGTTGTCCTGTTCATTCTGGGAGGAATGCATCGAAGGGTCATCTGCAGAAAATACGACCATTCCGCCCTTCGCTCCGGCACCGGAAAGAGACATGAAAGAGTCCATAGCAACGTTGAGTCCAACGTGCTTCATGAACACAAATGATCTGAGTCCACCCAGGGATGCGACTGCAGCAATTTCCAGTGCCACCTTCTCGTTAGTCGCGAACTCGAATTTTATTCCCATCCTGTCCGAGAGCCTGTAAAGTATGTCTCCTATTTCCGAACTGGGAGTTCCTGGGTAGGTAGTCGCTACAGAGACTCCTGCCTCATATACCCCTCTTGCTACTGCCTCATTTCCAAGTAGGAATTCTGTCTGCCCTTCAGGTCCTAGAAGGGGATCGAGCTGCATTCAATTCTGCTCCTTTCGCAGGAGAGATTCCCATCTCTCTGCCACTGCAGCCTCTACCTCTTTTATCTCGTCTTCCTTCAGGTGTCCAAACCTCCCCTGAAGTGACAGATACTCGGTGATGTTGGGCTTTTTGGCAGGCTTGAATAAGGTGAGTTTTCCGTTCTTGAACTCGTAGAGTGGAAAGACCCTTGTCTCTACTGCAAGCCTCGAGACCTTGATAGTATCAGCGGAATTATAGTACCACCCGGGGGGGCATGGTGAGAGAATCTGAATGAACTTTGGTCCCTTGATCGACTTTGCAGTCGATATCTTCCTTTCCAAGTCCTCCGGATATGCAACGGTCGCAGTCGCAACATAAGGGACATTCTGGGCCATCATCAGGTCTGCCACGTATTTTTTCTTCTCCCTCTTGTAGTCCCGTTTCAGACCAACGGGAGTGGTGGTGGTCCATGCTCCATAAGGAGTACTCCCACTCCTCTGGATCCCGGTGTTCATGTATGCCTCGTTATCGTACATTATGTAGAGCACGTTGTGGCCACGTTCCATAGCCGCGCTAAGGCCCTGGAGTCCTATATCTGCAGTTCCGCCATCTCCAGCGAAAGCGACGACATTGTAATCCTCTTTCCCCTGTGAATCGAGACCCTCTCTCAGTCCTGAAATTGATGCACCTGCTGAGGCAAAGGTCGTATAGAGCAGGGGTACGTCAAGGGCAGTGTAGGGAAATTCTCCAGGAATCACAGACCAGCAGCATGCGGGTACGGTCACTGCAGTCTTAGGTCCCATCCCCTTCAGGACATATCTCATTGAGAGGGTTGCACCACATCCAGCACATGCCGTGTGCCCTTTCTGCATGTACTCTTCCCTTGGAATCGTAATCGGCATCTATCTCACCGCCACGTTTATCCATTCCATGTCGTTGTCGCCCTCGATGAGGTTCTCAAACATCTTCTCATAATCCTTCACCCTGATATCCCTTCCGCCAAGTCCTACGACGTAGTTCCTTATTGGGACGTCAGCCCTTCTGTACAGAGCAGAGACCACATCTTCAAAAGTCGGGCCCCTCTGACCGTATGATACATTTCTCTCAACTACGCCCAGTCCTTTTAGGCCCCTGACTGCCTTCAGTATCTCCTCACCAGGGAAAGGTCTGTAGAAATACAGCCTTATAAGTCCGACCTTCTGTCCTCTCTCCCTGAGTTTTCTTACCGTATATTTTGCAGTAGAGGAAATTGCACCTGCGGTGATCAGAGCGTAGTCAGCATCTTCCATCATGAAGTTCTCTGTGAGGCCCGGAAGCTCTGCATCGAATACTTCGTTGAAGTTCGATATCTCGCTCTTGATCAACCCAGATGCGTTGTACATGCTATCCCTCATGTCCTTCCTCATCTCCATGAAGGGACCATCTGGAGCCACCAGTGATCCGTATCCAGCTGGGTTCTTGAAATCAAGCTTGAAATCGAGGTCTAGGTCTCCCAGGTAATCGTATGAGGTCTTCAGATTTCTGACATCTACTGGTTCTGAGGTGTGCGAGAGGGTAAAAGCATCCAGCATGTTCATGACCGGCAGAAGGACTTTCTTGTTTTCAGCTATCTTGTATCCAAGAATGATGCTATCCATAGCTTCCTGGTTAGACTCACAGTATATCTGCAGCCATCCAGTATCCCTCTGGTTGAACGTTTCAGTCTGCTCCCCCCATATGCTCCACGGAGGTCCAATGGCCCTGTTCACAACGGACATCACAATTGGAACCCTCATTCCTGAAGCCCAGTGCAGATTCTCGTGCATGTAGAGTATCCCATGAGAGGAAGATGCTGTGTATGATCTCACCCCTGTTATTTCACTCGCGGTCACAGACGCCATCGCACTGTGTTCGCTCTCCACCTCAATGTACTTGGCGTCAAGTTCTCCGTTCGCAACCATTTCAGCCAGTTTTTCAACTATGGTAGTCTGCGGAGTAATAGGGTACGCTGAGATTACCTTCACGTTTGATAGCTTGACACCTGTTGCCACGGCCTCGTTTCCAGTCATTATCCTTCTCGAAGATTGTATCGATTCCACCTAAATCTCCTCCCTGACCATCTCTATTGCACCAAATGGACACTCGGTTCCACAGATTCCGCATCCCTTGCAGTGGTCGTAATCTATGGATGGTGCTTCTAGTACTCTAAACCTCTCGCTGGGCGCATTCAGATTTGGATCGACGACCAGGTCGATAGCAACGTCAGGGCAGAACTTCCAGCAGATTGCACATCTCGTGCACTTTGAATAATCTATCACTGGCTTGGATGTTCTCCACGACGACATTACCTTGGTCGATGATGAAAGATAGGTTATAGGAAGAATGGCCATATCTAGTTCATCTCCGTCTCTTCATACGCTTCCTGTATTGCGTTTACATTTTCTTTCTTCCTTGAAGGGACCATATCGGAGGTTGCATTCTTAATTGACTGGAGTGATACGAGATTGCTTACCTTTGCGAACGCTCCCAGGATGGCCGTGTTGACTATCGGGTGAGAAGGGTCACCAAGTCCGTTCCGGAGTGCGATACTCGTGGCATCTACATATCCAACTCTATATTTGCCAGCTTCTCTCACGTTCCCGCTCTTGCCGTTAACGACTATCACCCCGTCACTCTTCAGTCCATCAGTGACGTTCACAATACTCATAAGTGACTTGTCTAGAACGATCACGGCATCTGGCTCGTAGATCTGGCTCCTGAGTTCGATTTTCTTATCATCGACTCTTGTGAATGCTGTCACTGGCGCTCCTCTTCTCTCCGTGCCAAAGAAAGGAAAGGAGGTCACCCACTTGCTCTCGAGAAAAGCAGCAGTAGCAAGTATTTTTGATGCTGTGACCGCACCTTGTCCACCTCTACCGTGGAACCTTATTTCATACATGTGTCACACTGTTTCCAGTATTTCGGGATTCTATAAAAGGATACTGAATTTTAAGGAGTTAAAGTTCTTAAAGACCTCGTACAATTCAGAGTCCTGACAGGTTCTTCCATTTTTCAAGATATTGAAATTCCGTGCTCTCATTGGAATCACCAAGCAATAATCATATTATCTGCCAGATTATACCAAAATCAGATGGATATCCGAATACTCATTGATGAGATGGTCAAGAGCATGGGATACAGAACTTACCCCGGGTATCCTGAGGAGTATATATGGGTCGATCACGGTGATGGTTCTGGGGAAGTGATCATGCTCCTCGAAAGCTCTGACCTGGACAAGGTAAGGGAGTTTCATTCCTCAACTGTTTCATTCCCGGGCGAGAGATTTCTGTTCGTTCTGAATGATGACCCGAACAAGGACATACTGTCCTACTGCAAGGGGCACAAGATCACTTCTGTCACTAGAGATGAGACTGCAAGACTTCTGGGAAAGGCCCTCATCGACATGCAACTATCAAAGAAGAAGCAAAAGAGACCGGTAGTCCGGGAACCAAGGGAGAACAAGGACTTCATCCTGGTGTACCTGGAAGAGGGGAACAACCCCAGATACATAAGACCGGTAGTCAGCGGAGAGATGGTGACAAACTCCATAGGCCTCCGGTCTGACCTAATTTTCGTTCCGCACCACTTCTTTTCCTACACGATGAAGGTGATGGAGGGGGACAATCTTTCCGTCAAGGAGGGCAATGCAATGGTGAATGCGGTGAACGGGAGAGTCTCGAAATCAATAAATGGCTATGAGCTACTGGACACCTGGCCGACTACTCACAGGGAGCTGGAACTGAAGTGGGAACCACTTTCATCAATGGAGAGAGCGAAGAGGTGGATAAGCGACAGCCTGGAAACCGAGGTCGTTGAGAAGAGCGAGACGGACGCATTCATAATATACTCCAGGAACAGGGTAAGGCCCCTAGAGGAGACGATAAAGGTAACTTTTATCAATACCTGTTATTATCCAATCTACTCTTCTTCCGCTCTGGTCATGGACGGATTCACAGGAGAGATCAAATCGATAACTGACTATGTGTGATATGATTGCAAAGAAATAGACACCACTCAAGGTCCGACAATATGTGAAGAATGACGTGAATCTCGTGACCATCAGTGAGATGTGACGGAAAGGATAATAATCAGTAATTTATATTGACTGGGATATTAATGCACGAGGCTACTGGCTCTGACTTGAAATTTATAATAGATTACGTGAAGCAGAGGAGAGGGATGAGCGGAGTGAGAGTGCTGCTAAATGAGCTGAATAAACCGTCGATTCTCTTTACCGGACTTGCGGACATTGGAAGGAGTCAAATATACTCAGAAGAGATCTATAAGAAAGTCATAGAATCTGCAGCTACTACGTTGGGAGGAGATGTAAGGACGAGGCTCAACCAGCTCGGATATGCACTTGGAGACAGAGCAAAAATGACAAAGTTCATTGCAAAGTTCTCGACATCCAAACAGCTTGTCCGCCTCCTGGAGGATGGGATCATAACGGATGTCCCATTTGTGAAATCTTCCGTCAATGAGGTTTCAAAGCACATATCAATCCTGAGAATCACCGCCAGGAAGAGCGGAGAGGATTTCCTTGACGTCTCTGACGGTTATATAACGGCAGTGCTGGATCAGTCTGGAAAGGCGCTGACCATTTCAGAAAAGAAATTTGGCAACGGTGAACTCTCTTACAAGTTCGTCCTCGGTTAGTGTATTGGCATGAGTTTCGTCAGGGTTGACAGCAAGGATAGGGTGGCCCATATCATACTGAACAGGCCGGAAAAGAAGAACGCTCTTGCCCCGGAGATACTGAGAGAGCTCGAGGATGCGCTCAGATCGCTTAAGGACGTGACCGTTGTTGTCATAAGGGGCGAAGGAGGATTCTTCTCTGCCGGGGGCGACCTTTCAGTAATGTTTTCCGCATCCGGCAGCGAGGGAGAGAAGTTCTCAAAGGTTGGAAACGATTTCATGGACTTCCTGCAGAATTACGAGGCCATAACCATAGCGGCAATGGAAGGTGGAGCCTATGGCGGGGGCCTGGAGCTTGCCCTAAGCTGTGATATCAGGGTCGCTTCCACTCAGATAAAGATGGGCCTGTCTGAAATAAACCTGGGCCTGATACCTGGATGGGGCGGACTGAAGAGAATAGCCAGGGTTGCAGGGTACGGAGCAGCAAGGTACGTTGGTCTTACCGGTAAGGTCATGGATGGGAACGAAGCATACAGGCTCGGTCTGGTCAGCTACCTAGTGGATAATCCGGTCAGTTTCTCAGATGGGATTGCTGCTGATCTCTCTAAAAAGTCACACGACAGCATCAAGAGAATAAAGGCTCTCCTCGGGAGGGCAGAGTATTCTTCGGAACTCGAAGAGAAGCTGTTCGGTGAGGTCTTGACTACCCCGACCGCGAGAGCCACACTGGAAAAGTTCCTGAAAAAATAAGTTCACTCCAGTCTTATAGCTGGCCTTCCAGGAAGCGCCTTCTTAGAATAAGCCGCATCGTTGGTTACAGCTATATCGATGTTGAGGTACCTTGCCAGGTCGTCCTTGAATTTTACCAAAACAGCTTCCTCGTCCCTCACGATCTGATTAAGGTCTTTCTTCTTCATCAGCATCAGGAGATACTCCCTCTGTTCGGGACTTGCATCCCTGATCATAGCCTTGATGTCCCTTGTCTTGGATTCTTCCAGCAGTTTCCACTTCCACTCCTCTGCAACTCCGATAACCATCCTGTTGGGTCTCATGTTTGAAACTTTTGTTATGCTCCTGAAGTCCCCAACTATTGATTCTACAAAATCCCACTCCAATTCCTGTCTCTTGTACGGGTTTTCCATCGTCGGATACGGTTGCAGGGAAGCAAATCCGCTCCCCCCGTACATCGAGTAAACCTCCTCAGCTATGAATGGAATCACTGGAGAGAGGCTGAGTGCCCACTCCTTGGCAACCTTTCTGCTTGCCCTCAGAGCTCTCTCTTTTCCAGAGAAATTCTCGAGGTCCCTTGCGTCGTTCAAAGCATTGAAGAACAGGTCTATTGTTGCCTCCCTGATCCTCATGGAATCATAACTCTTTGAGCTCTTCGTGATCCTGTCTGCCATCCTTGAGACTATCCAGAGGTCCCTATCATCTGCCTCATCCTTCACGTCTCTCGCTTCCTCAAGGAGAGTGTAGAATTTCTCGAGCTTCTTTGAGTAGTTCTCGACTTCGCTAGTCCTCCAGTCCACGTCATACCATACATCAGCATTGGATGCTAGATACATCCTGAAGAGGTCTGCACCATACTTTCTCTTTACTGTCAGAAGGGGGTACACGTTCCCCTTGCTCTTGCTCATCTTCTGTCCTTCCGAAATGACCATTCCACCGGTCGAAATGCCTACTGGCCATTCGTTCCTGGGGAAAATGGCAACGTGGTTGAATAGGTAGAATGTCAGGTGATTGGAGATGTGGGGATAGCTGGTATGTCTCAGGTCAACCGGATACCAGTAGAGATACTCTTTCCTGGCCTCCTCCGCCTCTTTCACCGTCTGTTCACTCTTGTGATCTAGGATACCGCTTCCGAAAAATACGTAGTTGAAGAGTTCATCATCTATCTCATCTAATTTCATCTTCCTCAGGAAGGGCATGATTGTGTAAACTACGGTATAGATCGTTGAATCGCTAAGGCTCTCTATTATCCAGTCGCTGTCCATTGGAAGCCTAGTCCCGAGTCCTCTCTTCCTGGCACAGGGTCTCTCCTTGATCCAGTCCACGGTCTGAAGGAATTGATTCTTCAGATTGTCCGGTCTCAGGTCCATCGTACCTACCAGTTTCCTGACCTTGTCCTTCCACTCCTCTAAGGAATAGTCAATGAACCACTGGTTCTTGATTACCGCAACGATTACGGGATTCCCCTCTCTGGTCTCAGCTTTCCTCGACGTTTCGTAGATAGGTATCGCAATACCCGTTTGAATAAGGTCATCCGTTATCCTGTCCTTGACATCTTTTACTATGTTTCCCTTAAACTTTCCCCGTACTATTTTGCCGTGATAGTATTCCTGCTCATAGACGTACTTCGTCGCTTCAATCAACTTCTCCCTGTCTGCAAGGTTAGAGATTCCAAACTTCTTCCTTATCTCCTCCATGGTAACGTTCTGCTTTTCTGTTTCAATCACCTGGATGTAGTTTGGTCTCTCAGATATCTCCATCAGTCCAACATGGTCCCATACGGAGTGTGCTGGGACGGAATAGTCAACTCCAGTTCCAATCTCCGGGTCCACAAATCTCCCAGGGAAGATTGGGATTTCACGGGAATAGAGAGGCTCCCTTGCCATCTTGTGGATGTAATCATCGACATTCACATCAGATACGAATTCAGCATCCCTTTGGAACTTCAGCTTATCGAAAGCCCTCTTGCTCACGATGAATGACTGTCCCCTCATCCTGATCCTGCAGTATTGAACTTCTGGATTCATGAAGATGTGCTGGACACC
>JAKATW010000093.1 GCA_021827945.1 Thermoplasmata archaeon
TCCGATCTAATTAATTTGCCGTCTATAGCAGAAAGCCTCATTATTGCATTATATGGCCAATAGCTTTCACTCTTACTGGTTCCGGTATCTTTGAAATACTCAACTTGGATTTTCCAAACAATTCCTTCTAGGAGCGCATATACGATTCTAAAATTGGAAACATTGAGGTTGTCTTTTACCGCCGCACCGATGTAAGGACGCATTTGGTTCAAGGACAGTGACATTACTCTTCATATTGTAGTTGTTTAAAATATTTAGCTTATTAATACTAGAATTCTGCCTTATCTGTAGGATTTTCAGAGATATTATCTCAAAAAGGCAGAATCAATCTAGACACCTCTTCAAAAAACAAAATAACCTATTGATGTCGCATATTTACTGTTGTAATATCAATATTAGATCGTAGATTTTCCTGGTCTTGTCTAGGGTTCTGGCCACTTAAGAAGACTCTCTAATGATGTTTGCAACTGTCATTGCATCGTTTATGTTTGCGACAATATCATCAACTTTCTTCATCAAACTTTCGAGGGACGAAGCTGCAAAGAACATTCCACTTATTGCACTGATAACATCTGGCTCCGATTCAGTTCCTGGTAGTTTACTGACTCCTTTGTGGTAGATCTGCTTAACTTGTGTGACCTTCTTCTTTTCAATTGATTCAATAATTTTGTCCAGGTTCTGTTCCGATTCTTTGAAATCTTCAACTATTTCGACTAACTCATCTCCAAGTTCTTCGTAATTTC
Source organism: Thermoplasmata archaeon (assembly GCA_021827945.1). Taxonomy (GTDB): domain Archaea; phylum Thermoplasmatota; class Thermoplasmata; order Thermoplasmatales. Next base: position 744 of record JAKATW010000093.1, read on the forward strand.
GATGAGGGAAAAGATTTGTTAGAATGTGAATTTGATGCCCGAGTATAGATACCTCTTCCTCGAACCACTTTTGTGAGCTCTTTTCAACAGGCTTAGCAGCTCCGAGGACCCATGAAAGATAGGTAGACCTCGGATTGTCTCTTGATTCTGAGATCTTTATCAGCTGTTGCAATTTTAAACTCGAGGATATTTCTGTCATTCCCTGCACGTTTTCTAATGGAATTGATGTTTTGCCATGGTCTGTCTCCATTGTCATAAGTGTAGACTTTCCCACCTTGCTAAATCGTTCGGTTCTGCCGGTCACTTCTCCATTAGCCGTCTTCACAGTAAAGTAACGTCCAGTCATCGTTTCGATTTCCTTGCGTTCTCGATGTCCGCTTACGAAGTCCTTCACTATCTGATACAGATCAACCGTTACCATGTTGAATCTAATCTTCAGTTGCTATTTTACTCTTTTTGTGCCATTAGTACATTTATAAGTCTACAGTAAAAAGACAAATCTTAAATTGCTCTGAAAATCCGTTGAGAGATCTGAAAGGGCAATCACTTCTTATCCGAAGGATGTCTTTTCATATATTCCCTTATCGCTTGCTCAGTTTCTCTACTTATAGTCATAGTAGAGCCTGTTTTGGCTACAACGAATTGAACCCACTCTAACCACAAACTTTTACTCAAATTCATCGAAGTCTTATGCTTCTCTTCCATCGGTAAGTTATATGAGAACCATATTTAACAACAGCGGTAATTGAGTAATTACCACAATACTTAAGTATGGTATGGTAGTTAGGTAATTCGGTAATTAACATGAACCGAGAAGATATCGAGTTTTGGAATGGTGCATTGAAATGCGCCATCAAGATGGAAAGGAAGGCAAGAGACTCCAGCACCCTTGAGCAAGTAAGAAAGGAGATCTCGTACATGAAGCAGAGGATAGAGGACGTCCACGTCAGCAACTTCGATAGAGCTCTAAATGCAATAGAGAATCAGAGGGTGGTAGATTGAACAGAGAAGATGAGAGATTCTGGACCGGATTCCTGAAAGGAGTCCTGGCCTGTGAGTATGAAATGAAGAAAGCAAAGGAAAGAGGTCAGGACGAGTTGAAAGAAGTCAAGTTGCTGGAGCAGAAGGTAAAGCAGCTGCATACAGAAGATATACTTGCTTTCCTCAACCAGTATGAGGGTGAGTAGGATGATCCAGGAGGACATGGACGATAGGGAGCCTGAATCATTCCATAGGGAGATGTACCTGGAAGGGTTGATTGACGGGCTGACCTTCGCATTGATGTATCCGGATAAGCTTGACGAGCTGAGGTTGTTCAGGGAACAGGTACTGAGTGCAAAGGCAAAAGCAGCATGGCTTCCTGCATTAGAGGGGTTGGAAATAATAGACCAGTTTTAGTCCAGTCGACTAATATCCTTATTATTTTCTTCTTGATTTTCTATCTTCGAGTTTAGCTTCAAAGTGCGTCGAACCCCTTAAGCTCAGTGAAAAATTGGGATCGAGTGGGTAGCCACTAAGTCTGGCGAGTTAGATTAGAGATGGAGTAATCCGAGGATCAATATAACAATGCTTGCTGCAAGCAATATTACGGTTGAATAAAGCAACGTCAAGGTGTACACTTCAAGATTATCGTGCACAAGCTTTTGAGTTAACAAATTGCTGCTATTGTAAACATAAGACCTACCTGTTACCTCATCGTTGGCTAACACTCTGAAAGATAAAGGCTCGTGGAACTGCAATTTAATCTTAACTACACCTGGCTTAAAGGCTATGAATCTATACGTGAGGGCATCATCAATGGGAACTTCAACCCTGCCATGAGGAGGGACCAATGGGTACTCTATCACCGTTGGGAGATATATATCCTGCTCATTGATGAAGCCGAAGATGGTGATCTTGCCAGGGAGGAAGTCCAATCCAGAATTATTCTCAATAGAAATTGCCAGATCAACAGAGTCTCCTACTAATATTTCATCTTTCAGTGCAAATCTTCTAAATAATCTCTCCCACGGTCTCCTTTTATAGAGTCCTGCCTTGGGAATTAGTTTTGCGCTGACATAGATGTCCCTATCAGAGAGTTTTGTCATCTTAGCCCTTAAGTGCTATAATAGTACTAATACTAACTCTCCTAGTCATTAGATGAAATTTTCCAATGAGTAAGTTCTTCTACCATATCTGAGAAGCAGAGTACGCCTCACCTTCTCTCCTCTTCCTCTTTTTGGTTTTCTTCTACGTAGGTTAGTCATATTTATGAGGGGACCCGCTTACTCTCGCCCCTTCATTGCTTCAGTTAATTTATCGATAGATTGACTTATTGCCATTAAAGCTACGACTTTGGCTTCTTCGGAGCTGAGTATTTCGCCTTCTTCAATGCGGAGGCCAATGTTTCCTTCTGCATCGTAAAATGCTTCAAAGTTGGCATTTCCATATTCACCGGATTCGTCTTTGATTCTTGTCATATACTTTGTTTAAGCACGTATAATTTAAGAACATTGCTCCCGTGAGTCAAATTAATATCAACACCTCCGAAGGCAAAAGGACGAATTCATATGACGACAAGGGAGAGGGGTTTTATAATGATAAAAGATCTAAGATTTTTCATCTGAAAAATCCAAAACTAATTTCTTAATTCCCTTCTCTGTAAAGAGAAAAAAAGAAGATACATAGGGGGTCTGGTAATTTGGTAATGTCAGTCAATTCGTATCGTATTTTTCAGGTTCCTGAGCGTTACCATCAGCATTACCATTGGTGAACGGATTACCATCACCCTGGTAATGGTCCTTGAGTATCCTGCTCACATCCCTCAAGGACATATGCAGGACCTCTGATATCTCCTTTTGGCTAAGGCCCTTGCCTGAAAGTGTCTTCACCTGAGATTCCCTTTTGTCTGTGGTCGAGCTTGTCCTTTCGTTCAGTATACCTTCTATCTGTTCTATCACTTCTTCTTGGTTGCCGGACACCCTGTTAAGGATATCAGAGAAATCAAGATCGATCTGGAACCCTATAGATCCGTGGGAAAGGAAAGGTATCTTCGTTTTGCGGATCTGCATGTAGTGCGGCAAGTCCGGATTGGATATGTATCTCTCGTCTTGCCATCCCTTGATCCATAGAATCTCGCCACCGATCTGCTTGTTCCTTACAGGAGGCGGGATAGACTTGACGTCGTGGTAGAGCATCAGCGGACCTCTTACGGAGAAGTGCCTCTGTCTCCACACGAAAGATTGCCAGGACCTTCCTTGTCTTGAGCTCATCATGGTGGATGAGAATACGCTGTCGAACTCATCAAGTATCAGGACCGGAATCAGTCCTCTTTTCAGGACCAGGATGATGTTACGCATCATCTCCTCCGCAGTCCTGATCTGAATCACCCGATCACCCAGTCTGGAGACAATAGGTTTGGGGAACGGTATGTTCACCAGGAATATCCAGTTCTTGTGAAGGATAAGGCCAGTCTCCATAAGGAAGGTCGCCAGGTTCGTCTTTCCCATCCCTTGCCTTGCAAAGACAGTTGTGCCATACCCAGCCGGAAAGAAGGTCTCGTTGATCCAGTATTCAGCATACGATAAGGGATCTAACTTCAGGATTCCCTGCCTGAAATCAGCATACCATTCTTTGAATGTTTTGGACCATTCTTCAGCTCTCCTTTCAGTCATTCCATCTGCGATCAGCTCTCTCACTATCTCTTCCATTTCCTTGTCCGATATCTCGTTTTCAGCTATTGTCATTTCATCACTCCCTTGCCCTACTGCCTGACGTCATTGAGCTCCCAGTCTTCATGACCACGATCACGACTATGGCAATGAAGAATAACCCCTCCACCAGATAGATCACTGCCTTGGCCAAGGGACTCATCCATCCGAAGCCCCACGGGAAATGAAGGGATGCAACGATGAATGCGTTGAATCCTATCATTGCTAGGATGATGAAGACGATCAGTGCTGTATCCATTTCTATCCCCCTCTTTGTTCTCTTGCTTACCATGTTTCACTTCCTGGGAGAATTAAGGCATTCTCGCTTGCCGTCCTTGAAAATGGTGGACTGTGAATCAATGATTTCAAAATGTCCTATCTCATCCAGATCTGAGACAAACTTGAATTTGGTATTTTCAATCAAGTGGTGGATGTGCCTCATTTCCCGAAACCTCCGTTTTCTATCGGTTTTAGGAAAGACTGAGGGTCAGGACGAGCAATAACACCTTTTGAATCTACGATCTCAGAATAATGAATAGATGAAGGCACTTTTCGAATCGTTTTCATTCGTAGACGTCTCTTCTCTATCTCCTGTTCTGGAAGCTGTTTCTTCTCAGGATGAACTAAGATCCATTTCCTTTCTCTAAGCTGATACCACCTTTCGGGATTCTTGATCGTGTCCGGTACATCCGGATCTACTCCCACTATCCCGCTCCGGATCGTAAAATCCCTGTTAAGCATCTCAAGAGTGAAGTATCCCTGAGCTCCCTTTCTCTTGAGCTTCTTCATTGACCTGGTTATAGCTTCAAACTCCGGATTCCTGCAGACACCATCCTCGGAGTACCAGATTTGGCTAGTATCAGCAGCTAGAGGACACAATGGACATTCGCATTTCTCGGAATGGAAGCAGCTCTCAGGATTCGTTTCTAACCACCTCTTTTTGCACAAATAGCGTGGTGTCTCCCTTCTCTTTCTCTACGGCTAGGCCTTCTCTCTCAAGGTATCTAAGAACCTCTTGCCTTTCGCGCTCTGGTATCCTGGCAGATCCATCCGAATACTCTCTCAAGTATATTTCAAGTCGACCTGAGTTCTCAAGGCCGGTTGTAGTAGCCAGGATGTTCTTCTCATCAAGATAATCGATTATACCCTTGAAGGGATCAATCTTTGAACTGACCTTACACGCTTGGGCACTGTCTGAAGATTCTCCTTGGATTGGTCTGTAGTTCTCAGGAACTGCATTCCAGTCTATTTCGTAGATCACGATCTTCTTAGATTTCTTCTTTGAAAAGGAACTGGCCGTAACCCTTTTATTAACCAAGAATCTTATAGCCTCCATTTCCTTGACCAAGCCTTCCTGAGTTCTATTATCTCCGAAACCTTTACCTAATCTTTTGCAAATAACTTCAATCTCGGTATTATTTATTACATTGAACGAAGCCGTCTTGCCATCTGCTATCTCCTTTATGATGAACATCGCCTTTCTATTCGTCAAATTGAAATTTTTGTGTGTGTGCTGATCTAACCTATTACCTAGTATAAGTTCCTCCAGGTAAACAGACAAAGGGATTCTGTTTCCAAGGGAGGTCGTGCGCTCGTTATTTGCACGTTCTATTGCCCTAGGAGTAAGGTAAATAAGAATTCCTTTTTTCCCCTTTACTGCCATACATTGGCTCCTCCCAAACTAGGAACAGAATCAAAAGAAAGCAAAATAGGATATCTTAGGATATCAAAGGATATCCTTTTTTGATAACTTTTCTTTCTTTCTAAGGTACAAAATGGGATATTCTTTTTTGCACTGAAACTGTAAATCGGCCGTTTTACAAGGTTTTTAGTTTGGGGGTCAAGGTGTCTCTTGGGGGCATATCCTCTTCGACTAAACACACACACAAATAGGATATCCTTTTTTGCAGCATGATAAAATCCTAAATCTTTAACAGTTATAATCAGCTGCTGCTCCTGGGGGGTTTCCCTCCCCTCAGGGAAAATCAAGTTTTCACATCCTTTGATTTCAGCTTCTTTTCATCCTCGCAAAGTATATCTTCCCCCGTTAGCTCCTTCCAGAGTTTGAAGAGCGTCCTTGGGTCTCTCAAGTCAAGGTGGTCTGTCTCGCTCATCTACTTCTCCCACCGCAAAGAGCTCATCGAGTTCTCCAACAGGGTTCACTTCAGTTATGATCATGCGCCTCTTTGTCTAAGATAGTCTGAAACGGCCACTTTAATTACTTGAGCTCTCTGGAGGCCACTTTCTTTTGCGAATCTGTCAAGCCGTTCTAGCAGTTGCAGCGACATTGTTATTCCAATTATTCGAAGGTTCTTCACTTCCACTTCTTGTTCATTCATTTCTACCTATCCCTTACATGTTTATGTTTCATACATATATAATATTTATCTGGGAACTGTCATAAACAGTTAAATATCTAGATATACTGACTTTTATATGGATGGAAAGGAAGAGACTGAGAAGGCTGAAGACTATACAAGAGTGGGCCTTACTTTGCCGATTAGTCTAATGCGTAATCTTAAGAGTCTTTATCTTTCGACGTCACTGATATTGCATCCGGATGAAATTAACTTCTCTGATTTTGTCAATACCGTTTCGCATTTCGCTTCTTTTGGATCTTTGGAGGAATCTTCAGTCGAGCAGAAAGAGGAAACAACATTTTATAACCTTCGTGTCCCAACAAATCTGAAGCATGAAACGATTGATGCACTTGCACCTGGGGGGGACATTTGGAAGAAAAGAATACCAATAGACTTTAACCAGTATATAAAGAATCAATTGTTTAATCTGGTTTCCACTTGGGGGAATAGTATTCAGTTTTTGGGTTTCACCTGGTATGTCAAGATTGTCGTTGATCTTTTGGACGGTTTGATAAATAGTGAAGCAAGAGAATATGCAATTAGGAGAGGACTATTACCTCGAAACGCAGAGCTCAAAGAATTTTACCGGTTATTAAATAACCTCTTACTCGATTCCATCGAGGAATGCAACAAGCCATTGAAAGCTACATTTCGCTTAAATGTAGTCAACAAAGAGAATCTAGATAAATTCAAAGAGTCTATTGATTATCTGAAAACCAATCTCGAAAAAGACCTCACTGAACAAGATCCGAGTTATTCTGCTAAAGTAATCGGTGGTAAACACGATGAGCTTGAGGATTTTTTGAATTATAGAATCAGGGAAATCAGAACATTCCCTGTTTTGGTCGGCTCTAATTATGAAGATGGATATCAGAAGAAGCCATCCTTCGATATCTTGTCAGCAATTGCGGTTGAGGTGGGTGTTGAGAGGCGTGATTCATATTTCATGAACAACAAAGGCAAGAAGGTCAAAGTGGAGCAAGAAGATATTTTGAGATATCAGATCCGTGACAGTTATGATTATGTCCATAGGGTTATCAGAACTCTTGCCAGCAAGTCTCGATATTAACACATAATCGAGGTTGAGAAATCTGAGCAAGAATATAACCAAAGGGAAAATGCCAGAACTGGAGCCTGGAAGATCAGTTCTTGGGCGCTTCAACGTGGACATAATTTTATTTTTCACATTCTTCGAATTATATATTATTAGAAGTGTATTTTCCTTAAATATAGTCGGCGAGTAGTTGAGTTATCGCATTGAACTTTCCACCGAGTGCGAGCGCCGGGATTTGAACCCGAGGCATGAGCTTGGCAAGCTCACGTGTTACCAGGCTACACCACGCTCGCTAAGCACCCTATGAATATGATGATAAAAAACTAACTGATTTTATCAGTAGAATTTTACTTATTAACAATTAAGGCCCTGATATCAACACGCCAGAAACGCATTATTTATAACGACAGTAGGATACAGTCTCGGGCCCGTGGGGTAGTTTGGATCATCCTTTTGGCCTTCGGAGCCGACGACCCGGGTTCAAATCCCGGCGGGCCCGTTTCATTTACGGTCTAATTAGGTATAGATAGGCCTGCTTATATCCATAATGAAATACTCTTATTCTGACTTTTCTTGCAATAAGAGCGTCATTTCTAGTAAAATAATGAAAACAGCGAAGATTATTGTTAAAAGTCTCTTCATGGTGTCTTATATCTCGCGCGAAGCCTTCCTGATACATAAGACACAAGTTTCATGAATTAGGGATGATATCTTTGTTGTACAACCGCAGAGGTCAGAAGCTTATGAATAATCAGCCCCGTAGAACCAAGACAGTCTTG
>JAKATW010000130.1 GCA_021827945.1 Thermoplasmata archaeon
TTAATTCCCATGAAAAGAATACGTTAGTTGCAGCATAAAGAACACCCCCTCTGCCTACAGGCTGGAAAAACACATCGGTCGCATTATTACTCTCTCCCGAGTAATGTCCTATAATGATCCCACCGTGGCTTTCCACGGATGTGACGTTCGCAAGATAGACATTGTTCGAAACTGAAATAACTGGTATGTCAAATTCTTTTGAATACAGGGAGGCCCTCAGTGCTGAATCATTCGATAGAAAAATGTTACCGCCAGTTGAACCCGTAATTGAATAGCCGAGGAGTTCAGGTGGTATTTGATCGCCTATCCAGGACAATAATCCACCATCGGTTAACCAGGATTTCAAAGAATCTGCATATACAGTAGGAATCCCTCCTGTTGGAATTATAAGAAGTGCTTTTGAGTTAGAAGACAGCAAGTTAGCAAGTCCGCTTGAATTTATTATGCTTACATTTGCGTTCGATGGACCCAGATGTTTTAGATACTGATGTAAAGAAAACTGCAAATCAGTCAAAGAACCGTAAGAAATACCGGTTGACGACAGAGAGCTATTCCAGTAGATGTAAATGGACTCTGGTTCAACCATCGGCTGCCCAACATTCACCGTAATGTTTCCCAAGTCCCCAGTCGCATTGACTATTACTGTGAACGTAACTGTCCCCTCAGAGCCTTGTGAATTATCTTTTAAGACCTCTATAGAAATACGAGGTGTAGGTGACAAAGGAATAAGAGAAATGGCTACCATTAAGATTATTAGGAGGATTATGGCAAGCCACCGTTTGTTGTGAATTACACCACTGAAATAGGTTTTCACAGAATTAAAAAGGAGTGCAGAGTGTCTATGCGTCATTTATCCTCCTTGGGAGCGTAAAAACCTCTGGGTTTCGTTCCCCGAACATGTTCCCATGGCTCGTATTTTGGAGAGCCAAAAATAGCATCCCTTGACCTGACGTAAATAGTAAGCCCAAGCTCAATTATTAGGAACTCGATTAGAGAGTAAATAGAAAAATGTCTTGATTTCCTTTTTAAACTACGTAGGGTACTCTTAATAATTGTACGAGGATTCTGTGTCGGACTAGGTACTCCCGTGTAATGCTTGTACCATAAGTTATTTTCTATATTTCTAGCGCGCTGCCTAACATACTCTTTCATCGTAGACGGTGGCAAAACATATATCATAGCATCAGGAACGTACTTGACTCTATACCCCTTTGAAACCACTAAGTCCTGAAGTACGATGTCTTCCACCTGGGTACCCGGTGGGAGTTTTAGATTACCATCATTTCTAAACACTTGCAGATTTGTAGTCTTTGGGTGGGACAGGCAGACCATGTGGTGTATTTCATATAATACCTCGTGAATCCTTTCTACCAGTGACGATCCATCGCTTAGAGATACAACCCTAGGCCCCACGATCCCAACATCAGACTGGGAGAACTCAGAAATCAACTTGTCTAAGGTACAACTTTCTATAATTATGTCAGCATCGCATCTAACTACTATTTCAGTCTTTGAATTTAAGATCAACCTTTGTACAGAATTGATCAGACCATCTCTTACTCCTACGTCAACTACTCTTATCTTTTCATATGTCTCATGAAGCGAATCAAGCACGGCTCTAGAGTTATCCGAACTTCCTGAAATATCTACGATAATTTCCTTTGTTATGTCGAAAATTGATTTCTGTGAACTTATAAATTTTATCAATCGACCTAGATTTTCTCCCTCATTGTATGCGGGGATGCAAATTGTTACGCCACTGGACACTTTTTTAAGCAGTTCATTACCTGAAATTCCCCAGATATTTCTGGATTCGCCCATTTTAATTAGGATAATCAACGTCAATATAAATTTTCTTAGAATTTCAATATCTACTAGGCGAAATAGTTTATACTGGTGGATTGCTACTTAGCCGCTTTCTGACTCTTTCAGTGTATTGATTGAATGGCAAAGTCCTTTTGGATACATATTGTATGTCTCATAAAGAAGAGACAGATCACAATTGCAACAGAACTAGAAGTAAGACACAGAGGGATGTTTCATAAGGTCCGATAGGAAATCGGGAACAGGGCCATAATAGACTGCCCTAAGGAATATCTCAGAAGGACTGTTTACATTGTAGTCACATAGATCAGGAAAGACTGCTCTTCTCACTTAGGAATCTTGGAAAGTTCAAAGACGACTGTTTCGGTTAAACACTAATCCAACAATCTAAGGTGTTTCCATTTCAATCTCCATTTCCTTAAAGCTGCATTTGCCTACAACTACGTGGAAAAGGTAAGCAATATGTCCGATTATCGATGAATAACAATGGAGATATCTTTTCCTTCATAAAGAAAGAATCTTATCTACTCCGTGATTTCAGCTATATCCAGACTATCCGGGACTAAGGAGGAAGGTTGCATAACAGTTCTTGATTATACTGGCTAGTACCAAGCTAGTACCAATATACAAGATGGTAAATAGAAACGATGTTCGCGGTCCGTCGTAAATCTAGAACCAAGACAACAACAGGAACTCGCTACTTCATGTTCGCATATTAACTTCTCATTGGGACAATGTATTTCTTTTTTTACAACTAGGATAGAAAGGAAAGAAACCTCGGACAGGCCTGATTTGATTCTGTTTGTAGGCAGTTACCCCTTACGTTTCTCTCAACATTTATAGCCATAGTGCCATTAGAATTTAGTTAACTCAGAGATACTGTTATTAGTAAACATTAAAATAATGACACGTCATATTAGTTAAGTGTCTTACGAGCTATCCATCGTCCTTTGCACAATTGATGAACGGACAGGATTGCGGTCATTGACAGGCAAGTTAGAGAATATTCTGAATATTCCATTCCAGATTGTGTTCATTGACGATGGAAGCACTGACGGTTCTAGGGAGTTTATACAGGATTTTTCAGCCTCTCATAGTAATTCTAAATACATATTCAACAGTTCCAAACAGAGTTTACTGATTGCGGATTACTCGGGAATAAAAAATTCCGATGGAAAATACATAGTGTTAATGGATGCCGATCTACAGCATCCAGTGGATAAAGTTAATGATATTTATGAAAAATTAAAGCAGGGTTATGATATAGTTGTTGCCAGCAGGTACATGTCAGGAGGTTCCACTGGGAACAGAAAAGCAGTAAGAGGACTTATTTCAAGGGTCGCTGGCGCCATTGCCCACATAATTGTGAAAAATAGCAGAGGTACGTCTGATCCTCTTTCTGGCTTTTATGGCTTTAGATCAGGTCTTAGAATGGATATCGACCAAAGATGGAGAGGCTACAAAACTCTTCTGTTTCTTTTGGCATCGAATCCCGGTACTAGAATCACTGAAATACCGTACGTCTTCAGGGAAAGAGATAAGGGAGATAGCAAAATTGTTGACGGAATGGATTTTATTCTGACGTATTTAATAGAACTCTTTCTTGTGAAAAGAGTAGAAGTGAAAGTAAGGAAGAGCTTTCACTAATATTCAAAATTCCTCAGATTTTTTGTAGGTAAAATGTTCGAAAATGTGAATCCTCTAGTTCTAGAAACTATTGTATTTATACCTTACTTAGCCCCATTTTAACACTACAGACTGATCTCAGTTTTTCCATCATTTCCCTCTCTTCCTTTGTGTATTCGACGGGAAAATGAGAACCATTGGGATGCACCACTTTCCTAATTCCCGACTTGGTCTTCAGTGCCTGGTTGTATGATATCCCACACTTGGCAGCTATTATCGCAATCATTATGTATCGTCTTACAGTTAAGAACAGCTTCGCCCTGGTCCCATTTTCTGATCTGTAGAAGAATGGTTCCATGGGAGGTTTCATGTGCGAGAACGCTTTCTCAACGGTATCTTTCTCCCTGTATATACTGAGAGTGTCTTCCGTCCGTAGACTGGTGTTAATGAATAAGATGAGACAGCCCATCCTGTTGGTTTTCCGTTGTATGGCCTTGTGTTTTGCGGAATATTTGAAATTGTAGATTCACCAAAGTAATTTAGGTTTACGAGAACTCTGTATCTTCTTGAAGAGTATTAAACTGTTCTTGACTTGTGTTGGCAAGTGAACCAGATTTCTTCTTCATCTAAGCCTTGGTTAGAAGAACAGGTGAACCCTGTAAATATGAGCAGACAATTTTACTCCAGAAACTGATGAAGACTAATCCCATAAGAGATGCAGCACAATTTACTATCTGAAATTATAGTTAGAGACATGTATTTTTATACTTATTAACTATACTACACTCATGACAAGGAAAAGAGTATGGGAAGTGAAGAAGCACATAACAGATTCTGATCTTTTGAATGCAATAAAGAGGGAGAGAACAAGGGCCAGGGTTGTCCCCAGGCTGATGTTCATAAGACTTCTCTACAAGGGAATGAGCGTCCCGGAAGCATCATCTGAAATGAAGATACAGAAGAGGCTTGGGTACATCTGGCTGAAGAGATGGAATGATTCGGGAATGGAAGGACTTGTTCCATCTTTCTCGCCTGGGGGTCCGAGGAAGATGTCCGATGAACAGTTGAAGGAACTGAAGGACGATCTTTCCAGCGGGTCATGGACAACAGAAGATGCCAAGAAACACATAGAAGAGAAGTTCCACGTCACATATTCATCCAGACAGGTATCGAGGATACTGAAGGGGTTCAATATGCATCATTCAAAGCCCTATCCGAACGACTACAGGAGACCGGAGAATGCTGAAGACAATCTAAAAAAAACTGACTCCTGACATATTGAACGACGAAGTGATGGGTTTCATGGACCAGAGCTCTCCACAGACAACAGCCAATGCAGTTAGAATGTGGTCATTCTCAAAGCCCACCATAACAAAGGACACAAAGAAATACAAGTCAAACACATTCGGATTCTATGCCGTTAAGGGGAACAGCGTCATAGATTTCCCTGAACACTCAAGGAATGATATCACATCCTCCTTCCTTGAGAGGATAAGATTTTACAATCCCGTTGGAAGGATAATGATAGTACTCGACAATTTCAAGTCGCATCACGCATTGAAAGTTGCTCAGAAGGCCATTGAATTGGGTATTGATCTGATATTCCTCCCTCCATACTCTCCAGATCTGAATCTAATAGAGTACATATGGAAGGCAATAAAGAGGATAATTTAAAGGTCGTTCATCATTTCTAGAGAGAGCATGTGCAGTATAATTGAGAGCGCTTTCTCTCTTCTATCGAAGTCAGTCGGTTATGCAAAGTCGTGGATAATGAAATTCCTCCCTCCCGAGAGCCGGTTGCTCATTAAAGGATAAATAAACATGTTAATAACTATAATTCATCGGTGTTCTTAATTCCATCATGCTCAACAGGATGGTTATGACAAGAACACAATTGAGAATCACATTGGTGGGAGGGAGCGACTGACTTGCCATTCTATTAGGAGAAGAGAGATTACGCTGCAGTTGTCTCAGCTGAGATCAACAAGTACATCTGCGTCACGATCAACAGGAAGTGTGACAACGATATCAGAACCAGCCGCTCCAAGACTGAGATGGTTGACAGTGTTGAAAGGATAGAGCATCCTGCAGCACTTTCGTCGTTGCACTCCTCCACGCGCTTCACAGCTTCAGGGAGAGTTCGTCAACCAAGAGGAACTGGCGAAGGAGGCCGTCAAGATAGAGAGGGAGATACTGAAAGAGCCTGGTGGGAAGTAGGACCAGTATCTAGCCGCATACTGTAGAGTGAATTTGCTGAAATTCATTAACGACGGCTCTGTTGACCTAACTCCCCTCATTTCGCACGACAGCAACTTGAAGAAAATAGAAGATTCGCTGCTTCTCCTCTGTACCGAAAAAGAGACGAAGTCTACCGAAATCCACAACGACTAGATCAACGGCTCACCCGACAAGATGGATGCATACGACAAAATGAAGGGGTTCACTGAAGAAACGTTCAGGGCAGTGTGCGACGGCTATACTGATACCCTGGGAAAAAGATGCACGAAAACTGGATACTCAAGAAGAGTCTGTCTGGTAAAATTAGCGACGGCCGGATCGACGACCTTTATTCCAAGGCCATCAGGCTTGGGGCAAAAGGTGGGAAGATAGTAGGAGCAGGGGGCGGAGGTTTCCTGCTCCTGGTTGCGGATAGGGAAAAACACGAAATGATTTCTAAGGAACTGGGGTTGAGGAAGACAGATTTCAAATTCAGCCAATCTGGGAGCAGGGTGATATTCGTTGGGGATTGATCTGTCGCACTTGGAAAAGTACGTTGCAGATGGAATTCAAGCAAGGAAGTCAATAAGCGTTAAGGAGATAGCCGAGGTGTAGATCACACTCTATGAGAGGCTGAAGAATTGCGGGAAGCTCATAACGTTTGGCAACGGAGGGTCTGCCGCTGATGCGCAGCACTTTGCAGCAGAACTGTCGGGCAGGTTCATGAAGGAAAGGAGGTCCTTCTCTTTAGTGGCACTCTCCACAAACACCTCATCCATAACTGCAATAGGAAACGATTACTCCTTTTCAGAAATATTCTCAAGGCAGATTGGAGGGCTGTGTTCGGAGAAAGACTTCGTCGTTGGTATAAGCACGTCAGGGAACTCAAAGAATGTCGTCGAACGTTGCATCAGGGTGGACTCGGATGTCACCCCCATAATACAGGAGGTCCATATCGCTATAATTCACATGATATGCTATTCTTTCGACGAGATGCTGGAGTAGAGCAGATTGATTCCCTTATCCAGGTTTACCTTCGCCTCGAATCCTATCTCCTTTTTTGCCTTGGACGGGTCTGCTAAAGTGGTCATCACGTAGTTCTTCACTGGCATTTTGATGTACTTCGGGTCGATGTTCTTTCCAGTTATCTTCTTCAGTCTTTCCATCGCCTCGTTGAGGGAGTAGTTCTTTCCCGTTCCCACGTTATATACGTTGAACCCTTTTGAACCTGAAGCTTTCAGGAGGGCATCCACCACATCGGTAACAAAGACGAAGTCCCTTCTCTGCTCTCCGTTCCCATATATTACGGGCTGTTCATCGTTGATGAGAGAAACCATGAATTGTGTGACAAGATTTGCGTACTTTCCCTTTCCTATGTCGTTGTATCCATAAACTGAAAAGAATCTCATCGCTGATACATTTACGTCAAACAGGTTTGCGTACAGCTTCCCAAGCCGCTCGCACGCCATCCTCGCTTCAGTGTAGAAATCAGTGACCCCTGGTATAACGTTTTCCCTGTGCGGCGGTTCTATCCCATTGTATATCGATGAAGTGGAAGCGAACACCAGAGGTATCTTCGATTCCTTACAATACTCCAGAACATTAGTAATTCCACGGACGACTTCTCCGACGAGGTGTGGATTTTCCCTGTACATGGGTGAAGCAGAGTAGATCCCAAGATGGAACACAAGATCGAAATCATGCTTCAGTGACTTTATATTCTGCGCATCGCCCTTCACGAAACTTGCTCCTTCTTTAATTGCCTTCTCTATATTTCCCTTCTTGCCAGTGTGAAGGTTGTCAAGTACAACAACTTCGTTATCCCTATACAGTGCATTCACAAGATTGCTTCCTATGAATCCTGCTCCACCGGTGATCAGAATTCTTTTGTTCTTCACCTGTTGGCATTATTAATATGTATAAAATATTATACCGGCGACTGTTGAAATCTGATTTGTACTCAGGCTGTCTTAATAAATGGAGACAGGATATTTCCAGACATTTTGAGTAGATGTCCCTTTTATCATATTTTTCTGTTGGAAAAGATCTCTTTGGCCTCTTCGTAGTCCTTAGTATTGTCAATTGATTTCCAGAATCCGTTGAATCGATATGCAGATATCTCTCCTTTGGATGCAAGAGACTTCAGTACAGAGACTTCAATATTCTTAGAGTGGTAATTCCTCTTCACCATTTGTCCGAGTTCTTTCCTCAGAAAATAGGTACCCGCATTCACATAGAGGTTGAGCAGAGGTTTCTCAACAAATCTAGTGACGCTGGTCCCTCTAAGATAAACGATCCCGTAGGGGCTCTTCATCTTAGTCACCACGATACTTGCCAAACTTTTGTTGGACAGTGAGAATCTGATGAATTCTTTGAGATCAACGTCGCATATAGTGTCCCCATTTCTGAGGACTATGTCAGATTCTACGCTTGAATAGAGGTTCTTCAGGGACCACAGAGTCCCCATTGGTACCTCTTCCCTGAGATAGTTGATGGATATTCCCTTCCATCTTCTTCCGTAACGTCTCTCTATCAATTCACCCTTATATCCAGTAAGAAGGTAGACTTCTCTTATATCAGCCTTCTTAAAATTCAAGAGTTGATGGTCTAATATGACGTAATTGTCTTTCAGTGGCAATAATACCTTCGGAATGTCAACAGAAACAGATTGGAGTCTTTTCCCGTACCCTCCAGCGAATAGAGCCCCTATCATCACTGTGGAACATTTTCATCATGATAAGGCTTTCCGAACGCATCTTGTAATCTATCTGTCAAGGCATGTGGCACCTTTAAGGCAGATTAGATGGAATATTTCTGGTAAATTTTTATATATCTATTTTGAATTAATACAGCATTATGAAAACACACAACGAAATTTTCTGGTCTAACGCACCTAAAAACAAGAAACTCATTTCTGTGCTTCTATCTGC
>JAKATW010000122.1 GCA_021827945.1 Thermoplasmata archaeon
GAACTAGGTGCAAGGACTGCGGAAGGATATATTTTCCCCCACAGTCGGAGTGCCCTGATTGCATGACCAGAAATACTGAATGGTTCGATTTCAAAGGACGAGCAACACTGGAAACTTATACCACGGTCGAAGTCGCTCCGACGTCGTTTGCAAATGTAAGCGGCTATGTGGTCGCAGTTGGATTACTGGAGGAGGGTGTTCGGGTCCTGTCATGGCTGAACGCTCGAGATAGGGAGAAAATAAAAGTCGGGATGAGACTGGAACTGAGATCAGTCAAGAAACAGGAAGGATACTACAGCTACGAGTTCTTTTCAGACTGAGACAGACATCCGTGACCCACCTGCGTTATGAATTCAGTTAAAGACCTTCTCCTCCTCGAGTTTGAAATCCAGTGCATCCTTTTCGATTTCACGCCTTGTGCTCCAATACTCCTTCGAGGTGAATTCCTTGATAAACTCGTGCTGAATTATCAACTTCATGACTTCGCTGCTCCCTGTCCATATCAGTCCGAGTCTAGAATCCCTCAACAACCTTTCGACGGGATATACTGTCGTGTAACCAATTCCTCCCAGCATCTGCATCGAGTCGTTGACTATCTTCCACATAGCTTCAGTCGAATGGAGTTTTGCAATTGAGACAAGTTTTCTGACGTAAGACAGGTCCGCCTTCCCTGCCTCCATTTGGTCTGCGGCCCTGCTCGCAACGTAGACCATTGACGATGCACTCTGGAGCAATGCCAGACTCTCGGCGAGCTTGAAATTGATTCCCTCATGTTCGATGAGTTTTTTTCCGAACGATTCTCTCTTTAGCGAATATGATGTTGCAACCTCTATAGTTGCCATGCTAACGCCAATTGAACCGGCTGCCGTTGTCAACCTTTCTGGTACCATCATTCTGTTGAATATTTCATAACCGCAGTTCAACTCACCGATCAAGTTTTCTTCTGGGACTTCAGCATCCTTGAAAACTATCCTTGCTGTTCCTCCACCCTTGTTCCCCATAAGGCCGTACATCGTTTCTACCTTGAGTCCGGGAGTATCCCTATCGACTATGAACGCACTTATTCCCCTAGTCCTGGACTTGGCATTCTTGTCCGTTATCGCATATGTGACAAAGAAATCAGCTCCTTTCCCACCAACGATGAATCTCTTCTGTCCATTCAGAATGAACTTGTTTCCCTTCTTCTCGGCACTTGAGTGCATCATCCCGAAAAGGTCAGAGCCTCCCGAAGGCTCCGTAATTGCCTCTGCTCCGTATTTTTTTCCACTCGTTATGCCTTTCAGGTAGGTCTCCTTCTGTCTGCTTGTTCCGAATCTATGGATGGGTTCTCCAACTATCGTCCCGAGGGAGTACATGCAGCTGAGAGTAAAACCCAGATATCCCATCTCTTCTACCGCTGCTGCCTCTCCAGTCCAGCTGCTTCCTCTTCCCCCGTACTCTTCTGGAAATCTGAGCCCTGCTGTCCCCGCCTTCGTGATAATATCTATGAATTCTCTAGGAAAGACAACTTCTTCACTCTCAATCCTTCTTATCAATTCATGGGGAACGGATTTTACTGCTCTTCTTGCGTCGTACTTACTTCTCCTCTCGTCATCTGTCAAAAGAAAGTCTTCCATTGCATTCACCTTAAGAGGGTCATTTCACCCTTATCATTGCTAAGCGTTCCGCGAATATAAAGAGTCCCGAATATTCCTGTAAAACAATCCCAATCCCTTGAGGCGATTACCATTGTACTGCTCGGAAACTATTTTTGGGAAATACGTGGAAGCAGAAGTAGTCAGCAAATATGATATAGGTAGCTAAAAAATGTTAGGAAACTCAAGAATAGATAATCGTAATGTTTAATTATCGGACTACTTTTAATATCGTGCAACAAACAATGGAAAAGGACAGAATCTGGTTAAAAGTATATGACAAGGGAGTGCCTGCCGACGTTGAGTGCACTTCCTCCAAACCTTATGATTTTCTGAAGTACACTGCGGAAAACGTCCCAGACAGGCTAGCGGTAGTATTTTTCAACTACAAGATAAACTACCGCGAACTCAAAGAAAAGGTCGACTCGTTTGCGTCATTCCTGAAGTCGTTAGGAGTTGCAAAGGGGGACAGAGTCGCATTAGACCTCCCTAACTGTCCACAGTACATCATAGCTTTCTACGCAACAAACAAGCTGGGCGCAGTGGTCACACAGATATCCCCAACATACTTCAAGGTGGAGATAGACAGGATAATTGGCAATTCCGAGGCCAAGGTGCTCATCATCTATGATGACCTTTTACCAAGGATAGAGGAAACGGTCAAACAGTATCCGAATCTCGTGGTAGTCGCCACAAGAATCGAGGATTATCTCGCCTTTCCACTCAATTTCCTCTACGGACTTCAGAGGAGAGTAAAGAAGAAGTTCGTGAAAATACCTGACGGTTACAGGACGTTCAAGGAATTTCAGTCCTTTGGGCCCCTTTCAGAGGAGAACAACGACCAGGATTCTCTTGCCGTTCTTCAGTACACAGGAGGAACGACAGGAGTGCCGAAGGGGGCGATGCTCAGTAATAAGAATCTTGTGTACAATACTGTCCAATCTATTGCGACCATATCCGGAAAGAGGTTTGGAACTGACACGATGCTGAGTGTCATTCCATTCTTCCACGTATTCGGCATGACCGTTGCGATGAACTTCCCGATAAAGATCGGTGCCACGATGGTACTGCAGCCTAAACCGGACGTTGATGGAATAATGAAATTGATCAAGAAATATCATCCATCTTTCTTTCCCGGGGTTCCCACCCTGTACTCCAGCATCCTCCTGAACAAGGAGATCAAGAACGTGGACATGAAATCCGTGGAATATTGCATATCGGGTTCCGCTTCACTTCCGGTCGAGATAATAGAAAAATGGGACGAGGTCACAGGGGGACACCTGGTCGAGGGTTATGGTCTCACAGAAGCATCTCCGGTAACTCACGTCAATCCCCTCTATGGAAAGATCAAGGCCGGCTCGATCGGTATTCCGGTTCCATCTACCTACGCAAAGATAGTGGACACGGAGACCGGTACCAAAGAAATGCCCATTGGAGGGGAGGGGGAACTGGTCGTAAAGGGGCCGCAGGTAATGGCTGGATATTACAAGAATCCGGAAGAGACCAACGGCGTTTTGAAAAACGGCTGGCTCTATACGGGTGATATAGCGAAGATGGATGAAGAAGGCTATTTTTACATTGTTGACAGGAAAAAGGATGTAATCATAGTTGGAGGGTTCAACGTCTATCCAAGAGAGGTTGAAGAGATCTTATACCAGCATCCTAAGGTAAAGGAGGCAGCAGCAGTTGGTGTAAAGGAGGCTGCGCACGGTGAGGTAGTCAAAGCATTCGTCGTCCTCAAGGAGGGGGAGACTGCAACCGAGCAGGAAATTAAGAATTTCTTCGAGGGAAAGATAGCAAAATTCAAGATACCAAGATACGTGGAATTTCGGCAAGATCTTCCAAAGACCCTTGTGGGAAAGATATTGAGAAGAGAACTCAGAGAGGAAGAAAAACCTGCCAAATAGGTAGCATTCAACTCCCCAAACCATTAGAGTTCCGAGAAATTGGAGTGAAGAGATGAGACTCGTCTTCGTATATGGCCCCCCTGCAGTGGGGAAGTTGACGGTTGCAAAGGAGTTATCCAAGATAACAGGTTTCAAGCTGTATCACAACCACGTCTCCATAAAGGCCGTGAAACCTGTCTTTGATTTCGGAACTCCGACCTTCTGGAAGTTGGTCGGAAAGTACAGAATGGAAGTGATTGAGGAAGCAGCCAAGGCGGGCATAGATATCATCTTCACCTTTGTCTATTCGAAGCCTTCAGACGATGAATCTGTGGCAGAGATAAGAAAGAGTGTGGAGAAGTATGGTGGGAAGGTTTGTTTCGTCCATCTGTACTCTGAACGAGATGAACTCATGAAGAGAATCGATTCGAGATCTAGGAGATATTGGGGGAAGCTGAGTTCAGGACAATTGCTCGACGAGCTGCTGTCCAAGAACGATCTCTTTGGAAAAGTGACAGGGGCCAGAAGCCTGAGCATCGACACTACTCTCACTCAGCCAAAGAAAGCAGCGACTCAAATCGCAGACCACTTTGGACTGTACAGGAAATGACTCCCGCACAGTCGGTTTTATGTTTGAACTAGACGAATCCAGCCTTGGACTCAAAGACCAGTCCAGAAAGTTTTTCCATGTCCTTTTCCTCGCTGTGGAACAGAACTGACAGGGCCATTGAATCTCTGTAGAACTTCTCTATTCCAAAATCTTCGAGGTATCCATATCCTCCATGTATCTGCAGGGAGGTTCTGCTTATGTCCTTAGCGAGAGTCAAAGACTTATGTTTAAGGAACATTGCCTCCTTCTGGCTGGGTGAAGATGATAACAGGTCGCGGAAGTATCTCTTCAGAATCTCCATCTCTGCTACAAGTGAGCTCAGGTCAAATGCCAGCGGCTGGAAATCCTTGAGGTAGTGTCCAAATGCTGTTCTTACTTTCGCATAATCTAGAGCTTTCTGCGATACCCCCTCACTCATTCCTAGGGATATTGCTGCCACCGGTATCGATAGGTCTTCATACATTCTTTCCATCGTTTTTCTCCCGTCCTTGCTCAGAATGGTGAAGTCTTCCGTGTCAACGACTATGCTTGAGAATCCTATGCTCCTGAATCCCAATTTTTTGTGTTTCTTCCCCGTCTTGAACCCTGATTTCAATAGGACTAGTTCTCCCGAATCTACGAGTGTGATGATGAAATCTGAATCACTACCGACGACAAATTCCTTCTCTCCACTAACTCTTCCTTTCTCCAGCACCAGATTCCCATTCTGCCCCTTCCCTACCAGGAGATCGGAAAACGTTACCGTACCAGATTTAGATCCATCTGCCACTGCACCAAGCACATCTTGCTCTTTTACAGCTGTTGAGAATGAATTTGAGAGCAGGGTCTTTACTGCTACTGCAGGTGCAGACTTGGCTAGGTTCTCGAGAACAATGGACAGAGCCTTGATATCAGTCCCTGCCCCTCCTTCTGCCTGACTTGTCATAGAAAAGAAACCCTGGCCTGCCAGCATTTTGACGAAGTCTTTTCCCATCGTATCGTTTTCCAGCTTCAGCGAATTGTTATCCACATACTTGGTGTTAAAGTCCCTAACGGTATTTTCCAGTATTTCGTATTCCTCTTCCATCTGGGTCACGCTCCCTCTTCCTTCAGCATCATCCTCGTGATTATAAGTTTCTCCACTTCCGTAGTCCCTTCCCAGATATCAAGAATCTTCGCATCCCTGAAGAATCTTTCGAGATCAGTGGTCAAGCCATGGATGGACATAAGTTCCATTGCCCTCCTAGTTGAAAACACTGCAGTATCTGCGGCGTAGTATTTTGACATGCTTGTCACGACCGGATTTGGAGTAAATTTGAACAAGTAGGATGCAGCCTTATAGGTCAGGTTTCTAGCAGCTTCCACCCTGGTTGCTATCTCCGCAATAGCGAGCTGAAGGGACTCCTTCAGCTCACCGGTCTCTGATACCTCTCCATACTTCTTTGAGTAATCTACGAGTCTATCCAGAGCACCATGTGCTATGCCCAGACCCTGTGCTGCCACATAGATCCTGCTTATGTTGAAGAAAGTCATAATGTAATAGAATCCCTTTCCTTCTTCTCCGATCATGTTCTCCTTGGGTACCCTCACGTTGTTGAATATCAGTTCTGCCGTATTTGTTGCCCTCACGCCCAGTTTTCCGTGGAGCTTGTTCACCGAGAAACCTGGAGTCTTTGAATCGACTATGAACACGCTCAGTCCCCTGTGCTTCTTCTCAGGAGACGGAGGTTGGGTCGTTCTAGCAAGCACCAGGAAATAGTCCGCAATCTGGCCATTACTGATGAACATTTTTCCTCCATTCAGCAGGTAGGAATCGCCGTCCAGTTTGGCTTCGGTTTTGATGTTGGCGACATCGGATCCACCGCCAGCTTCTGTCACTCCTAGGCCCAGGGTCTTCTGTCCAGCAAAGACCGGATTCATGTACTTCTCTTTCTGAGCATCGTTTCCGAAGAACATGAAAATCTCTGCACCAAATGCAGAGATAGTGACTGAAATCCCAAGACCCGGGTCCTTCCTTACCAGCTCTTCGATTGTGACAAGAACCTTCCAAGGATTAGAGAAATCCAGTATCTTCTCTCTCTTAGAAATCGCTACTATGTCCGTCGGGAACTGCTCTTCCCTGTCGGATCTTTCCGCCACCTCCTCTGTGAAATACTTGTTCGCAAATTCTCTCGCTTTGACGACAGCTTCCTTTGCCTCATCGTTCAGTTCAAAATCCATCTCTTACACCTTCTCCAAAATTGCAGAGTAGCCTTGTCCACCGCCAACACAGAGCGTAGCAATCCCCTTCTCCTTCCCTTTCTTGTGCAGAAGGCGAGAGAGGGTTCCCGCGAGTCTTGCTCCAGAAGCCCCAAGAGGATGTCCTATGGCGATCGCTCCTCCGTTTACGTTTACCTTGTTCCTCGGTATATTCAACTCCTTCATAGCGTTCAGTACCACCACTGCAAATGCCTCATTAATCTCCCACAGGTCTATGTCATCTGCCGTCAAACCAGCATTTGCCAGAGCCTTCCTGGATGCCGGTACAGGTCCTTCCCCCATGATTGAAGGATCGACTGCGGCCCAACCGAATGTACTTATCTTTGAAATGGGTTTTAATCCATATTCCTTGACCTTCTTTCCCGACGCAAGCATGACTAGAGAAGCGCCTGCATTTAGTGGTGAAGAATTTCCAGCAGTTATGACACCACCCTCCCTGAATGCAGGTGGAAGTTTCTTCATCTGTTCCATCGTGCTGTCTTTCCTGACAGACTGGTCCTTGTCAATGACCTTTATCTCACCCTCAGATTCTACCTCGATTGGTAGAATCTCGTCCTTGAAATAGCCATCATCCTGGGCCTTAGATGCGAGCATCTGGCTCTCGTATGCAAAACGATCCATTTCTTCCCGCTGAATTCCCTTCAAACCTGCGAGCTTCTCGGCCGTGAGTCCCATATAGAATCCGGTCTTCATGTCATATTTCAGGTACTCTGGTCTCAGTAGCAGCTTGAGGTTGGGGCTGACCATTGGATTATCTCCCAGAGGTACGTGAGTCATGTGCTCCATTCCACCGGCAAGGACGATTTCAGAATTTCCGGTCATGATCTCCATTGTCCCAATCGTTATCGCATTCAGGGATGAGGAACAGGCCCTGTCTATTGCCATTGCCGGCACCTCCACTGGGAATCCCGCTAGCAGTAGGGGCTGTCTCCCTCCGTACATCCAGTTTTCTCCAACCTGCAGAGCAGAACCAAGGACTACATCGTTGATCTCTTTCGGCTTTACGCCAGTCTGCTTTACGGAGTCCTTCATCAGCTCAGCAAGTGCCTCGTCCATCCTTATGTTGTTGAATACGTCCTTGGATGGGTCACTCGGCTTTGATCTAGAAAAAGCGGTTCTTTTATAATATACTAGATATGCTTCGTTTTCCTTTCCTTGCATTGAAACCATTCATTTATGCAATACTTCTATTTAATTCGTGGCGCTATTAACAGTAAAAAAATTTCACATCGCTAAAATATTCACACTGACTTTTCCTACGTATTCGTGGGAAGGAGCTTGGATCGTCAGTTCGAGAGTCTGGCCGGAATGGGGTTTTATCAATATTGGGCTTGGGTAATTCACCGAAAGTAGGGTAAATCCGCTGTGTGAAAGTGTGATGGAATTGATAGAATGCGAAACATTTGCATAGTTATTGACTACCAGAGTGAAATGAAAAATTTCCCCCGAGTCAAGAGTCTTGAAATTCCAGGTGTAATTCTGTACTGGACTACCGAAATAACCGGACTGAGAACCGGCGTACTCGAAATGCACCTCGACACCCATCACATTGATTGTTGCATCAGTGTTAAGCGAAAGTCCTAAGAAGATCGAGACGGTTATTATTGTCACTACAGTGCCAATGGCCACTATCTTTTTTCTGTTCTTGTGTAGTTCTGGAGTTATTGGAATCCTCACAGGTTCCATTGAGGTTCGATATCTGAATCTATTACAACTTATAAAATGAATGGTTTCCTGAAACATTCGTTCTTAATCCTAAACGAACGAATTTGCAGAAAAGAGTTATTATGAAGAAGACATTTTTGAATCAGACCTATAATGGCTGGAGGAATAGTTAGTCCGACACTTGTTTTTGTGCCAGAATTAGAGCTCATAATCCTCTACGTAACCTCATTTTCGGCTGCCATTTTTGTTCTCTACTGGTGGTATAGGTCATACAGAAAGCTCGGGATAAGCATCAAAGCGGTCTTCCAGTACATCAGGGAGAACTGGAAGTCCATGATCATCCAGGCGCTTAGCTATGGGGCTTTCCACAAGAAAACAGTCAAGAACAGGTTTGCAGGAGTAATGCATCTTCTGATATTCTATGGCATGCTCATCCTGTTCATCAGTACTGCGTTAATCGCACTATCACACGACTTATTGAAACCGGTCTTCCAT
>JAKATW010000028.1 GCA_021827945.1 Thermoplasmata archaeon
CTTTTGTTTGCTTCCTAGAGAAGATTCCGAATCCTGCAATTCTAACCTTCTGTCCCTTGTTTATGTTCGTCACAATAGCCTTGAAGGTTCCTCTTATTACTGACTCAGCGCTTCTGACAGATACGCCGGAACTCTTGGCGATGTCTCTGGCAATCTCGTTTATTCCGACCATATTCAGATTATCTACATTTAATATATAAAGTTAGTGCTATTTTTAAAATTACGGCTAGTGTGAGGAATATGCCTTTTATACAAAATATCTTATAGAAAATATTGAATATAAATAACTGGACTTTAAATACTCTCTGGTACCTAATTTGATATTTTCTGGTGGGTGACCATTATGCAAATGCCATAGACTACATCAAGGTTTTTTGACAATGCCGTCTTCACCACTTCAGGGCTCTCTGCGCCTAACTGGAGCCACACAGCCTTCGGGTTTAGACTGGGAGCTTGAAGAACAATTTCCTTCGAAGCTTCAGGATTTCTGAAAATATCTACTATGTCGATCTTTATGTCCTTTGGAATGTCTAATATGGACGGGTAAGCTTTCTTACCATAGATTTCTGTCACGGTAGGATTAACAGGAATGACGTTGTACCCCTTGTCAATTAGGTATTTTCCTACCTTGTTTGAGTCTCGTTCCGGGTTGGGAGACATTCCAACTACTGCGATATTCTTGCTCTTGTCCAATAAATCCTTTATCATGGCTGGCTTATCTAGAATCACAAATTAGTCTATGTGAAATTTCAGATAAATTTTTCCACCGTCTCCAGAAATTGTTGTATCATTTTTCTTGCTTCGGAAAGCTGGAACAGAGGTGAAATAGATATGGTGACAACAGAAGACCCTATCTTGGTTCTTGCTATAGTGGGTCCGCTATCTCTCTTAAAGGCCACAGTAGGGTCTCCATCTTCGTAAACGTCGAAGAAGTTCCCATCCTTTCTTAAGTCGTAGATAAGGTGCTGTAAATGACTATCGGGTTCCGCAATGTCCACCCAAGCCGCCGTCCTGTAATATTCTTCAGAAAAAACTAAGATGGTCTCCACACGGCGCCCATCATTATGGGAAACACCTACGGAATCCACGCATAGATTCCCCACACAAAATTCTTCTGGCGGTTCCTTCCAGGCAAGGTTACTGATCCTTTCTTCCTCAAACCATTCTGGCACCCCTCTATTGGCGAAAAATGAGCGCCTGAAGAATGGGTAATTTCTGAATCGTTCGTTGAGGTAGGGTGCGATCATCGTTTCACTCAGTTTCTTAACATTCTTCTCTGTGTCTCCTTCCACTTCTATCTGTGTACCGAAGGAAAATGAAGAGGATGCCTTCTTACCTTTGTAGTTCTTTCCATAAAATACGGCCCTATCATTCAGTATGGAACCATCAATTGCAGAATAGGAAGAAACAAAGGAATCCATAAGACTCTTTGGAAATCCAGGATAGAACCAGTCTAGAAAGAACTCCTTCACTCTCAATTTTTCATATCCTATCTTACACTCATACCTTAGTGTCGCCCACTTTCTTCCCTGATTCCTGTAGGTAGCGTTCTTTATCTCTAGTTTCCCGGGGATGTAAATCAGAAATGGGGCCCTTTCCTGGATATTCTCCAGGTCATCAACTTGAATTATCTCTGCTGCCATCGTTCCTGTTATCAGGATAAATCGATACTTAAGTCTTTGAGTATCGTGACTTATAATTCAGTTTCAGTGATTCAATAATCTGCACTACTCTCGAATTAAATAGTATTACTTCAGATGGGAGATCATGTCCTCTGTAGTTGAGCGGAGGTCATAGTTCGGATGGAAGTCCCACTCCTGCACTGCAGCAGATGCATCAAGTGATCCTGGCCAAGAATCTGCTATTCTCTGCCTAAAATCTGGTTGATAGGTAACCTCAAAGGATCGGTAGTATTTCCTAAGCTCCAGTTCAAGTTCCTTCGGTGTGACTGAAAAAGATGTGACATTAAAATCTGTCCTGTGTTTTAAGCGAGAATCTTCCGCCTCTGCCAGCTTTAGGAGTGAATCTAGAGCATCTGGCATGTACATCATTGGAAGCTTCGAATCCTCCTTCAGGAAACACTTGTAGTTTCTTCCCTTTACAGCTTCAATAATCATCTCTATCGAGTAATCAGTGGTCCCACCGCCTGGTGGACTCTTGTAGCTTATGAGACCGGGGAATCTCAGTCCTCTTGCGTTCAACCCAAACCTAGCATGGTAGTAATTTCCAAGGTGTTCAGCCATAAGTTTGGTTATTCCGTACATGGTAACAGGTCTGGCAATTGTCTCAATTGGGACGTTCTCCTTCGGTGTGTCTGGTCCAAAAATGCCAATCGAACTCGGTGTAAGTACCAATTTCACCTTGTTCTTCACCGAAGCTTCTAAAATATTGTAGAGACCGGAAACGTTCACTTTGTACGCAAGTTCCGGATTCTTTTCCCCTTTTGCAGAGAGAATGGCCGCGAGATGGAAAATGGAATCTATCTTGTACTTGTCTATGGCCAGTTCAACAGAAGTTTTGTCAGTCACATCAAGATTGATGAATCTCGGATCTGTAGTGTTAGATCTTACATCTGAGGGAAACACCCTGTCTTTACCGAATATTTCAGAAAGAAATGGCACGAGTTCACTGCCAATCTGGCCGCCCGCACCTGTCACCAAGATTTTTTCGAATGTCATTCGTTCAAAGAGTTACGCAGAAATAAAAAATATTTCGGAAGTATCACATCTAAGTATTTCTTGTAAATTCCCTCTCATTAAGTGCTCAATTAAAGTAGATTGATTTCTAATCACTACCGAACTGGGAAATGACGCGAAGCAAACTATATGATTGCTAAACACATCAAGAGCCATGGGCAAAATGGACTGGGTACTGGAGGAGATTAATGCTTTAAAAGAGTCCGGCCGCTACGTTCCCATAAGAACTTTGCAGACATCACAGGGAGCGTGGGTAAAGATCGATGGAAGAAAATTGCTCAACTTGTGTTCTAACAATTACCTTGGTCTAGCAAACAATGCAGAAGTAAAGAAGGCAATGCACGATGCCATCGATGCTTACGGTGTCGGAGCAGGTGCCGTAAGAAGCATTGCTGGCACGATGGAACTTCACATAAAGCTTGAGGAAAAGATTGCACAATTCAAGCACATGGAGTCTTCACTGGTCTACCAAGGGGGTTTGCTTGCGAATCTTGGAACCATTCCAGCACTGGTGGGGAAAGACGACACAGTTTTCAGTGAAGAACTCAATCACGCCAGCATAATAGACGGGGTAAGACTCAGTTCCGCGAAGAGAGTAGTTTTTTCTCACGTTTCGGCCCCTGATCTGGAGGAAAAACTAAAATCGGAGAGGCAAAACGGAAAGAAGGCACTGATCGTGACCGATGGAGTGTTCAGTATGGACGGAGACATAGCCCCTCTTAAAGAAGAGGCTGAATTAGGGGAGAAATACGATTCAATGGTATACGTGGATGATGCTCACGGAGAAGGTGTGCTGGGTGATCACGGGAGAGGGATTGTGGATCACTTCAAGATAGGCGGAAAAGTTGACGTGGAGATGGGCACATTCTCCAAGGCTGTCGGTGTGATGGGAGGATTTGTAGCAGGAAAGAAGGACCTCATCGACTACCTGAAGCAAAAGGCGAGACCATTCCTGTTCAGTTCAGCGCTCAACCCAGGTGAAGTGGCTGCCATAATGAAAAGCATAGAGATAATGGACAGAGACGACTCGCTCCTCAAGAAACTCTGGAACAATTCCGACTTCCTCAAGGAAAAACTCAATAATCTGGGGTACAACACAGGGAAGAGCAAGACTCCCATAACCCCAGTTATGATAGGTGGAGAGAAGGAGACGATTGATCTCAGTAAGGCACTCTATGAGGAGGGGGTATTCGCATCTCCCATAGTCTATCCAACGGTTGCAAAAGGAACTGCAAGGATTAGGTTGATGCCTTCTGCCGTCCACTCGAGAGAGGATCTGAAGTACGCTGGAGACAAGTTCGAAGAAGTCGGAAAGAAGATGAAACTGATCTAACCTAGAAGGGGAAATTATGAACTACGTAGAATGTGTACCTAACTACAGTGAGGGAAAGGACAGGAGTAAGATCGAGTCCATTATTGACTCGATAAAGAAGTATCCCGTCGACGTGATAGACGTTGAAATGAACGCTGACCACAACAGGTCAGTAGTGACTGTTGTCGGCGACGGCGAGTCGATGGTGAACGCAATGTTCGAATCGATAAAGAGGGCAAGTGAGTTAATCGATCTGGATTCTCACAGCGGAGAGCATCCAAGGTTCGGAGCAACGGACGTTGTACCATTTGTTCCCATGCTCGGTACGACCAAGGAGTATTGCGTGGAACTTGCAAGGCGCCTCGGAGAGAGAGTTGGGAAAGAGCTAGGAATACCAGTCTTCCTGTACTCTGAAGCTGCTAATATCCCTTCCAGAAGAGAGCTCCCAGACATAAGGAATGAGAAATTTCAGTACGAGCAGTTGAAGGAATCTATCGTCACCGACGAGAAATATGCGCCTGATTTTGGCCCTAAGAGAGTAGGGAAGGCGGGCGCCACGATTATAGGGGCTAGGGAATTCCTTATAGCATTCAACGTCGATTTGAAGACTGAGGACTTAAGATCTACCAAGGAGATCGCGAAACGAACAAGGGAAAGGACAGGCGGGCTCAAGAACGTGCGTGCACTGGGTTTCAATCTAAACGAGACCAAGGAAACACAGGTCTCGATGAATCTCATCAACCACAAGGAGACGCCAGTGCCAGGGGTTTTTGAATTTGTGAAGAGGGAGGCTCAATCTAGGGGGCTCCCAGTAAGCAGAACAGAGCTCGTTGGGATGATACCGCTTCAGGCACTGGAAGAGATATACAGGTTTTACCTGATGAACCGGGAATTCTCCGAGAATCAGATCTTGGAAAAGAAACTCCTGGAAATA
This sequence comes from Thermoplasmata archaeon, assembly GCA_021827945.1. Taxonomy (GTDB): domain Archaea; phylum Thermoplasmatota; class Thermoplasmata; order Thermoplasmatales. The sequence goes on from JAKATW010000028.1 coordinate 4,943, forward strand.
TTCTCACGAGATAGCATCAGGGGTTACATCGGCGAACTTGCGAGCGATAAACCTGCACCCGGAGGAGGGTCAGCTAGTGCGATGGTAGGCTCAATGGGAGCTGCGCTTGTAGCAATGGTCGCAGGACTCACTATCGGGAAGAAGGGATATGAGGAAGTATCAGAAAAAATGAAGTCTATGCAGAGAATAGCAGTGGAAGCAGTATGGCAGCTCTACAACCAGGCTGACAAGGACACCAAGGCTTATGATAACCTATCAAAGTCCCTTTCGATGCCAAAGGGTACACCTGAAGAGAAGGAAGCAAGGACCAGAACGATCCAGAGTAGACTGAAGGAGGCAACCCAGGTGCCATATGCAACTGGAAAACTGGCAGCTTCAATGCTAGAATATCTTCCTGTCCTGATTGAGAAGGGAAACAAGAACGCGGTTTCTGATGTGTACTGTGCGGCTCTATTTCTCTCTTCGGCCGTATATGGGTCCATGCAGAACGTGAAGATCAATCTTGGGTTGATAAAAGATGCTGGATTCATAGAAGACTACAGGACTAAAATGGTAGACCTATCTGAAGAGACCAGAAAGAAGACTGAAGAAATACTCAAAAATATGTGGAACTAATTACGTAGGGTGATCTAATGAGATACATAAGTGAGATTGCAAAGGAGTTAGAAATAACTGATGATGAATTGGAACTTTATGGCAAGTATATGGCGAAGGTAAACCCAGCGATCTTGGGAAGGTTGTCGGGAAGGAAGAATGGGAAGATGATCCTCGTCACCGCTATCAGTCCAACTTCCGCAGGAGAAGGAAAAACGACTACTACGATCGGTCTGTCTCAGGGGTTAAGAAAGATCGGGAAGAAGGCAATGGTCACCATCAGGGAGCCTTCCCTAGGACCTAACTTCGGCATAAAGGGAGGAGGAACTGGTGGAGGCAAGTGCCAGTTGTACCCTGCTGACGAAATAAATCTTAATTTCACCGGAGATTTCCCGGCCATCTCAGCAGCCCACAATCTTCTATCCGCCATCGTAAACAACCACATTTTCCAGGGAAACGAGCTTGGATTCGATCTGAAGAAAATTTCATGGAAAAGGACGATCGACATGAACGATCGTTCCCTGAGACAGATACTGGTAGGGATAGGAGACCAGGGAGGAGCCCTCGTCGAGGACACATTCCTCATAACACCTGCATCAGAGATAATGGCGATAATGGGATTCGCAGAGAATTATGAGATGCTCAAGGACATGCTGTCCAAGATCACAGTTGGCTACACAAAGGAAGGGAAGAGACTGACCGCAGGAGATTTGAAAGCTCAGGGTGCGATGGCTGCACTTCTGAAAAACGCCATAAAACCGAACCTGGTACAGACTACAGAAGGGGTTCCGGGTTTTGTTCACATAGGACCATTTGGGAACATCGCCCACGGACACAACAGCGTTCTGGCTGACAAGATAGCTCTCAAACTTGCAGACTACGTAATAACTGAAGCAGGTTTCGGTTCCGATTTGGGTGCACAAAAATTCGTAGATGTTGTTCTTAGGAGAGCCGGGTATGACCTCAACTTGGTCGTCCTCGTGGTGTCGATCAAGGCACTGAAGCACCACGGAGGAATGAAGCCCTCCGATACCGGAGGAATAGAATTCCTTCAAAGAGGCATTGACAACATGTTCTATCACATTGGAAATGTGGAAAGGTATGGACTGCCACTCATCGTATCTCTGAACAGGTTCAAGGATGACAAGGACGAAGAGATCCAGCTCTTGATGGACGAGGTTCGGAAGAAAGGATACAAGATGGAGCTTAACGAGGGATACATCAAGGGAGGAGATGGTGCATTGGGGCTGGCCAGGAGCGCAGTTGAATTGCTAGACAAGTCTTCTTCAACACCAAGGAAGATCAACTTCACCTACGAGAGGGATGAACCGGTTAAAACTAAAATTGATAAAGTTGCCTCTAAAGTTTATGGGGCATCAAAAATTGAATATTCTAAGAAAGCTATGAGGGTTCTGAAGAGAGTGAAGGATGAAAAACTGGATTTCCTGGACGTCTGCATGGCAAAGACTCAGTACTCTATAACGGACGACCAGTCCAAGCTGGGATGGCCAAAGGACTTCACAATCAAGATAGAGGACATAATGCTCTCGACCGGAGTTGGGTTTGCAGTTCCTCTTCTTGGAGAAATAATGACAATGCCTGGGCTTCCAAAGCATCCTATCTCTGAGGAAGTAAATATAGATGAAAGGGGGAACATCACCGGATTACTCTGAACCAATATCGTGGAAGGACGTCGAAGAAGCTTACGAGCGTTTAAAAGGAGTCATAAAGAACACTCCGCTGGAGAGGTCAAGTTCCATCAGTGAGCTAAGCGGAGGGGAGGTATATCTAAAACTAGAAAACCTTCAGAAGGGAGGTTCCTTCAAGATAAGGGGAGCATACAATCTGCTTAGCAGGACAAAGAGGGACGTCGTAGCGGCGAGCGCTGGAAATCACTCCCAGGGGGTCGCTCTCGCCTCTTCTCTTCTTGGACTTGACTCTCTCGTGGTCATGCCACAATTTGCCCCGCCGGTAAAGATGATTGCGACACAGAGGTATGGGGCAAAGGTGCTGCTGTATGGGAATACATTCGATGAAGCGACCGAAAAGGCTAGAAGCATCTCTAGAGAAGAAGGAAGGATATTTGCACACGCATTTGACAACAGGTACGTGGTCGCAGGACAAGGAACGGTAGGTCTCGAAATTCTGCAAGAGATGGACGACTTTGACTACATCGTCGTCCCAGTCGGAGGAGGGGGATTGATAGGTGGTATAGCGACATACCTCAAGGAGAAGGGGTACAGGGGGAAGGTTATCGGAGTGGAAGCAGAGAATGCAGCTTCGATGAAGAATTCATTGAAGAGGGGGAAACTCGTGAAACTGGAGTCCGTTGCCACGATAGCGGACGGAATCGCGATTAAGTCACCGTCAGAATTTACTATGAAGATTGCCAGGAAATACGTAGACCAGGTCGTTACAGTGAGCGATGAGGAAATATCCACTGCGATGTTCACTCTTTTGGAGAGGGGAAAAATAGTTTCCGAACCCGCAGGTGCAGCTTCTGTCGCAGCAATTATCACCGGAAAGATCAAGGTAGGTGGAAAGAAGGCAATAGCTCTCATCTCAGGGGGGAACGTCGACATGCCACTGCTGTCACAGATAATAGAAAAGAACTTACTGGAAACGGGAAGGGAGTTTGTACTCAGTTTCATAGTAAACAATATACCTTCAGAAATGAAGAAAGCGATTGAGTTGTTCTCAGAGATGAGACTGAACATAGAGGAGCTTCACACCGAGTTGTTCGGGGAGGATATAGGCGTAGGGAAGCAGAAAATAACCGTCAGACTGAAAATCTACGGGAACGAGGACCTCTCAAAGATCAGGAACACATTCGATGCTCTGGGTTTTATCATAGTTAACATAAGGGGAGCTGATTTTTAAGTATTCCCCGGAGTTAACAAGGAGAATCATTATCATCCCCTCTGACCTTTCCGGGGATGTAGGACTTTTTCTGGCCTTGGGATCACCGATAGGCGACACGCCATAAC
>JAKATW010000045.1 GCA_021827945.1 Thermoplasmata archaeon
TCCGATCTCTAGGTTGGGGCTTCATCTCTACAAGGTAGGCCCTGCTGTCTCTCTCCCCAGGTTCAAAGAGAAATTCCGACCACTCTCCCCATACGACAAGATAAAGGATAACTCAAAGAGGGGGTTACACACGATATTGCTCTTAGATACTGAGCCTCCTCTGGAATTGAAGGATGCACTCGAGGAGCTTCTATGGATGGAATCAGAAAAAAACGAAGGACTGCTCGATAGGAGGAGGGAAGTGGGAATCCTGAGCAGTTTGGGTACTCCAGACGAGAAAATCGTTTATGGTAGGATTGAGACCATGATGGAATGGAAAGGAGGAACGGTTCCCTTCACCATAGTTATTCCTGCAGAGCTTCATTTTCAGGAGAAAGAAGCACTTGATCTATTCCACATCTAGATTAGTTTTTCTCGCTAAATGAATCTCATAAAGATTTATTACTGCGTTGACATATACGGAGAAAGTAGGTGAAATGATGCAATCAGCACAAATGGCATATGATAGGGCTATCACAGTGTTCTCACCGGACGGAAGGTTGTTCCAGGTAGAGTATGCAAGAGAAGCCGTCAAGCGAGGGACAACTGCCATTGGTATCGTGTTTGAGGACGGAGCAATCCTCATGGCAGACAAGAGAATCAAGAGTGGTCTAATCGAAGAGAAAAGCATAGAGAAGATATTCACGATCGACGGTCATATAGGCGCTGCCTCATCTGGCCTTATTGGAGATGCTAGGATATTGATAGACCATGCAAGGTTGCAGGCGCAATCCGAGAAGGTGACTTATGGACAGGACATCATAATAGAGTCACTGGTTAAGAAAGTCTGCGATCTCCTGCAACAATACACTCAGTACGGAGGAGTGCGACCCTTCGGGGCCTCTCTTTTAATCACTGGCATTGATGAGACCGGCATAAGCCTTTTTGAGACCGATCCATCTGGTCTTTCAACAGGATTTAAGGCAGACGCCATCGGATACGGAAGGGATGCAGCGGTAGAGATACTTGAAAAGGAGTACAAGGGCGGGATGCAGCTGAAGGATGCTGCAGAACTCGGCATCAAAGCCCTTAAGGCTGGTTTGGAACAGGGACAGGGACTGGGAATGGTAAGCGTCGGTGTTATCACAAAGGGTCAGAAGTTCAAGATTCTATCTCTGGAGGAAACCAACAAGCTAATAGGCACCAAGTGAGAAATTTAATGGTAAAAGTAGAGGACGCTCTCATTGCTAGATATGAATCTAAGGGTCACAGGTTCGAAGTCCTGATAGACCAAAAACTTGTAGATTTGGTAAAATCGGGAAAGACTGTCAACGTATCAGATTACATGGCAGCAGACATGATTTTCAAGGACAGCAGCAAGGGAGACAGGGCATCCGAGGAGGTTGTCAAGGAAGTATTTGGAACGGATGATTTCCCCACGGTAGTGATAGAGATAATCAAAAAGGGGCAGGTGCAGCTTACAACCGATCAGAGAAGAAAGATGCTCGAGGAAAAGAGGAGACAGATAGTCGAAATAATCTCAAGAGAATCTATGAATCCTCAATCAGGAACTCCCCACCCGCCACAGAGAATAGAGAAGGCGATGGAGGAAGCAAGAGTCAGGATCGACCCGTTCAAGAGCGCAGAGGAGCAGGTGAACGAGGTTCTGAAGGCGATAAGAATCATTCTTCCAATAAGATTTGAGCATGTGAAAATGGAAATAGAGATCCCAGGAACAGAGTACGGAAAGATATATGCAGAACTGACCCGCCTGGGACAAATTATAAAGGAAGACTGGAAGAACAACGGGAGTTACAGTGCGATACTCGAGATTCCCGCTGGGGTTCAGGATCAACTGTATGATTTCCTGAACAAGAGAACAAAAGGCAATGTGGATATTAAATTAATAAAGTAGAGGTGAATGTATTTGGATATAGAGAGGAAGATTGTTTTACCAGGAGAAGAGATAAGTCTAGAAGGAATGAAACAGGGAAACGGGATATATCACGACAATGGCAAGTACTATTCTTACCAGATGGGCGTGATACAGACCTACAATAGCTATGCAAACATCATTCCGCTGTCAGGAAAGTACTACCCCGTGAGGAATGACAGGATAATCGGGAAGGTTATAGACATAGCCCCATCATTCTGGATAATGGATATAAGGGGGCCTTACCCGGGTTTCCTGCACATAAACGATACGCCGTGGAAGAATCTCGATCAGGATCTCAACAAGATACTTGGAGTCGGCGATACTGTGTTCCTGAAAGTCAATGAGATTACAGAATCGAGGCAGATTTGGCTCTCTCTTAAGGACGCAGGTCTGAGGAAGCTAGAGGGTGGTCACATAGTCATGGTCCAGCCAACCAAGGTATCCAGGATAATCGGGAAGGGAGGCTCCATGGTAAATACCATCAAGGAGATAACCGGAGTGAAGATCCAGCTGGGACAGAACGGAGTCGTGTGGCTCGATGGAACGGCCGACAAGGTCATGGTTGTAAGGAATATTCTGAAATACATTGAGAAGGAAGCACACACATCCGGATTGACAGATAGAGTGAAGAAGATTCTAGAAGAGAGTAGGTGATAGAGTTGGGAACTCAAAGCGATATAAAACTGATAAATGAAGAAGGTTTGAGGATAGACGGAAGGAAATTCAACGAACTGAGGCCGATCAAGATTGAGGTAGGGGTTTTGAATAGGGCAGACGGCTCAGCATACATCGAGTGGGGCGGAAACAAGGTTCTGGTTGCTGTATACGGGCCGAGGGAAGCATTCCCCAAGCACACACAAAATCCCTCGAGGGCAATCATAAACGCAAGGTACAATATGGCAGCATTCTCGGTAGATGATAGAAAGAGACCGGGACCAGACAGAAGGGCGGTTGAGATAAGCAAGGTCATAGGAGAAGCCCTTGAGTGTGCTGTTTTCACGGAACAATTCCCCAGAACGAGCATTGATGTTTACATAGAAGTTCTGCAGGCCGATGCAGGTACGAGAGTTGCTGGACTAACTGCGGCCTCGGTAGCACTGGTTGATGCAGGTATCCCGATGAGGGACATGGTGGTTGGGTGCGCTGCGGGCAAGGTAGATGGCAAGGTAGTCCTAGACCTTAACAAGGAAGAGGACAATTTTGGCCAGGCGGACTTGCCGATGGCAATAATACCGAGAACACAAGAGATAGTCCTTCTGCAAATGGATGGAAACATGACGAGAGAGGAACTCGAAGAGGCGGTGGAGCTTTCAAAGAAGGCTACAATGTACATTTCGGATCTTCAGAAGGAGGCACTCCTGGCCAAGTACAAGAGTCAGGAACAAGAGAAGGAAGGTGAGCACGGTGAGTAAGAGCGCCGATGAAATAGTCTACGGGCTGAAGAGAGAGTATCTAGCTAAGATCTGCGCTGAAGGCAGCAGGATAGATGGAAGGAAGTTTGACGAGACGAGAGAAGCGATAGTCAATACAAACTTCGTTCCGAGAGCAGAGGGCTCTGCCGAAGTCAGACTGGGAAACACAAGAGTACTCGTTGGAATCAAGATAGAACAGGGAGAACCGTTTCCGGATACACCGAACAGTGGTATTCTAACCACGAATGCAGAACTTCTCCCGATGGCATCGCCAACGTTTGAATCAGGTCCTCCGAGTGAGGATGCTATTGAACTGGCAAGAGTTGTGGACAGAGGGATCCGGGAGTCTAAGATGATCGACCTAGAAAAGCTGGTCATAAAGGAAGGGGAGAAGGTGTGGGTCGTCTTCATCGATATGCACATACTCGACTACGATGGTAACCTGATAGATGCCTGCTCGCTAGCGGCAGTGGCAGCACTCCTAGAGGCAAAGGTTCCCGCATCAAAGATCGGATCGGAGGATTTCCCTCTTCCAATCAACCATGTACCCATCACGGTAACCTTCGCAAAGATAGGTTCTACGATGGTGGCGGACCCCAACCTCGAGGAAGAAGAGGTTGAATCTGCAAGATTGTCCGTAGCGACCAACGAAAATGGGGCCGTAGTAGCGATGCAGAAGGGACTGGGAGGAAGTATCACCAGGGAAGATCTTTTTTCCGCCGTCGATACATCAATAAAAGTGGGAAAGGATATTAGGAAGAGAGTACTGGGGAGGTGAATCCATGACTAAGAGGACAAGGAAGGTAGGAAGCTCTGGCAGATTCGGTGCCAGATATGGCTCTACTGTCAAGAAGAGGTGGCTAGAGATGGAAAATCTCAGAAAAACCACCTACATCTGCCCAAGGTGTCATCATGTTTCGGTAAAGAGAAAACACCCGGGCATATGGGAGTGCAGGAAGTGCGGTCTGGAGTACGTTGGAGATGCCTATTCTCCTGAGCTAAACACCGAGTTCAAAAAGGTGGACCTGGAAAATGTTTAAGTGCATAAGATGTGGAAGGGAGCTCAAGGACGAGGGCGATACTACACAGTTCGAATGTGAGTGCGGATCAAAGGTATTTGTCAGAATTCCCGGGAACGTTGTAAAAACAGTAGAAGTAAAGTAGATGTTCCTTTGCACCAGATGCAAGGAAAGGCTTTCCTATAGTGACAGTTCATCGATAGGGGACAAAGGAGTCTGTGACCTCTGCGGAAACGTTCTGGAGCGAATAGATGACTATTTTGAAATGTTCTCAGAGGAGGCCAGACATTACGATTTCTCCACGTTCTTGATAGGCTTAAGAACACCCAGGGAAAACCTTCTACGGGAAAAGGAAATAATCGAAAAGTCAGGCAGAAACGTTAAGAGCTACAAGGAGGAATTTCAGGTGGCACTAGGCTCTAAGATTGAGAGAGAACTGCACTACAGAGCAGAATTTGCTAAACCTGAACTTACGTTCATCGTCAATCAGGAAAACATGGACTATTCCCTGTGGATAAAACCACTCTTTCTCAGGGGGAGGTATGTCAAGAAGAGAAGGGGTATTCCACAATCTCCATGGATAAAGCCAGGGAAGGGGAAGGAGATGGAAAGGTCCATTTCAGAATATATAGGGCAACCAATCTGCGATGCACTTGATGGCAGAGACTATAACTTTTTTGCGTCCGGCAGGGAGGATGTAGATGCCCTAATGCTCGGAACCGGCAGACCATTTTATGTCGAAGTCAAGAATCCTAAGAAGCGAAGCGTAGATATCACGAAAGTTTCTGAAGAAGTACAAAGGAAATCAGGTGATGGAGTAGAAGTTTTAGAATTATCACCCGCTGATTCCGTTGAGATAGATCATATGAAAAACCTTAGGTTAGACAAGGTCTACGAGGTAGGTATAACGATCGAAGGCAAAGACATCGGTGATATCGAAGAGGTGTTAAAGAATCATACAGATTTCAAGATAAGTCAGAAGACTCCCTTGCGAGTACTGAACATCCGTAAGGATAAAGTCAGGGACAGAACGATCAGGTCGATAGATGTCAAAAGTACCAGCGGTAAACAGCTGATCCTGCTTATAAAAGCAGAAGCGGGTACATATATAAAAGAATTCATCACCGGTGACAATGGCCGCACCGTTCCAAATCTCAAGGATGAGTTGGACGTAAACGTTAAAATAGATTATCTTAATGTGCTCGAAGTCAAATAGGAGATGGTAAAATGGGAAAAATGTCTCACGGTCCCAGATCTAAGACTAGATACAAGATGAAGAAGAAGTTACATGAGAAGGGACCCATTACAGTTAATCGTATAGTTAAGACGTTTGGGGTAGGAGACATTGTCGCTATAGATATTGAACCATCTTTTCACAATGGTATGCCTTTCAAGAGATTCCAAGGTATGACAGGAGTAGTAGAAGGACAAAGGGGAGATGCATATCTGGTCAAGATAAGTGATCAGGGGAAACCGAAGACTGTAGTGGCTTATCCTATCCATCTTAAGAGGGCGTGAAAAAGGGGAATGAAGATCAACTATATCCCGCTGGCTAAGGCAAAGGAACTTCTCAACAATGCTTCAAAGGAAAGGGAGCTGAACGACGTTCAGGGGGCCGCACTCAAGCATGTGGGAAAGTTCTCGAAGGTATCTGCAGAAAGGGCTGCAAAGCTTCAAAGTGAACTCGTTTCTCTAGGGCTGGAAGATATGCTTGCAGTAAAGGTCATAGACATAATGCCAGCGAACCTGGACGAACTCAGAACAGTTCTTTACCCACATATTCAGAATCTGGACCAGGACCTAGGTAACAAGATTATCGAAAATCTTCACAAGAGCAGGTGATTTCTCTGGAAGAGTTTGCGTATGTCCTTGACATTCTACCACAGGGAAGGATGGAGGAAAAGGCATTCAAGAGGGTGCCGCTATCTCTCGCAATTGGAGAAGAGGAATTGAAGCTTTTCGAACTTATACCAAAGCAGGGCGTCGTAATGATGATCGGGGATAGGGTATACATAGGAAAGGATATAGAAAAGAGGGACAAGATAGGAAGCGTAAGGAGAAGGATCTCATTCGAGGAACTCACCCCAGGTGCACAGAATGAGATGGAATTCGTACTGAGGCAAATTGTGGAGAATAATGAGCCAAGGTTCGTGAATTTCTTTAATGTTGCGCAGCCGGTTACAGCCAGACTTCACCAGCTCGATCTCCTCTACGGCGTTGGAAGAAACCTAATGTGGGAGATTCTAGATGAACGCAAGAAGGGACCATTCAAAAATTTTCAAGATTTGAAGTCGAGAGTTAAGGGACTTAGGGATCCAGAAAAGATGATCACAGAGCGCATCATCAGGGAACTAAAGAACAAGGAAGAAAGGCACAGGTTGTTCGTTTCCGGATAAGCAATGCGTGGAAACAAGAAAGCAGGTATAAACTTCCTAAACGACCCAAAGGTCGCGGAGAGAATCGCATCTTCTGTAGAATTCAACGATAGAGATGTCTTGGAGGTTGGCGCAGGTCTTGGCCAACTGACAAGATTTATAAAGAATTTCAGGACGCTGACACTCATAGAAAGAGAGACCAGTTTCGCTGAGCGGTTGAAGGTTTCTTTTCCAGAAGCAAAGGTGATCAACGCCGATGCCCTTGAGTTTGACTGGCCTGAGTTCCAGGTCTTTGTGTCTAACATGCCCTATTCTATCTCTTCACCCCTACTTGAGAAGCTCTGGAACAGCAATTTTATTGAGGGTGTCGTCACAATTCAGAAAGAGGTAGCAGAGCGTATTACTGCCGTTCCGCGGTCAAAAGACTATTCGCGTCTATCAATAATGATGCAGATGAAGTTCAATGTTGTTAGGAAATTCGACATTCCGCCATCCAAGTTCACACCGGCCCCAAAAGTTTACAGCACAGTATTGAAACTGGAGAAGAGGGACGTGGAGATCCCCAAGGGGTTTGACGATTTTTTGAAACTGATATTCTCGCAAAGGAGAAAGAAACTGAGGAATGTTGTAAACCCGAGCAGGTTCAGCGAGATGAGACCTGAGGAACTCTCTAGGGATGACCTCTTAGATATATTTGAGGAAGTCAGCGCGAGGCAATGATCTTTATGACGTCGCCGTCCTCTAATACGTAGTCCCTGCCGAGTGCTCTCTTTGTTCTACCGTTGATCGCCCTGATGAATCTATCTCCCAGGTCAGAGTGTACTTTGTACGCAAGGTCTATTGCCGTTGAACCACGTCTCAGGAGAATTGCATCTGGCAGTATATTCCCGTTCTTGTCCGTCCAGTGATTCTCATCTTCCACGGGATATACGACGATCATCCCGAGTACCTTGTAGACAAGGTCCTCTATTGCCTCTTGTGTCCTTGTCCCCCCGTTGCAGTCCATGAATTCTCTAACTCTATTGAGAGCGTTCTTCTGGGCATTGTTCAGTTTGGTCTCGTCGATGATTTTGAATGTTGTATCGCCTGGAAAATAATCGATCAGACTGGCTTTTGCTGCCTTCCTTAGTACAAGCTCAAAATCACCCGAGGCCACATGAGCGTTCCTTTCACGAAGTTTCGAGGCTTCAGACTGATCTATCTTATCCGCTTTAGAAGCTACGATTATTCTAGGCTTAGAAGTCCTTATGATTTCTTCTGCCAGTCTGATAGTCACCTGGTCATCCCAGTTCTTGAGATTGCTTGGAATGCCAGCATTCTTGACCGCAGAAGAAACATCTTTGGGATCTATTCCGAGTCCTGAGATTTTCTCATAGATTATGGAGTCTAGCTTTCCCCCTTCACTTTCCAACTTTCTAAGGTTCCTCACAAGCCCATCTGATATGATATTGGCCAGCCACAGTACGATCTCGTTGTGGACAAATTCAGCATCCTCCAAGGGGTCAAATTTGCCCCTTCCTATATTGTTGCCATTCTGATCCAGCGATCCGGTGGAATCAACGACCTGTATGAATCCATCTGCTCGTCTGAGATCGTCAAGGAATTTATTTCCTAGTCCTTTTCCCTCGTGGGCTCCAGGTACCAACCCTGCGACGTCTATCAGTTCGACCGGTACAAGTCTTGTTCCATTGACACACTTCCCGAAATTTGGCTTGCATTTTTTCCCAAGCTCGGTCTCCGGGCATTTCGCTCTTATGTAAGTGACCCCCTTGTTTGATTCGATCGTGGTGAATGGATAGTCTGCTATCTCTACTGGATTCTCTGTGAGAGCTGAGAAGAATGTGCTCTTTCCCACGTTTGGCTTTCCTATGATTCCAATGAGAATACTCATTCTATCTTAGCTTCTATCAGATCGAAGTCTCTAGGACACTTGTTTTTGAGGACATTATTCACCTTGAACTTCGATTTATCCTTCATATAGCTCAGTATGCAGATATCCGCAAGATTACAATCGTAGTCGTCGCATTCCGGTCGCCTGTAGGTCACCCTTGCCCCTTCTTTTGCAATTTTCCTCGGTATCATGATGCTTCTAGCCACTTCTTCCGCTTCAACAGTGTAGACTTTGTCTCCTTCGTGGATGAAACACTTGTGTTCCTTCTGCCGGAATTTAGTGATTTTGTAGTAAGAACCCGGCGTAAGGTTGTGGCATACATTCTTCAGATTGCACACATTGCATTCCTGTGCAGGGGAAAAATACTGGAAGATCGATCCCTCCTTGGTCAGATTCTTTGGAACCAGAGTGATTACCATTTATGAGACTCCCGTTATGCGAAGCGCTTCCCTTGCCGCACTTTCACTGAGTCCGCTCTCTCCCAGTATGGTATATCTGTCAGGTCTTGTCTTATGAGCCATCATCAGTGCCTGAATTGCGTCTTCCTCTGTGAGCGACACCTGATCCAGGGTGGTAGGAGCACCTATGGTCTGAAGAGTGTTCTTTATCATAACCCAGTCTGCGCCGTGGAGGTACATTGCAATTATGGAACCTATACCACAGAGCTCTCCGTGCAATCCGTTGCCCTTCTTGATCGTGTCGACAGCGTGAGCAAACATATGCTCAGATCCAGATGCAGGCCTGGAACTCCCGGCAATGCTCATTGCGATACCCGAAAATACGATCTGCTTGATCACCAGCCAGACGCTCTCTTCGACGTGCGGTTTAATTTGTGATGCATTATTGATGATCTCTCTTGCGGCGAACTCAGAAATAGCGTAGGCAGAGCTACTTACTCTCTCTCCCTTCAGCCTGTGCCCCAGATTCCAATCTCTCAATGCTGGCAAATTAGAAAGAACGTCTGCAGCACCTGACGCTAGGAACCTGAATGGCGCAGTAACTATGATCTCAGTGTCTGCAATGATTGCAGCGGGCATGTTTGCCTCCACTGACGATGAAAGACCGTTCTTACTAATTGTAGCCCTGGGACTGGCCACACCATCATGACTTGCCGAGGTGGGGATAGAAATGAAATCCAGTCCTAGGTCGAACGCGCTCTTCTTCGCTATATCTATCTTTGTGCCTCCTCCGATACCAATTATAACCTTTGCATCAAACTCCCTGGTCTTCTCCTTTACGATTTCCACATTTTCTTCTGTTGCCTGACCTGTGATTATGACATCTGTTTCTATGCCGGAAGACTCAAGGAGACCCTTGACTTGCTCACCCGCAAGTTTGACCGTCGTTTTGCCTGTGACTATCACTCCCTTCTTTGAAATGGTGAGTTTCTTGAACACTTCACCTATCTTTTCAACTGCACCATGGCCGCCAATCACCTCTCGTGGAAGTATCATTTCGGCCAATTTTTCGAATGGCACACGGCCATATCCACTATTGATTATTTATGATTTGCTTGCAATAATCACAATGTGGACGTTAGGTTCCTTCCTGCCAGGAGTCGATATACCTCAGTTGTTCTTTCGTAAGTTTGTCAATTCGAATCCCGTAGGAGCGGAGGTAGGTATTGGCTACCTTGAGATCAATTTCAGATGGAACTGGATATACTTTAGCTTCCTTGGGGGGGTTCTCTGCTATATGCTGGGCAGTGAGGGCTTGTATAGAGAATGAAAGATCCATAATCTCTGCAGGATGACCCTGACCAGAAGCGAGATTGACAAGTCTTCCATCGGATAACACATAGGCCTTCTTCTTACCAATTGAATATTGTTTCACGTTCTTTCTCACTTCCTTCCCCTTCCCATACTCCCTCTCTATGTCGTCTACCGCGACCTCGTTGTTGAAATGTCCCGAATTTGCCAGTATGATACCATCTTTCGCAATCCTGAGAAGTTCCGGTGTTACTATGTCTTTTACTCCAGTCGCGGTGATAACGAAGTCAGCGTAACCTATAGCCTCTTTCATTGGCTTCACTATAAATCCATCCATGCGTGCTTCTATCGATTTGAAAGGGTCTATCTCCGTAACAGTGACATTAGCTCCGAGTCCCCTCATCTTGTTTGCGATGCCCCTGCCGCACCATCCATATCCACCCACAACAACGTTCTTGCCTGCTATCACTAGGTTTGTTGCAGTCAGTACTCCATCTATTGTGCTCTGCCCCGTGCCATACCTGTTGTCGAACAGATGCTTCATAAGGGCGTCGTTTACATCAAACATAGGAAACTTAAGTGCACCTGCTCTTTCCATGTTTTTTAGTCGGACTACTCCCGTCGTTGTCTCTTCGTTTCCTCCCTTGATATTCTTGTAGATGTGCTTGTCCTTTAGTGCCAATGCTGTCAAATCCCCTCCATCGTCGATTATTATATCAGGCTCTATCTCGATTGTTCTCGAAAGGTTCTCGTAGTATTCTTCTCTTGTAAGTCCTCTCCTCGCAAACACTTTCACTCCATAATCGTCCTTCAGTGACTTTGCCACTTCATCATCAGTGCTTAGAGGGTTGCATCCAGAAATACTCACTTTGGCTCCTCCCTGTTCTAGTGTATGGGCGAGAACTGCTGTTTTAGCTTCAAGGTGAAGAGCCATTGATATCTTCATGCCCTTTAGGGGTTCGTTTGAGATGAATTCCTTTCTGATGCTGTTCAATACGGGCATCCAATTCATTGCCCATTCGATTTTCTTCTTGCCATCCATAGACTATGAACCATATATCGTTAAAATTCTTTCTTAATCTTTATCAGTACCCCGTCCCCTAGTTTAGATGTCTCTAACGAGCCAAGTTTCAGAGGATCGGAGAGTGCACCAAACATAGGAATCCCGTCATCTCCCATTATGACTGGCGAGTAGAAGATAGAGATTTCATCCCAGTTGCCTTCAGAGACAAAAGAGGTGATTACGGATCTTCCACCCTCAATCATTACGGTTGTATACCCCAGTTTTTCCAATTCCTTGACAACGAAATATGAATCGACGTAACCATCATTGCTATTTCTGACCATTATCTTGGATTCTAAATCATTTGAATCAGAATTTACCTTGATATCTCTCCCACAGAATACAACGACATTTCTAGGATACCCGAAAACCTTTGCCTTTGGATTGACAGTCAAATTGGTGTCCAGTATTCCTACATCCGGCAAGTGATTTGATTTATAGTATTTTGGATTCACGACGAGCTTCGGATCGTCCAGGTTTATCGTGTTCTTTCCCACTATTATCATGTCGGTCTCTGACCTCATCTTATGAACTCTGACGAGATCTTCGTAATTTGAAAATTTGAATGCCCTACCCCCCTTTGAAGCTATTCTTCCATCAAGCGAACATGCGAAATTGACTGTAATGTGAGGTCTCATTTTACAATGAACCATTAAGAAATATTATTATTTTGTGTCTAAAAGATAGTCTTTGCCTTTAGCAAATTTTTGTGAGAGGTGAATATTTCAGGAATTAGTGGAATGGAAACCGATCATGCCTTTTAAGCAAGATTTAATTAGGTCACCCTAATTAAGTAAGGTGAAACATAACAGTCAGGACTATCTCCTGGCTATTTGGGAATTATATGAGAGTTATGAATTCGTCAATGAGAAGGGAGTAGCTGAACGGCTGGGCATCTCTCTCCCGTCTGCGTGGGAGGGTATCCACAGACTAGAAAAGGAAAGGCAGTTAACGGTCAGCAAAAGTGGTTTGATACTCACTAGGAAAGGTTATTTGAATGCAATGAAAGTGGTTAGAGCTCACAGAATTACCGAATATTTCGTTTATTCATACTTGGAGGTCCCATGGGACGAAGTGCATAATTCCGTTATGGACCTCGAACACGATTTCGCCGATGGGCTCCTTGCAAATCTGTACAAGAAAATGGATTTTCCTGAGTTTTGCCCCCACGGAAATCCAATCAGACCAGACCAGAAGATGGCAGAGATAAGTGCATCTGAAGTTCAAGGAGGGAAGTACTATTTCGTTAGACCGGTACTGGAAGAGTACTATTTTTTGAAGAAACTCCTAAACGTCGGATCGACGCCTGGTAAGCCCGTTGATATAGAAAAGGGTGAAGACAACCTGTACTTGATTGGAGAGAATGGCGAGATCAAGCTGCCAGCCGATATGGAGAAAACAATAAGGCTAAAGCCAAAAACAGATAATGAAATGACAAGGAAAACTCAGAAAGTTCGTGGAGTGCAATTTCGTCATAGTGGCCTGAACCATCTGCAGTGACCTAAGATGAATTCCACGCTCAAGAAACTACTGCCTGTCCTTGGACCAGGCTGGGTGGTCATGCTAGCGGACTTAGACGCTCCAAGCGTGATAACTGCAGTTCAATCAGGTATTGAATTCAAAGCCCATCTAATCATATTTCTTATAGTCCTGATAATCCCACTCTTCTTGGTCCAGGATACTTCTTCGAGAATCGGTGCGGTGACCGGCAAGACCCTGGGCCAGGTGATCTCCGAATACTTTGGCCACGGTTGGACAATTGCAGCTGTGAGTGGCACTGCGATCATAGACTTTGCAGCCTACGTTGGTGAGTTCGCGGGGATTGCACTAGCTGCATCCTTGATAGGAATTCCGGTGGTGATAACCGTAATCTTTGTGATCATCGTTCATACGCTCGTCGTAGTCACAGGAAAGTACAAAAAAATTGAGATCTTCCTCGTTGGACTGGGATTTCTCCTATTCTTGTTTGTGGTCCTTGACTTCTTTGTCTATCCCCACAATATCCATATAGCAGATTTTTCACCCTTCGTTCCAAGCAGCTCATTCTACTTCTTGCTGGCTGCTAACGTCGGAGCCGTAATCATGCCATGGATGCTGTTCTACCATCAGGCAGCAGACGTTGATAGCGGCCTCAAAATATCAGGTATGAAGAAGGAAAGCTGGGGCACTTTGCAGGGAGCTATAGCATCTGAAGTTCTAATGGTTGCAATTGTGATATTCTCTTGGAGACTTGCCCAGGATGGATACACTGATGGTAACTCGATGACGTATGTTGCGGTAGCACTCCAGCAAGAAATTGGTCCGATAGGTCCAATAATCTTTGCCGTAGCTCTGGGTGTAGCCGGGCTGCTCGCCATGTTTGTGATTTCGATGAGCATGTCTTATTCTCTCTCCGATGTTTTCAGAATGGGAGGGACGTTCAATAAGAGCTTCGGTAAACAGAAGAAATTCTACGGCATATATCTCCTCGAGATCATCCCTGCTGCGATACTCACACTCCTCTTTACGGATCTGATAAGTCTAGCACTCGACATAATGGTTCTCAGTGCTATAGCACTCGCGTTGCCTCTAATGGTGGTTATCAGAATAGGGTCAAGCAAAAAAATAATGGGTGAGCACAGAATAGGCAAACCCCGGACGATATTCCTCTATGCCTTTATGATAGCCGTGGTGGGACTGGGTATATTCTCTATACTTCAGGTGATTTGAGAGCAATCCATAGCTTTAAAATTCCTGAAGACACAGGCTATTGCAAGGACCATCCAAATGTTGAAAGCAAGTCCAAAGGAAATGTAGTTATTCTAAATCCTAATATTTCTCTATGATTGTTTCTCCCCTTGACTACAGGTACGGCAGGGAAGAAGTGAAGGCTATATTCTCAGAGGAATCTGATCTAAGATACATGCTGGAGGTAGAGGCTGCCCTTGCTCTCGCTGAGGCTGAAGCGGGGATAGTGACAAGGAAGGCTGCTGAGGATATTAAGAAGCACGCAACCCTGGAGTTTGTTAAGACGGATGAAGTTAAGAGAGTTGAGAGGGAGATAGGTCACAGTGTAATGGCAATGGTCAGGGTGCTCAGTACAGTTTGTGGCGAGAGTGGAAAATTTGTCCACTTGGGCGCAACATCCAACGACATAACAGATACTGCATATGCACTTCAATTCAAAAAGTTCTACTCCTTCCTGATTGATGATATGCTGAACCTTGCAGAAGTCCTTTACAAGCTTTCGAAAAAGTACGAACACACCGTCATGATAGGTAGAACACACGGTCAACACGCTCTTCCAATCACCTTCGGTCTCAAGACTTCGGTCTATCTTTCAGAGGTGTTGCGCCATCTGGTGAGAATAGAGGAGTCTAGGAAGCGGGTCGTTGTTGGCAAGTTCATGGGAGCAGTCGGGACGGGAGCTGCTCTCGGAAAGGAGACTATGAAGGTCCAGTCGATACTGATGGGAAATCTAGATATCGGGGAAGAGGAGGGACCCACACAGATAGTAGACCGTGATAGATACGTGGAATATGTTTCACTTATCGCAAACATTGCAACTTCGCTCGAGAAATTTGCGACAGAGGTAAGGAACCTTCAGAGACCAGAGATAGGGGAGGTGCAAGAACCATTCAATGAGGCAAAACAGGTTGGATCCAGCACAATGGCCCAGAAAGTAAATCCTGTCACATCCGAAAACATAGTTTCGCTTGCTCGGATCATAAGAGGTTTCACGATACCTATGTACGAATCTGCCGTACTCTGGCACGAAAGAGACCTGACAAACAGCGCTTCGGAAAGATTCATAATCCCTTATGTTTCAATATTGATTGATGACATACTGAACAAGATGACTGCAGTATTCAGAGATCTCAAGGTCAATTCAGAAGCTATGCTGAAGAACGTGATGAGCGATGACCTTGTCCTGGGAGAAGCTTACCTGATGGCACTGGTTGATCATGGATATGGCAGACAAGATGCTCATGAGATTGTCAGACAGGCATCAATGGAAGTGAGAGAGAAGGGAGGTGAGCTGAGGGAGAATATTGAGAAAAGGACTGGAGAAAGGATCAAGAAAATGTCTCCACTTGACTATACCGGAAATGCTGTTCAGATAACTGAGAAGATCGTGGAGCATTACGAAAATGTCAAAAAGAGCTATAGAGCTCATCGTGGCCAGCCCAAATTTTCCGTTGATTGAGACAAACGATGAGGCTAAGATTTTTGAGTTAAACTGAGTTCTTGTCTTGTGAGTAGCTGGGAACGCTTCAACAATAGATCGGAAAATTACGATCACTACCGTCCTAGATACCCGAGCAAGCTCATTGATCTGTTGCGAAATGAAGCGGATCTCACCTCCAATTCGATTGTTGCAGATATCGGATCTGGAACTGGACTACTTGCCGAGCTCCTTCTCAAATCTGAGTGTAAACTGTTCTGCGTTGAACCGAATGGAGAAATGAGGAATATAGCTCACGAAAAGCTAGGGAAGGTTACAAACTGCAGCATTATTAATGGCACCGCTGAAAATACATCACTGCCAGCAAGCTCCATAGATTTGATCACAGCTGGTCAGGCATTTCATTGGTTTGACCCTACAGAATCCAGTAAAGAGTTCACAAGGATCCTCAAACGCGGAGGAAATGTCGCATTAGTATGGAACACTCGAGTCAAATCAGATTCCGGAATGAATTTTGAGTACGAGAAGCTGGTAAAGGGATACAGCAAGGATTATCATTCAAGCGGAGTAAGAGGTATTGAAAAGGATATCATTATAGGATTCTATAACGCTGATTTCAGGTATTTCAAGCTCAGAAATTACCAGAAATTAAATCTGGATGGTCTGCTCGGACGGTACCTATCTTCATCATATGCTCTGTCTGAGAAAGAGCCAGGATTCGGAGTATTGAAGAGAGATTTCGAGAATGCATTCATCAGGAATGAGACAGGGGGACACGTTACATTAGAGTATGAGACGGAGGTATTCATTGGGAAAATAGGCAAGTGACAGCAAGGCCGAACTAAAGTTTTTTATTTGCTAGTTGTTTGCATAAGAGTGGAGTCAATCGGAAGATTCTGTTTCTACAACTCTGAAGGGAGTTGCTATTTCTTAAGGAATGCCCCTACAAAGTGTGACCTTTGCCCGAATTTTGTATCTTTCCGAAAGGAGGCACTGATGTTCTCTGAGGGGCCCAAGATTCCTGTCACGTATTTTGATTTATCAATCAGCAAAGGTACTGGTGACCAGTTCCAGATGAGCCTGGTCTAAATTATCCTTGGTCCTATAAGTTCCCACAGTATAAGGAAAAGCACTAGCAGGCTGAAACCAGCTACTATTGCATCTCTTGCCTTCTTATTTTTTTGGAGGACTGGAATGTTCAGGAAAACATATCCTCCGTCTAGCGGGACTATAGGAAGGAGATTCATCAGTCCCAGTGCGAAATTGAGCCAGAAGAGCCAATAGAAGAGGTATTCGAGATTGAGGGTGATGGGATTGGAATAAATGGAAGAGAGGAGTACTGACGGTAGTGGAAGCTCGAAGTGGAAAGGGAGACCCAGGTACTCGAAGAATCCCAGCGGGCCCGCAGATGCTGGATTCTTGAGTAGGTTCAAGTAAGCGTACTGGTCAAACATAGTAAGGCCTAGGATCGAAATATCTATTCCCATGAAGGGAGAATCCTTAGGTATTCCGGGATTGGAGACTCCACTAGCCACCTCGTAAGAATATCTGGACGCAAACGTGATGTTGTAGAAGTTGTATCCGGTACCATTGTACGTCTCCAGCGTAGTAGTCTGACCAGCCTTGTAGCTCGACTCTGCATTTTCAAATACGGTGACGTTGGTGATTTTTTGGTTACCAAGTGCAATAACAATGCTTCCTACGGTGACTCCTGCATTGTACGCAGGATAATTATTCACCAGGGTCGTGACGTACACTCCGTACATGACGCTCTCGGTTAGCTGGTGCCCATTTCGTAATAGAGTTACACTTACATTTGTACCAGGAGTAAGCGAGAGGTCCGACAACGTAGTCACGTTGGATATGGATATACCGTCAATTGTCTGCACGATGTCCCCAGGATGAAATGTGGGTGACAGGGAAGACTGAACCGGTGCACCTGCAACGGGGGCAAAGGAGAATGCCACAAGAATGGATAGAACGAGGAAAATAACAGTCAGAGTGATATTCATTCCAGGACCCGCAGCAAAGATCTTTGCCCTTACTTTTGGTTCAGCCTTCTTTGTCTCCTCTTCATCTGGTTCTACGAACGCACCGATAGGTATTATCAACCATAGCAGCCCGGTGCTTCTGACTGAAATGCCAAATCTTCTTGCCGCTATGCCATGAGATGCCTCGTGCAAGGCTACTGCGATAATCAGCCCAACTACCCCCCAGACTACCGGTATCGCCGGATTGATTCCAGGGAGAGCAAGTACGTAAGAGAGCGAGGGGGCAGCGCTCCTTGGGATTGATAATACCAGAAAGGCCTCATAAACTAGTAGGACGACACCAGCTCCACCCAATATCGGCATTGAGTAGTAGAAGAATGTAATGAAATAGTCCCAAAACTTGTATTTTGAGACTCTCTCAATGGTTCTAACTCCTGCCTGGGTTTTGATAAGGAGTGCAGGTCCATATGGAGCGACATGGCTCTTGAGTTTGGTGATAGCCAGATAAAATACCAGTATCCAGGCAGCTATCAAGATGGAGATAATCAGGAGCCAGTTCACGCGTCGCAATTAGAACTTCTCTATTAACCGTTTCTTTTAAAGTTCTGTGGAGTGATATCTGACTCAAGATTGATGGTCAGATTATATTCTAATAACTCAACCAGAGAATGAGGTGACTTGATGATGTTTGTCTGGACGACGACCAGAGGTTATTAAGCAAATCTAACGTTTTGCCAGACATGTTCTCGTTCTTGTAATTCTAGACAGCAAGGGTCTCCCACTGTCAATCTTGCAAGGATAGAGAATCCACCAACTTATTTCTGGATCTGAACTAATCTTATTTGAAAGAGATGATCACGTTCCAAGCCTTTCTAAGGCGGTAGAATTCAACCAGAAGGTTATAGACTCCTTTGACCATCTGGAAACATCATCCTTCCAAAGAATTGCCAACCGGTAACTCCTGTTTCTGTATACTAGGCTGCATATAAGAATAAATACCATCTATCATTGAGGGTAGGTGCGGGCAAAGGTGGAATGGGTAGATAAACTGACTTTCATATCCTCTGACGAATCGGGACACTATGTAATACTTGATCACTCTGAGAACAAAGAGTTACAGAAGGGGAGTTCTCCTACCAATATGCTCCTTCAGGCCATGTGCGGGTGTACTGCGATGGATGTAATCTCCATACTTCAGAAAAAAAGAGAACCCGTGACAGGTCTCGAGGTTAGCGCTGAGGGTACGAGGGCTGAAGAGCATCCCAAGATATTTACTGACGTTAATTTGGAATATGTGGCTTATGGAAACATAAAGAAAGAAAGCCTTGACAGAGCCGTATCTCTCAGTCAGGAAAAATATTGCAATATTTCCATCACACTAAAGAAAGCAGGTGTGAGAGTCACCTTTTCAACAAGGATAGTTAACGACCAAATTTCAAAGGATAATAGTGGTCCTTGAAATTTCTGATTTCAGAAGAAGATTACTGAATACCCCCGTTTAAGGTAGCACGAGATTCTGTCTCTATAGTTTTCTGTGCTCAATTCCTTATCTGAATCTCCGGATGTATATTCTTGCTCTTGCCAATTTTCAAACGTGCAGAATCCATTTCACCTGCTTTAGTAAGCTTTCTCAAATTCTGTGCAATGCCATTAGTTGCCTTGACAAGGAGTGGTTAACTTCCTTAAGAAAGGAGTGTCCTTAGTTCCTATAATACCTTCTCCCCTTCCGGTCAGGGGATAAAAAGTTCCACATCAAAATCGATATGTGCTCCCTATTCGTTCTTTACAAAGTACGGGATTTTTGTAACTGAGGATGTTAGCCAAAGGAATATAATCGTACCCCCCTGGTATGGAATCATGAGCCACAGCTGTAAACATGGTTTACTTGGTGAAAAGATGAAGATGGTATCTTACTGGAACCGGGAAATCCCCAAGATATATATAAAGCACTATCTTTAACCTGAGATAATAGATGACTTGGCAAGATCAAGAGGTCAGGGAATTAAAGGAAAACAAATATATATTGATAGACGAGGAACCCTGCAAGATAGTTGAAATTACTACTTCCAAGCCAGGAAAGCATGGTGAGGCAAAGGCAAGGATTGTGGCAATTGGAATTTTCGACAACCAAAAGAGGAGTGTCGTATATCCTACAAAACACAAGGTCAAGGTACCGATAATAGAAAAAAAAGCCGCTCAGTTGCTGAGCATTTCTCAAAACGAAGGTCTCTTCATGGACATGGAAACTTTTGAGCAGTTCAACATTCCAATACCTGAAGAATTCAGGGATAGGGCTGTCAGTGGAGTAGAAGTGGAATACTGGGAGTCCATGGGAAAGAGAAAGTTGATGCGAATTTAAATGCCTTCTCGCCTAAAGTTCTGTGATTCTTCAGACAGTTACGAAGATTCCAAGTATGTGATATTCGGAGTACCTTTTGATGCAACCGTCTCGTTTCGGTCAGGTGCAAAGTTTGCACCGAACGAGATCAGAAAGACATCTTACAATATGGAGAGCTATTCGGTATATAGAGGAGTGGATCTAAAAAACTCCGGAATATTCGATCTAGGAGATATCGACGAGTACCACGAACCTGAGGGCATGCTGGAAGAAGTTTTCTCAATTGTGGACAGAATCGTTTCAGATAACAAGTTTCCAATCATGCTGGGAGGAGAGCATAGCATCACATATGGAGCAATCAAACGAATCAAGAGTAAGGTCATATTCATCGATGCCCATACCGACTACAGGGACACATATTTAGGAAACAAATTTTCACATGCCTGTGTGGCAAGAAGGGTCAGTGAAATTGTAGGAAAGGAAAATGTTGTCTCAATAGGGATAAGGTCAATCTCAGCAGAAGAGATAAAGGAAGGACCACAGAAATATTTTACCAGTTTTGAAGTAAATTCAGACAATAGAAAATTGAAGTCATTTCTAAAAGAGTTCTGTAATTCTCCGGTATATCTGTCCATAGACTTCGACGGGTTTGATCCAGCATACGCACCGGGAGTGGGGACTCCCGAACCATTCGGCCTTAATCCTATGGTAATAGTAGATATTCTAGATTCTGTGGGAGGGAACCTGGTGGGTCTAGATGTGAATGAGATTACGCCAGTTTTTGATAATGGGAACACGTCCATGCTTGCTGCACGAATCATTCAAGAAGTTGTATCATATCTAGAATTGCCTAAGAAATGAGCGATAATAAGGTATATAAGGAAGGGTACAAGGATGGATTAAAATTTGCAATTCTCGCTGCAAGAAAACAGGGAGTTAGCGAGGAGTTCATCACGCGACTGGAAAGGGAATATTCGGGAGAGAATGGAGAGACTGCCATCAAGCTCGTTTACGGAGAGACATATCTCATATATGAGAAAAGAAACATGAAGGGGATGGAAATCATTTCTGGAGTAGCAGAACAAGGATTTCCAGTCATAGTAATGAGCAGAGACACGAAGAGTAATCTGTCTTTGTCAAAGAATGTGAAGTTCGCTCCCATTACCTACGATGAAGCACTCACTGGCTTTAATCCAACCCAGCTGAGTCAGATGCAGGAATACGTGATAAGCAATCTTGCGGATAAAGGAGTGCTCTACATAGACTGCATCGACTATATATTTTCAACCTCAACCTCAGTTCAGAACGTGATACGGTTCCTGACTGTTCTGAAGGATAAGGTCCTTGACAGGAGTGGCATTTTTATCCTCTCGTTGAACAAGGACGCGATAGCCAAGGCCGAGCTATCGATGATAGAAAAAGAGTTCAAGAATACTATCAAGATTAAGACGGATTAGTCAAGTCTATTACATCTACTCTCGATGGAGTGGGAATCTTGTGTGAAGCCATTCTAAGTGCTTCCTTTGCCTTGTTTTCTCCAGACTTTGGAATCCTCACGATTATTATTGTAGAACCTCTCCTGACTCTTGCTGCGGTTCCAACAGGTCTTCCAAAAGCCAAACTCATTCCGCTCGATATTCTGTCAGCTCCTGCACCAGTAGCCATCTTATGTTCTCTTATAACGTGGTGAGGGAATGGTCTAACTCTCATGAAATAACCCTTTTCCCCAAAATCTCTGATCAATAGTCTGTTTGACTTAATTCTCGCAGCTTCAAGAGCGGTATGCCTGATCTGGCAGGACTCTTCGGCCACCAGTCTTAGCTCTAAATCATAATTGCCATTGACCTCACCAGCAACATACTGCTGTATTCTAGATGCTGGTACACCCCCCATGTACTCCCTCTTCGTATAAGCGGGTCCGGTGATCTTCCTGTACATCCTTCCCGGCTTTCTTACCATTTATATTACCTTTCAGGAAAATGATTCAGAATATAAAACACTTCTCAGGTGAATCCACGAAAGGTTATTTATTTGTATACTATGATTACCAGAGGAAATGGACGAAATCTGGATCGAGAAGTATCGGCCAAAAAGACTCAACGAGGTTGTCGGTCAGACGGTTGTCGTGGAGAGACTCAGAAGCTACATACAGCAGAAGAACATTCCACACCTTTTATTTTCGGGACCTCCTGGAACAGGCAAGACGACCGCCGCTACGGTGCTCGCGAGGGAATTCTATGGAGAAGAGTGGAAGGAGAATTTCCTGGAACTCAACGCTTCCGATGACAGGGGAATAAAGATGGTGAGGGAGACGGTAAAAGACTACTCCAGAATTCTTCCAACAAATCCTCTCGGATTCAAGATTCTCTTTCTGGACGAAGCAGATTATATGACAGATGAAGCGCAGGCTGCTCTAAGAAGGACTATGGAGAATTTTACCAGAACTACCCGGTTCATCATTTCCTGTAACTACTCTTCCAAGATCATTGAACCGATTCAGTCAAGAACCGCAATATTCAGATTCAAGGCAATTCCAACGGAGTCAGTTGTATCGGCACTTGCTGAAATACTGAGGAAGGAAGGGAGAGAGTACGAGAAGAAATCTCTAGATGTCATAGCAGAGCTTTCTTACGGGGATATGAGAAAGGCGATCAATACGCTCCAGGTCGCTGCAACCTATTCGTCAAATATAACGGTCAATTCAATTTATGAGGCGGCTGGATTGGTACACAAGGACTGGGCTGTCCAGGTGTTATCACTTGCGCTGAAGGGTGATATCTCTAAGGCAAAATCAATGCTTGAGGATGCGGTGATCAAGCAAGGGATATCTGGCCAGGACGTAGTAGAGCAGTTCCACCGAGTTGTGTATGATTTACCTGTTAAAGACGATCTCAAGGCAGACATACTTTTTGTACTTGGAGATATTGATTTCAGGATATCCGAGGGTGCGAGAGAAATAATACAACTAGAGAGCTTTCTAGGCTATCTTTACGGCAAGGGTACAAAATGAGGGGTGGATACCGCGGTAAATGGAACTGTATATGAGAGGGAACTAAAACTCATACTAGCTGGTAACGACGAAAAGCTTGGGAAAATAGGATGGATAAGAGAAGACGTGAAGAACAGAATCAAGTCTAGGCCTTTTCTTGTCGTCAGAGCCGCAGGCAGCCATGGATTCGACATCATAATCATTCGACACGATCTAAGCATTCCTATAGAGATCAAGAGCTCCAAAGAAAAAATACTCAATTTCTCCTCCTCATCTCATCGGTCACAGGAGCAGGCCGAGGAGTATGTAGAAATGATAACTAAGACTGGGGTAATGCCACTGTACGCTTACAGACTCAAGAATGTGAATGGAGATCCGTGGCGGATTTTCACATTTGATTCTGAATACGAAGGAAGATACAGGATATTTGCAAAGAATATCCCGAAACTAGAAATCACAAAAGGTGGTGCATACTCAATGAAGTGGGAAAAGGGTCTACAGCTCACTTCGCTCCTAGAATATCTATTCTAATCGCCTAATTGATTTATGCAGTAACTTCAATCGCCTTATCTTTTATGTTTCCCCTTGGAAAATCTAATCCTCTCTCTATTCTCTTGTATTCAATGCTGGAGGGAGTAAGTTTTCCCAGGATATATTCAAGGGCGGATTCTGCATTTTCAGTCGGACCACACGTGAAAATGTCCAGCGCAACAAGTCCATACTCTGGCCATGTATGAAAGCTAAGGTGAGACTCTGCAAGTAGTATTATTCCACTCACCCCACTGGGGGAGAACTGGTGATAGTAGGACCTTATTTTGGTAAGTCTACCGTACTTTACTGCGGATTCCATTATGTCCTGCATTGACTCTGTATTTGAGATCTTCTCGGGTTCAACACCTTTAAGGTCCCCAACAAGATGAATCCCTATCGACACTCAGTTTCACCGATTTCTCTCAGGAAGTACCTGTATATAAAGTTTGATTTTTTTACGTTAAAGAAAATACCAATTAAATAAGAAAAAAAGAAATAAAAATCGTTAAAGTTGCATATTTAGATATGCAAAACCAGAAAAGTACGTTTTTAAGATTTATACGTTTAGGTAAATTAGAAGAATATCATACTGTTATATACTTTCGGGGTTAATCAAATTCGTAAACACTGATAAAACTTGATTTTGATTCATTAATTTATAGAGAGACAGAATGAATCTGAATATGTTTATAATCTATAATCGAATGTTGTGTTGAATGGATGACAGATTGATTTAGTCCTCACTTTTGTGATCCGTCAGTGCCTCTGCCTCCCTTTCTGACAGTTCAATAGACCAGGAGTGCACATTAGCCCTGTTCGACCTAAGGAATCTTATCACCCTATTGCTCTTCTCGCTCTCCACAACTATCACACCGTTTGCATACTTTATGTGCCTTATTCCATCCAGGAACCCTTGAGTGGTATTTACCGTAGAAGGAGGAGTTGTTGTATCCGTAGAGCTTCCTGTAGAATCTGGAATAGGAAGCCGCACTCACTCACTTCCTGTTTCGCTCAACCCCAAACAGTATTAGGGTGGCCCTCACCATTCTTCAACCTTTTCTGGGATATAAATATACAACTGTACGCATATATATACATACAGTATCCATGCCTAGGTGGGGCAGGGAGTTCAGGGATGAGTGATTCAGGGAGTTGAAGAGGCTGAACAGTTCCAAGAAGGGAGAGCAGTTCAAACTCCCTAAATCTCTGATGAGGTGGCTGATTGTCTGGAAACAGCTGGTGGATTATAGAGGTCTTGAAGGGATAGTGAGGAAGATGGCACAGCTTGGTCTCATTCCAGGATACCCAGATTACACCATTATATGGCACAGGATCCATTCCGACATGCCAGACCTCTCTCCGTCCTCATTCAGTGAAGCTGAAATAGGTACGGATGGCACAGATCTCAAGACGAGGAATGCGGGGGAGTACAGGATATTCAAGTAAGGTGATAGTGAACCAAGGAGGAGGAAGCATCTGGTGGTGGTCATAACAGCGGATGTGAAGCACAAGAAGCTCCTGCGCGTTGATGTGAGGACAGAGGGGAAGGGGTATACCGAAGCATCCATAGCAATGCAGCACATCTCGTCCATATCAGAAATGAAATGAGAATAAGGAAGTTCTAGGGGATGGTGCTTTCGATCAGTCTGTGCTTTTCGAGAGGCTCCATAAATTAGGCGCTAAACCTGTCATAAAGATACGGAAAAACGCAACTGAATGGCACAGGGAAAGCAAGTACCGTAGGAGGGAGGTGAGGGATTACAAGGAGATGGGTTATGACAGGTGGCCATCTCTTAACAGCTACGGAATGAGGTGGCCAGGAACAGAGGGGATATTTTCAGCGGTAAAACACAAGTTTGGAGAGAACACTCTCTCCAGGTCTGAGGAGGGTCTGTTGGCGGAAGGTTATCAGCGGTTCTGGACATACGATGAACTCATGCAATACGGAGAAAAACGCTTAGGAAGCACATAGGATTCGTACACACCTTTGAACACTACAAAAAACAGCAGTCTCTATCATTCATTCAACAGAGCATAATCGTAGAAAAGGTTAATAAGCACATTAGCCTGAAGATGCTGAGCAAATAGCTCTAGACAAAGGATTGGTAGAATATGGACGAATTTACGAAATTGAAGGATCTCAACCAGGGATCCAAGAGAGTGACTGTTTTGGCAAAGGTTTTGAATGTTGGCGAAGCAAAAGACATACAGACAAGGTATGGAGAACAGAAGAAAGTAACTGAAGCAGTCCTAGGTGACGAGACTGGAAAAGTGACAATGTCACTCTGGAATGAACAAGTAAACCAGGTAGAGAACGGCGACAGTGTTATCGTCGAGAATGGGTATGTAAGCTTTGTCAGAGGACACATGAGACTCAATGTCGGAAAATACGGAGCAATAAAGAAATCAGAAACCGCTGTTGAATCTGTTAATGAGTCTCTGGACATGAGTGAGAAAGAATATCAAACAGACGA
The DNA here is from genome assembly GCA_021827945.1 of Thermoplasmata archaeon. Classification (GTDB taxonomy): domain Archaea; phylum Thermoplasmatota; class Thermoplasmata; order Thermoplasmatales. The sequence goes on from JAKATW010000045.1 coordinate 25,873, forward strand.
GGTTGATAGAAGACCCAGGAGAAGCTTTAACAACAACAACAGAAATTTTAGAAGCAGATTCTGAAGGGAATATCACCTTTCTATTATTCCCACACAAAATTTTCTTTTTTTATCTTTAATTACAATTTCCTCAATATCCAGATCGTTGTCAAAGATTATGTCATAGATCCTCCGTAAGCTAGGGAAATCACAGATTTGGCACTCAAGCGGTTCGCTTAATAATACATCACCGTTTCTGTAATGAAATGAAGTTAAAGGGTGATTCTGGCAGTTGCTCCCGTATCTTAGAAGGGATTTGCTGTTGGTCAGCACCTCCACTCTTTCATCCAGTCGTATAGCCACGGAGGGAATACCTGTATAATTATTCTTGAAAGTCTTGATGTGACAATCCTTGCAGAGTGTTATGAGGTTTCTGGTAGAATCTGATCCACCAGCAATTCTAGGTATTATATGATGAACTTCCACTTCAATTCGCAACCTGTCAACTCCTTTTTTGCTCTCTGAAATCACTGGTGCTTTGCCACATATCCTACACTTGTACCCGTCTCTCTCCAGGGCAATCAGTTTTGCCGTGGTCCAAGGAGAGTTTACTTCCTCTGAACTTCCCTCCCTATCATAATCATGAATCTCGCCGTAGTGTGCATACTTTCTGTTTAGTCTTTCCAACCTCTCGCTGATATCACCTTTCATTATTGCTCCGGATTAATTAAAGCCCTTCTATAGCAATAGTAAGGTCGACTATAAAATTAGGGGAGAACCTGACAGGTGCGTGTATTTATAAGTACAACTAAAACTGAATTGTTTACCTAAATTTAATAACTAGTTTGGATAACAGATTGAACAAGAGTGAGTTTCTCATTATCGGGTATAATCGCATATCTCATACAAGAATCACTAGAACTAATGAGTACTCTCGGTCCTATCGGTGTATTCCTACTGATGGTCCTCGAGGGAGTAGGTCTACCTTTTCCATCAGAAGTTATAATGGTATTTGCGGGATTTCTGTCAACGGGCAATATAGGATTGTTCGTGATTTATGCCTTAGCAGGTTCAGTCGGTGGTTTCATTGGAAACCTAATACTTTACTACATAGCGGTATATGGTGGAAGACCGCTAATTCTGTTCATTGGGAAGTATTTTGGCATGAAAGAAGAACACCTCGTTAGAACCGAGAAGTGGTTTGACGCTAGAGGAGAGTGGACGGTGTTCTTTGGAAGATTTGTACCAGGATTCAGATCATATATGAGCATTCCAGCGGGGGTCTCTAAGATGAATGTGATCAAATTCTCAATATTTACATTCACTGGTTCTCTCATCTGGTCTACAGCTCTTGAAGCTGGAGGATATGTCCTCGGAAAATCGTGGGACACCTTGGTCCCGATAATTGAAAAGATTGGTATTATTCTGCTGGCTATATTCACTGGTGCCTTCATCATATACTTCATCTACAGGTGGTACCTCAAGAAAAAGAACTCAGAACCCGAGGCCCCTTAGGAAAAACACCAGAGGACTTAATGGAAGAGGTGAACAACGCGGGTACTTCGAGGGCACCAACTTTGATGTGCCCTACTTTTGGCTTGCTTGGTCTATAATATCCCGAAAGAGATGAAAAAGTATCCTACCAGAACTGCAGCGATTCCGAAAATGGTTACCCAGTACTTCTTGTTCCAAGCGAACACCTTGCTTCCATCAAGAGGTGGAATAGGGACTAGGTTAAAGAGTCCGAGCCAGAGGTTGATATACACTAGGAAGAATACGGCTGCGTAGAAACCAAATGGAAGAGATACGAACAGCAGAATCGGGAGAAGGGCTACACCCATCACTAGATTTGCAATCGGACCAGCGACGGCAATCTTACCTTCCCTTATTGGATTTCTATAACTGGCAAAATATACTGCTCCGGGAAGTGCAAAGAGGAATCCAATGAGGCCCGTTATTATTGTAAGTACCAGTCCCATTGGCCACATTCTGAATTCAGACCACGCACCATAATGAATAGCGGTGAACTTATGACTCATCTCGTGAATCAAGAATGCAGTAATTGTCATAAGGAATCCAATTCCCAGTGCTGGAAGTAGTCCAAGTCTTATAGGCACCCCATTTACTCTGAATGAAGAGCGGTATATGACAAGAAACAATGCAACAGAAAGAGTGATCACGGAAATTACGATATCTTGCAACTCTTTCTTGGAAAAGTTACTCTTCTTGTACGTAACGGTGTATGTGGCCATTCCCCCATGCATTGAATTAGCATATTTAACCTGATTAGTCGGATTAGAGATTACCGAGTCGTCCTGGCAAAATTTTTTATTAAATAATTAGGTAAGTTGTTGATCAGTGCATGGAAAAAAAGGGATTGATTAGTCAGATATACTGGATAGTTTTAGCGGGTTTGGTACTGATAGCCTTAGTTTTCGTCCTCACGAAAGTACTCTCGATAATACCAATTTTATATAGGCCCTATACAGGCGACATTCAAGCTGTTCTTTTCGGAATCATTCTCTATATAGTACTAAGATTCATTCTTAAGACTCTCCAGTCCGCACTAGAAAGGAGAATCCAGAAGAAGTATGTAAGACCATTAATATTCCTTGTATCAATCATAGGTTATTTTATAATATTGCTCGCCATCCTTGCATTGCTAGGTGTCGACCTAAGCTCGATAATTCTTGGCAGCGCATTTGCAGGAGCCATAATAGGACTTGCTGCACAACAAATCCTTTCAAATTTTTTCAGCGGTATATTATTGATATGGTCCAGGCCATTTGTTCCAGGCGACTACATTGAGTTCAACTCGTGGCAGTTTTCCTACATGCTTCCCTCATATCCTCCAAAGTATCTATCTCGTGACGAGTTCAGGTGGAAGATTACAGGTAGAGTTGATGACATATCCATGAACTTCACGACCATTGTAGAAGATGATGGAACGGTACTAAAACTACCCAACAGTATAGTTATTCAGGGTGCAACTACAGTAAACCCGGTCAGAAACAAGATACAAGTCAGAACAGAGATATTGAAGAGCGTCGATTATGGAGTACTAAAAAAGGAAATCGAGTCCACAGTCTCAAAGATCAGGGAAATAACAGATTTCAGGACTAGCGTAGAGGAGATTGGAAGGGAGACCTACCTTGTGAAGATCACCCTGAATATCACAGGTGGAGATTCTGAAGGAATCAGAGCGCGGTTTATGGAAAGCTTGCTTTCTGCCGAAAGATAACAATGCATTATTTTGATTTCCAATACAGGAAATCACTAACAAAATTTTTTATCTAATGTTGATAATCGGATTAAGGAGTGGAAAAGGAATGGTAAAGCTAACATGGTATGGCCACGCGGCATGGCAGATAGACTTTCTGGATACGATAGTTCTGGTAGATCCGTTTCTTAGGAACAACCCGAAATCGCCAATAAAACCAGATGACCTGAAGAAGGTTGACTTTGTGATTGTTACACACAATCACGACGACCATCTGGGCGATGCATTCGAAATCACTAGGAGCAAAGGAGCAAAACTGATCTCGATGTTCGAAAACGTGCTTCCAGGTGTTAAGGAGAATATTCCAGAAGAAAACCTTATTGGAATGAATATCGGAAATGAAGTCGATTTCGGAAAGATAAAAGTCGCTCTGGTACCAGCGGTTCACAGCGGGAACTGCGCAGGGGCAGTCATTACAGGGGATGGGGTCACTATATATCACGCAGGAGATACTGGGCTCTTTGGAGACATGAAGCTGATCGGGCAGATGTACAAACCAAGGATATCGCTCTTGCCCACAGGTGGTTTCTATACGATGGGACCTAAAGAAGCGGCCATTGCAGCAAGGATGATAGGCTCGGAGGTAGTCATTCCCATGCATTATGGGACCTTCCCTGGTATCAACTCAAATCCAATTGAACTTCGCGAAGCACTCGGAGAAGGGTTCAAAGTACCAATTCTAAAACCAGGAGAGTCGTTCATCGTTTAGAAGAAACGAGAAAGAATAAATTTCACAATAACCTAATCTGTCGTGCCTAATGGTAACTATCTGGGCTTTGATGTCGGTGGAACCAAGATAACTGCGGTTCTTGCTTCTAGAGAAGGGAAGATAAAGAAGAGAGTAGAGGCAAAGACCAGAAAATTGAAGGGGGTCTCTGACCTTATCGGGCAAATTCACTCTATAGGGAAACAGTTCGACAGTTATGATGATATCGGGGTAATATTCCCTGCTCCCATATCCAAGAAGGGGGTTTCGCTCTTTGCTCCCAATCTGATGGGGTGGGGGGTCGTCGATCTTAAACAGAGGCTAAGAGAAGCATTCAATAAGGAGGTCTATGTAGAAAACGATGCAACTGCCCAGGCCATATCCGTCAAGCTCTTTGATAGGGGGAAGAAGTATCGGAACTTCGTCTACCTAGTCGTGGGTACAGGAATAGGAGGTGGGATATTCGTGAATGACGAAATTTACAGGGGAGGAAATGGATATGCTGGGGAGCTTGGACACGCAGTTATCCTTACAAACGGTCCTGTCTGCGGTTGTGGCAGGAGAGGGTGCATAGAGGCTCTGGCATCGGGCCGTGCACTAGTAAGAAGAGCTGCAGAGAACTCTAAGGAGATCAGGAACTCCACCTTCTTGTCTTCAATCCCACTGGACAGATTGTCTGCAGAAGACATATTCAGCGGTAAGGAGCTTGGTGATCCGTTCTGTACTCTACTGGTTGATGAAACTGTCTACTACCTCTCTGTAGCTATATCTAACTTTATTGACGAGTTCGATCCGGAAGCCGTTTTTCTCGGGGGTGGATTGATGAAGAACGACCCTAAATTGGTCTCCGAACTAAAAGAATCGGTCGATCATGAGCTGGGAAAATACTACAGGAATGTTCCTATCATAAAGGTCTCAGACCGTACCATAGATCTGGCTCCAATAGCCCTCTCGATCTACGAGTCGAGTGAACATAAGAAAGTCTGAATGGCAGTCTTATCAAGAATTCCGTTCATAAGACTTAGAAATCAGGCTTTAGAAATGTTTTTAGTCATATTTCATTGAATATAAGTATGACACGAATTAGAGATATTGACATATTAGAATTAGGTGAAGAGGGTGAGAAGTCAAGTCCCTGGAGTTCTACAATATTGGTTTTGAGAATGGTCACGAGCGATGGAGAAATAGGTTATGGTGAGGCACCAACCACCCTCATGACGAGACCTGTTTTTGAGGAGATGAGAGAGGTCGGAAGAGTTTTCCAGAACAGAGAGGTAGAAGAAATAAGGAAAAACTACACTGAATTCTACAAGCACTCATTCTACCTTCCAGTTTCCATGGAATCCACTGCTGCGTTGAGTGCATTTGAGATAGCGTCATGGGATATAGTAGGAAAGGAATTCGGTGCTCCCATTTACAATCTGCTTGGAGGTAAGGTGAGGGATAGCGTAAGGGCATATGCGAATGGATGGTACGATAACAGCATTACGCCGCAGAGCTTTCTCAAAAGGGCCAGAGAGGTAGAAGGGATGGGATTCACAGCAGTAAAATTCGACCCCTTTGGGCCATACTATGACCACATTGAAGAAGGAGAAGTCAGCAATGCAAGAAAGATTGTAGAAACCTTGAAGGAGCACACAAAACTGGATCTTCTAATAGAATGTCATGGAAGGTTTTCTGCAAATTCTGCAATAAGGATGGCAGAGGGATTAGAGGACCTGGAACCATTCTTTGTCGAGGAGCCAGTTCATCCGGACCAATTTGTTGGACTCAAAAGACTCCGTGAGAGAACCGATGTGCGAATTGCCCTCGGTGAGAGAGTACTGAACAAAAACCTCTTTCTTCCTTACTTTACGTCGGATTTGGTTGATGTGATACAGCCAGATGTAACAAATGTAGGTGGAATAATTCAGGCTAAAGAGTCTGCCGTTCTAGCAGACTCATTTGGGGTAGAGGTGGCCTACCACAACGCATTTGGCCCCATTCAAACAGCAGCAACTCTGCACCTAGATTATAACATTCCTAATTTCCTGATTCAGGAGAGCTTTGAAAAGTTCTGGCCGAAATGGAAGAAGGGGCTAGTCAAATCAGGCTACAGACTCGAGGACGGATATTTCTCACTTAGTGGTAAACCAGGTCTAGGGATAGATATTGACGACAGGATCTTGACTGATTACAGAACGAACAAGATGGAACCTTTCAATCCTGAAGAGCCACCTTGGGTAGTAAAGGGCACGTTCAAGAAGGGATGAAGCAATTGAAAATCTTCGATCTATCAGTCCCACTGGAAGAAGGAATGCCATACTTCAAGGGGGACCCTATCCCAGAGATACGGCAATTCAAAAGCATCAAGGACAACGGTTACAATTTAAAGGAACTCAAAATTGGGACCCACACAGGAACTCACGTTGACGCTCCTTCACACTTCATAGAGAATGGAAAAACGATAGACCAGTTGGACCTTTCCGATCTAATGGGAAGCGCAACCTGCTTGTCCTATGACCCATTCAGGCAATTAAAGCTACCAGAAGAGCACTACGATATCATTTTCCTATATACCGGGTACAACTTATCCTGGGGGAAATTCAAAACATTTGAAAATTTTAGCTACATCAAGGATAAGGATGCAGGGTCCCTCAGAAATTATGGCGTAAAAGTGGTGGGAATAGACTCTCCATCAGCGGAAATTCAAAATTCCAAGAGTTTTGATGTTCATCGCATTTTGCTCGGAAACTCGATTCCAATCGTGGAAAATCTCAATTCTGTAACACTCTCTGGCCTCGTTGATCATTCATTCACAGTTCAGGTTATGCCGATCCTCGTAAAAGGAGGAGATGGTGCACCAGCCAGAGTAATAGCAATAGAGGAGTGAGTATGAGAGCAATAACTACTATGCCACCAAAGGGAGGTGTTGAGCTATCTGATATTGATCTAGGGAGTCAGGTCGGAATCAAGGTAAGAACTTATAGAACCGGAATCTGTGGGACAGACAAGGAGATAGTTGAGGGACGTCTAAAATTTGCACGACCGGAGAGTGGGAACTCTTTGATTCTTGGCCACGAAGCAGTTGGAATAGTTGAAGAACCTGATGGGAGTTCGGACTTCAAAGAGGGGGATATAGTAGTTCCCATGGTCAGACGGCCGGGGAGCTGCCGGATGTGTCAACTCGGGAGACAGGACTACTGCGAGGATGGAGATTTCGTTGAAGCAGGGATCAGAGGAAAGAATGGTTTCATGCGGGACGAGTTTACCGATTATCCAAGGTTCCTGGTCAGGGTAGGAAGCAGGTCTGTACTAGACCTGGCCGTTCTCACTGAACCGCTGAAGAACGTAATGAAGATGAAGGAGATATTCCAGTTCCTCAGGATGAGATTGCCGTGGTATTGTGAAGATTCAACGCTTTCGTGCAAGAACATGTATGTGTTCGGAACTGGCACAGAGGGCCTCCTGATCTCGTCCGTTTTCAAGTCGATAGGGATGAATGTAGTGGAGGTAAATCGGCATCCCCTTGGTGAAAACGTAATGGATTACCTTGATTACAACAAAATAGACTATCTCGACACATCCAACGAGAGTCTTGAAAATAAAGTGAAGGATGTGCCAATGGATGCAGCTATAGATGCTGTGGGAGCCATGGATGTTCTGAAAGAGATCACAGACAACATTAGGAACAATGGAATTGCCATCATGTTCGGCACAAGCGGGCAGCTCCCTTCTTCTACCTACGAAGTACTGGAAAATATAGTCGATAGAAATATCGTTGTCGTGGGTAGCGTTGATGGAGCAAAGGAACACTATGCAGAAGCAATAAGGTTCATAGAATCTCATGGAGCCTCCCTGCAAATGGGACGGCTTATCACCGGAACATACAAGCCTGAGGATCTCAAGGTGTTCACCGAGAAGGAAAAACAAGAGATAAAAAAGGTAATAGCATGGTCGTGATACGCTCTCCAGGAGTTAAAGCTTGAAGAGTGGTCTCAAAAATATCTACATCTATACTTTTTTCTATTCCTTCCTTCTCTTGAATCCGATTTGGGTATTATATCTCCTTAACCTAGGATATAGCATATTTTATGTAACTGTTCTGGACGTCGTGTTCTATCTCTCTATTGTACTCACAAGTATTCCGATGGGAAGAATCACTGACAGGATTGGAAGGAAAACCGCTCTATTCATTTCTTCTCTACTCACTGGGATTGGAATAATCTTTTTTGGTCTTTTTCAATCGTTCATTGGTATCGCCATCAGTTATACTGTCTGGGGAGTCGGTGTTGCCATAAACTCAAGTGCGCTAGAGAGTGTCACCTATGAATACTCTGAGTCTCACAACCTGAAGTATCTCCAGATAATAGGGGCAGTCAATTTTCTTTCGGCACTGTCTGTTGCAATAGCATCTTTATTAGGAGGGTATATTGGAGAGTACATCAGTTTGAGGATTGTCGTGTTGATTACTGCACTAGTAGTTCTCTTCTCATCGGTATACACTCTCAAACTCAAAGAAAGGAAGAGAGATAACCCGCAAAGAAAGCTGGCTCTAAAGCTCGGGTACTATGTCAGAGATAGAAGGATTCTAAGTATCATACTACTCAGAGTCGCACTTCTCCTAAACTTCAACATGATGCTCATCTTTAAACAACCCTACTATAAGGAAATGGGCATAAGCACAGGAATCATCGGAGTGATTTTTTTCGCCGATGTTCTTCTTAGAGGGTTGGCGTCGCTCAATACGCAGAGATTTGCCTTCATAGCGAAGAACAGATTCTTTGCGATGCTATTCTTTACTTCTCTGACTTTCTTCACCATTTATATCCCGGGTCTTATAGAGAATTTCTTTTCATTAATCTTCCTGATCCTGAATTCCGTGATATTCGGTTTCTATTCAAACATCCTTAGCGAAGAGGTCAACATACTGGTACCTTCAGAGGTCAGAGCTACGGTTCTTTCTGTGGTCTTCCTTGTAAGTTCTCTTATGACAGCGTTTGCTGAACCTTTTCTTGGTTATTCAGCGACGGTGATCGGACTCGAGAAGACGCTACTGATATTCAGCGTAATTTTCCTCATTATCTCGACCTTTGCAATATTGATTCACATTATGGGGAGGGAAAACGGAGAATTTAGACTTGTACTTGACAAAAAGGGAGATTAGGTTTTAGTCATAAATATAGAACGCGTTCGCAGCAGATTGATAATGGATTCGTCCAACGGGTAGGCGTATTCCCAATTTCTCGCTTCCTCTAGAAACTCCCTTAGTTCCATCTTTGCATCTCCAAAAATTCTAATAGAATTAGAATTGTGGTTCATCTGATAATGTACCATTGAAACGCATAGCAGGACGACTCCATGAAAGAACTTGCTCTTGTCTCCTGAGAGTTGTTTCCAAAAGTCCTCGAATATTTCGTGAGCAAACCAGTACTTTTCCTCGCTCATTGAGTGAAATCCTTCGTCTATACGATTCAACATCTCCTTAGGGCTATTCAGAGATACAGATTCTCCACGGGCAAAGATGTATAACTCGTCGATTTCACTTATATCAGAGACATAATCTAGCCCCTCGTCCAAAAGTGAAAATCTTAGATCAACTTCCATTGAATATTTTCCATTCCTAAACATCTTGAATTTATTAGGTTGAAATCTGTTCCTATCTCTGTTCCTGGTAAAGAGCAAAATTCTGAAATTCCATTCAAGCACTTTTAGTTGAGATCACATCTCGGCTTAAGACTATCACAGGCAAGTCAGGTTATATTCAAAAAGAGGAGGGAGGAGACGGAAGAGGGAGAACTGACACGTTGGAAGGTGGTTAGTACGATATATCTCCCTCGAATCGAGGGGGTTATGGGTGAAGTAATAGAGGCAGTAAAGACAAAACCACAGCACAGGAGATGGCCATGAAAGCGGTCCGGTACGACGAAATGAGAAAAATGACATATGCCTGCTGATTAAATACACGCCTAATTCAACAAAGCAGTAGCCTTTAACAAACTCTCTGAAAATAGTTCAACTCTTAACTTAATAATGACCATAAGAGTGCCCGTATTCGCAGTACTATGGCCAATTTTCAACCATTTTCACACCATGTGGGAGATTTGCAACAAAAGTTTAACTCTGTACCGCCTAAATACCTCTACTATTCCAAAAACTTCGCGTTCCAATCGTAGAACTTATAGAGATTTTAAATGGTTTTTTAGGCTTGTATCTTCCGTAAACTTGGTTCTGACTCACGTTCTCCCCTCAGCACAGCAAAATTAACTTGAGTAATGGTTTCGGCCTACAGAATTGTTCAAAGTTTTGCATCAGTTTAGGAAAGTCATGCCATTTTGCAGGTTTAGCATTTGACCCAGAAATGTAAACCTGTTCCTGTCTGTAAAATCAGCTTTTGTTGGGGCAATTTTCTATAAAGGTTTCGGAAAGGAGGAGACTAGAAATCTTTGGAGATAAGTGAATTTACTTCTTTAATCTCTTTGTAACTGCCACTGAAATTACTATCGATATTACAATCGTTACCACCAATAAGACTATCACCGGCATATAGACTGTAGAAAATGCTGGAGGAGAAATACTTAGGGCCCCTCCTGGTTTGAGAATCACTGTGGTGTTCCACTGCGTAAGAATATCCAAGAAGCTCGTACTGACTCTGACGTGGTAGCTCCCTGGCCAAAGGGAGAGAGTGATCCTTCCGTTAACAAAACTGTAGGTTTCTTCCCCGATCGTGACTTTCCCTTGAGTTAGTAGACCTGATATGGTGAGAGATGAAGTATTCTCTTGGTCGTAAATTTCTGCAAGTTGGCCCTCTCCATTAGATAGCTCCACGAACAGTGAGCCGTTACTTGCAAAGTGTTCTGCAGAAACCGAAATGTTCGATATCGTTTCCAAGGTATCAGATCCAAAATCGAACGCGTTCCGAATCGCTTGAAGATTGTGTCCATTCCAAAAATCCAGTTGGAGGCTGACGTTCGAAGAAACGTCAGTTGTTGAATGGCCACTTCCTGGCCCTCCTAGGACTAGTTCAGCGTCGTAGTCTTGTCTAGCTGGAGTTTGTCCATTGCCATCGACTACGAATCCCCTGTCAGAGGTAGTGCGTGCAAATTTGAAAATTACCGTATCAAAAGTCTGCCATCCGTTGCCATCGCAGTACCTAAATGATACTTCAGGCTGGCCAGAGTGAGTCTCAAAAGAGGCGATCTCAAGGGAAAATGTAGTTGGGAAATTCAACTCTACTCCTGAACCTGGTAACTGAGAGTTGGCTGTGTAGTAGGAAACCGCATTATTTGAACCAAAAATCGTGCCGTTTCCAGAGAGGGTTGAAACATAAATGTTACTGCCGGGCCAGGATGAATTCCAAATGTTGTTCAGGAACGAGACCTCATTCGAGGTAGTTTGTAAGATTGCAATATCCTGTATCCAGTAATCATACTGCTTCCCCAAATTGTTGAAAACAAGTATTGTGTTCAATTGGAATTCCATGGAATTTCCCACAGATTTATTTCCTTGAGTCAAGAGAGAATTTATCATGACATTTCCCAAGAATTCGGGAGTTGAGTAGGAGTAAGTGCTAAAGGTTCCGGACGAGATGGGAGTGCTTAAACCATAATCAACAATCCCCATTGGTGCGGGTTCCGATGTATAATAGAACAGCTTGCTTCCGCCAATTGGGTTACCCGCACTGGGAAAAGATGAATAAGAGTAAGGAGTCAAAGAAAAGTTAGCAAAGTAAGGTGCAGTCGAGCAATCTTCTGGGTATACCAAACTCGGCCAGAGAGTGGGATTACTCAATGAAGATGTAGCATTATGGGAACTTCCAATTATAGAATAAGATCCGCTACTCCCGATATTTGTTGCAATCAGGATTATTGCCAAGAGAATCGCAACTCTTACAAAGAAAGAAGGCTTTTTCTTCTCAGTCCACGAGCCTAAGTTCTGCATCTAAATCTTGCTAGGGTATAACTGCAGCTGTAGATACACAATCCCATTTCCTTAGATGTGAAGGGCTGTCATGGCGTTGATTTGATCTATAGCGACTTCAGACATATTTCCCTTGGGTGGCAAGGGGGATTGTCCAGTGACCTTGAAAACAAGGTCCCCTGAATATCCCCAGGCTCCCCAGTAATACGCTGTTCCGTAACTTTCATTGATTTCCTGCGGTTCAGTCGCGTAAGTGTAGTGGAATCCATTATGGGTACCGTTTCCCGTATTGCCGATGTTCCCCCCAGTGAAAAGTCCAGCAAGCATCAGATAGGCTGTCACAGCCAACGTTGTGTTGTTGAACTTGAGAATCTGGACTTGGAAGTTATAGTTAAAACCAGAACCAGTCGATTCGTTAAGGTAATAGATCTGCCACACTTTTGAACTTCCTAGGGTGAGGCCACTGCCGTCATAGGTTGACAGAATTGACTGACTGTAGTTCTGACCAGACAATCCCTCTGCGACTCGCTCCGAAATGAATGCCACATGGGGCTCCTCTGAGAGTACGATGAAGGATACTGATGCTACGATAACCACTATAACCGCAACGGAAACAATCGAAACTAGTAATTTTCTCACCATCAATTCACCCAGACACGCTTACCCTCCCGTTCTCTATGTATCACTCGAACAGCCAATTTTGAATGTGGTAAGATTTGGTCAGTTTGGCACATCTTATCATCCATCGTAGTCGCAATGATAATTCATACTTTCGCAACAAGCAACACAATTGGTAGTACTATTGCAATTATAATAGAGTGGATCATCTCCGCAAACATCATAATTGAAGTTGAAGCAGTTTGTTTGGCAGAAGTGGATGCAGGCCCCGTTTTCTGTTGGAATGCACGCACAGCAATACTTCCCATTACCACAAGTGCAAGGATACGTGACGCACTCTGGATTTTCAATCACAACTGTCCCACTCCGTTTTCCAGCTGCAATGTCAGCTTTGATAGCTTGATAAATTGCTTCTCTCACTTTATCCGGGATCGGAGGAATCTCCTTTCTCTTGATTGGATTTCCTCTGTCTGGATTCATATCAATCGAATTGTGGCTCGATAATAATCTTTTTTCATGAAACCAACTGTATTTCTTAATGGTCAAACATTGGAATTTAAAGATTTGATTGGGTTGGTCGTTGAATTTGTGAGCACGGAATTAACCCATGCACCATGTCAGAGAGGGATTGAAAGATATTGTCTAGGAAGCAACAGAAGGTGTGGGCAGGTACGACAGGTCATTGGTTGATCTTGTTTACGACCTTCTATATCCTGAGTTATTCAGGGATCGGAATGTTCTTCAGGAACGGATGAACAGAGCCAAGAGGGGAAGGCACTTCAAGGTGTTGGATATATTCGTAGTGTTCCTGGCTAAGATAAGGGCAATGTTCAACGCACTCTTCAGGACGATCGATGTTACAGGGAGGATGGCTTCGGGGATCCTGAACATTCCATGCATCTCCTATTCAAGGTTGTTGAGGAGGATCAGGAAGCTCAACCTAGCCATCGACTCGTCCGGTATAAGGGAGGAAGGGGAAATGGATCCAAGAAAACCATCAGGGGCGATTATATCGGTGCCAGGTGGAAGAGGAGGGATGGTGGAGAGGCTTCATGCGATAGTCTCTATCTACGGAATAACTGCCCTGATACTCTACACAGCGGACGACCACGGAGGTGATGCTATGTACGGAAGGAAGATGCTAGAGCGCGTTTGGTGTTGATGCTCCTGATGGACTAGTACTGAGGGTCAACAACGGTCCTCAGTATATATCACAGCAGTTCAGGAGTTCAATGAACCTGCTGGGAATCTCCCTGGAATACATCCAGAAGATCACCCCTGTAGACAATGGAACATATAATCATTCCACTCATCCCTAATAACGGATTATGCCTGGCCATTCGAATTCTCAGATTACGGAGAAGCGTCAGCCGCAATAGAGAATGCATTCAAAGATTACAATGAGAATAGACCTTATTCGATTATCTTCCTCCAAGGGAGTTCAGGAGGAAGTTCCTAAATGATTTGTCATTCAGGGAGGGTTACACCAGGAAATTCAAGGTGAAAATGAATGAAAAATGAGGAAAAGTGTTACAACTCTAAGGGTAGCAGATCAGTCATAGTTAGTTTTGAATGATCTTGGCGCCGTGGGGGAGATTTGAACTCCCGATCTCGTGAGAGAACCAGATCTCAAGTCTGGCGCGTTAGGCCGCTTCGCTACCACGGCTCAATCATTATTAACAAGTTTGATATAGCTTTTTACGAATGGACTTCCCTGCAGTTTTGAGGAGACTCAAGGAGGATGTACGCTACAAGACTGCCAGGTCTATAGCGGTGCAGCTCCCTGAGGGAATGAAGAGAGGAATAGTAGAAATTACCAAGGAATTCAATGACAAGGAACTCATTTTCATAGGCGACCCGTTCTGGGGGGCATGTGACGTACCTCAAAATGGCAAATGGGATCTACTCATTCAGTTCGGACACAGCCGGATTCCTAACCTTGGCTTATTTCAACAGGTTATTTTTGAAGAGATTCAGGAAGATCTTGAATTTGATCTGGATGTGAATGCCATTCCATTCAAATCCCTTGTACTGACCTCAAACGTGACTTATTCTAATCAACTTCCAAGGATAAAGAAGCTTCTTGAATCCAAAGGAATCACAGTGTCTCTCAAAAAGGGTGACTCCAGGGTCTTCTATCCGGGTCAGGTACTCGGTTGCAACATTTCAACAGCGAGAGGAACCGAGGAGAACGTGCTGTTCATCGGAGAGGGTATCTTCCATCCGTTAGGGATTGCATTAGCTCTCCCAGACAAGAAAGTACTGGCTTTTAATCCAAAGACAGGCGAATACCAAGACATGGAAAAAGAAAAGAGGAAATTTCTTAGTCAAAGATATGGTGCCATAGACTTAGCATCTCGGGCAAAGAAATTTGGAATAATAGTGTCAACTAAGATCGGCCAGACACGATATTCACTCGCAAGGGTTGCAGTAAATCTCTTACAAAATGCTGGAAAGAACCCATTCATCATAACACTCGATCTCGTTCGCGATGAAGAGTTGATGAACTTCCCTGCAGACGTATATGTCAACACTGCATGCCCAAGAGTAACTGTCGAAGACTACGGGACTTTCTCAAAGCCCGTCATAACATTCTATGAACTTCAGATGGCGTTAGGACTCAAGGATAAAAGCAGATATATATTCGATGAAATTGTTATGACAGATGAAATTGGCAGTTCTAGTTTCCGGAAACGGAACTAATCTCCAGTCTATTATCGATGCCATAAAAGACGGTTACATTTCACAGGTCAGGATATCGTATGTGATATCCAGCAACCCCGATGCTTACGCTCTGAAGAGGGCAGAGGAGAGTGGTATCCCAACCAAGATTATTGCCAAGAAGAATATGGTCGGGGAACTGAAACCGATTTTTGACGAGGTTGACATGGTAGTGCTTGCCGGTTTCCTCTGGATAATTCCTGATGTGCTTCTTCATTCAAAACCCGTAATCAATGTCCATCCATCTCTTCTTCCCCTGTTCGGAGGCAAGGGTATGTATGGAACAAGAGTAGGTGAAGCTGTTTTGGCGAGTGGAATGAAGGTCTCGGGACCAACAGTTCATCTTGTTACGAACGACATAGATGGAGGGCCCATAATAATGCAGAGGTGCCTGGAAGTCAGAGATGATGATACTCCAGAATCTCTATTAGAGAGAACGCATCCATTGGAACATCAAATTTTAGTAGAATCTATCAAACGAATGAGCGAAAAGAAATATAAAATAGTAGGGAAAAGAGTGACTTTTCCCTAGTTTAGGCTAGCTTTCTACCGATCGATTTCTCGTAGTATGCTATTACCCGAGCCTTTTCCTCATCGGAGTACTTCCTGATGAATTTTTCTTCCTTCAGTGTCCTCCCTGTCTTCTCTTCGTAGGCTTTTGGCTCCATTGAGAATCTCCGCTGGGTTGCATCTCTGTATAGCTCCGGAATAACATTGAATGCGCAGAATGGTACCACTTTCCCGTCAGGCATTGCGTAGTGGATATCGCATCTCTCTACCCTGTCAACATCGTATGTGTAAGGATCCATGAAGTGCATGAATCCTACGAACATTGAGTTGTAGTGGAATGCCTTTAGTCCATGGTAGTCTCCGCCCGTGAATGCTCCGAAGATCATCTCTCTCATCTTGAAGCCTTCAGGCGCCTTCGTCTCGTCCACGAATGTGTTGAGCTTCCTCAGGAGCGTCGTGAGCGCTGAAGCTTTCTTGAGCGACTTCACCCTCGACTCATTGATGTCAGCGGATAGCTCGTTAAGGTATTCGAATAGTCCCTCTACATCTATGAATTTCGTGACAGGAATAATCGACCCGTCTGGCTTCTTAAAAATGTATGTACCCATACCGCAAGCAAAGTGGATGCTCAGCCTGTAAGTTGGCTTACCCTTCAGAGCCTCTACGAAATTTGTGACTGCAGTTGTGCTTGGGACAGTGAAGAAGTCTTCCCTCCCGATAGCTCCATCTGTCTGAGCCTCTATCTTCTTGATGCAGCCAGGAATTGTGACTCTCTGTCTCTCCCTGAGCTTGTCCGGCATTCTTCCCACCAGAGATACTGGTTGGAAGTTGACACTCCTGACCACGTCTAGGTTCGATAGACCAAACTTTATTATGTCTCCGAGCTCTCCGTCGTTCACTCCGCCAATTACTGTAGGGACAAGTACGACTCCTACATTGGCCTTCCTGTACGTATTGAGCGCTTCTGGTATTTCCCAGAAGTTCTTTGGGTTTGACCTTGGTGTTACCCCGTCGAAACTCGTGTAAATGACGTTTGATCCAGCATCTCGGCACTTCTGTACAAACTCGAGGTCTCTTGAAGCCCTTATGCTATTAGTGTTTAGCTGTACGTGCTCGTATCCTTCCTCTCTTGCGATCTTGATGATTTCTGGAAGATCATCCCTCATGGTCGGTTCTCCTCCCGTAAGCTGAACCGCATTGGCGCCAACAGGCTTTTCGTTCCTCATCCTTCTAAGCATCATTCTGATCTGGTCGTGAGTCGGCTCGTAAATAGGGTCATTTTCCTTCGCGTAAAAGAAACAGTACCAGCAGGATAAGTCGCATCTGTTTGTTAGAACGACGTTTCCGAGACCCGTATGGCTCTTGTGTTTGACGCAAAGACCGCAGTGTGTTGGGCAGTTTATTTTTTCTGCGGCTAGGCTGATCATCGGGTTCTCGAGTTTGATCCCCTTGTCCAGCCACTTCTTTGCCTTCATGTACATGTCATAGTCCTCCCAATACTTCTCCTTCGTGACTCCGTG
>JAKATW010000032.1 GCA_021827945.1 Thermoplasmata archaeon
CCCATCGTCAGTAGGTTCCCAACGACCTGTCCAGACGTTGACGACACGGTCATTAGTGCCATTCCGATGAATGCAGCGATAGTTAGATAGATCTTGACCATGTCCACACCATTCCTCAAGATAAATATGGAAAGAATGGGAGTAAGAATGATGTATATCCCAGTAATCAGGCCTGACATTGAGGGGGATGTGTAGTCAAGACCGATTGTCTGAGTCACATAACCTAGAAATAATGGAATGCCAACTAATGATCCGTAAATCGCATCTCGTCTGTTTATCTTCCTGAACACAAATGGTAAAAGAACGACCGAAGCTATCAGGAACCTGTAGAACAGGAACGAAATGGGGTCTATGTAGTTTAGTGAGACCTTGATAATAGGAAAAGTTGCTCCCCACACAAGGGCAACGAAAACAAGGCTACCGTAAGCGACTTTCCTATCCACCACGCTGAAGCATTCTTGGTAAGAAATGCTTTGCGTTGTGATGTACCGAACATTCGGGGAAAAAGAGTAGTTTTTTATTTGTGATATTGTTGCAGAGTAAATGCAGTTCAGGACCCTGATAATACTATTGATCGCGCTGGTGATTATAGTTCCGGTCGCGTCATACGGAGCATACCACTACGTTCAGCCTCGGTTAAATGTCATAAAGCAGGGAGACAACGTCTCGCTCTGGTATTACGGGTACATTGTCATAGATGGCACTCCCCTGATTTTTGACACAAACATGGCTAGCATAGCAAGTAACAACTCTTCCTACCCGAAGGCACCAGATTTCACCTACCATCCTCCCTTTACTGTTCTCAACGATACAGTGGGCTCTGGATCCATGATCAAGGGGTTTGATAATGGCCTGGTCGGGATGGCAAAGGGTCAGTCAGGAGTGATTACGGTCTCTCCATCGCTAGGTTATGGACTGGAGAATACCAGCAAGATAACAAAACACAGCATCAATGGAAGTGTTCCAGCTTATCAGGTGATGAACTACACGGCATTCAGGGCCGAATTTGGGGTCTTTCCAAATCAGGGAGAAACGCTTAAGAATCCGGAATATGGATGGAGTGTATATGTCATGAGTTTTAACGGGTGGTATACTCAGATCGAGAACGAACCGGTCGTAGGGGGCCAATACTTCCCATACAATTCAACTTATGGATTCAGCATCGTTGTCAAGAATATAACGGGTAGTGGGAACAATACGACAATTGACTACTACACTAGTATTGTCAACGGCACCATGCTCACTTCTAGCTCGTACGTGAGTGCGGTAACTGGCAGTTACTACTATGTAAATGGGAACTCCTACCTGGCAGGAAAGACGCTATATTTCTACGTACAGATAGTGACAGTCAAATCCTAAGGTCATCCGGTCTGCAAGACTTGGTTCACGGCGAAAGCGGTCTATGTGACTTTGGGGTCGGTCGGTTATCCCATCCACCTTAGTCCAGGTCTGTCTATGGACTGATGATGAATTTGTATCCGTATTGGATTATTCCCTCTTTGCCTTCAGATCTTACTTTCCTTAGTGTAGCAGTAACCTTGTTCCCTATTCTTACCTCTTCGGCGGAACAGTCGACTATCTGACCCGTTACGAATGGTCCCTCTTTCATCTTTATCAGAGCCATTATGTAAGGTACCTGCATCTTGAACTGTTCTAGTCCGTCATGAACTACAGTGAACGAATAGATCTCTCCCTCCCCTGACATCTCTTCCTCTTTCATCTTACCTACGGATTCCCTTCTGCAGGATGGACATATGACTCTTGGTGGGAAGTATAATGTGTTACAGTTCAGGCATCTAGTTCCAACAAGTCTGTACCTGTGCCTGGACTCTCTCCAGAATCTTGGTACTTCACTCACTCTAATCAACTCCTATTATGGTGGAAACTGAAGTAGTCCCTAGGCCGCCCATGTTGTGTATGAGGTAATTTCTTGGGTCTTTCACCTGTCGCTGTCCAGCTTTCCCCCTTAGTTGAAGGGTTGCTTCCACTGCCTGATATAGCCCACTTGTTCCCAGAGGATTGCCGTGCGCCTTGAGGCCTCCGGATACGTTCAGTGGATTTGAGGAGTTGTAGTAGAAATCGCTCCCTTCTGTCATTTTCACTGCCTGTTTTCCAAGTATCTCTTCCATCTGAATGAGTGCTGCAATACTGTACGAATCATGAATTTCGAATGCGTCTATTTTACCTATTTCCAGCTTAGCTAATTTGAGTGCATCATTGGTGCTCTTTTTCACAGCCTTGAATGTATCTATGCTCTTTCTATCATGGAGTGAAAGAAAGTCATTCGCTGCACTACTCGACTTGATCCTTATGGGATTGGAGGCTTCACTGATTTTCTTTGAATCTGAAGAAATTACGAGGGCAGATGCTCCATCACTTATGGGGGCATTGTCAAAGACAGTCAGCGGCTCTGCTACTGGCGATGCATTTATCACATCCTCTATATCTATCGTATTCTTGAAGTGAGAAGTGTCATTCATCGAAGCGTGCTTGTGTGAAATTACTGGGAATACTGCATAATTCTCTCTCTTTGCAAATCCCTCGTATTCGTGTCTCCTGGCAATCATCGCTGCAATTGAACATTCTGTTGCCCCAAAGAATGTCTCCCACTCAGCGTCTAGCGAACCACCAATAATTTCAGTTGCAACCTCCGAGGGGACATCAGTCATCTTTTCTACTCCTCCTACCACCACTGTATTGTACTGGCCTGATTTGACTGCGAGATATGCCTGCATCAGTGCAGCTCCACCGCTGGCTGATCCTGCTTCTATTCTTATAGAGGGTATGTTCAGTTCTGTTATCCCTGAATAATCTGCTATCAATGCTGCAATCTGCTCTTGATCGACAAACTGTCCACCACTGGTGTTAGCTCCGTATAGGGCATCCACGTCTTCTGCGTAAACTCCAGCATCCATTATCGCCTTTAGCCCAGCTTCAGACGCAAGTTCTCTCAGACTGGAGTCCCACAGTTCCCCAAATTTTGTCGTTCCTACTCCCAGGATGTAAACGTCTCTCATAATATCACGCCCCTCTCATAATTATCTTTCCTCTGTATTTCACATAAGTTGCGTAGTCTATCCATATTGGCTTGTTCACCTGCTCCATTACTCCTTGGGCATTCTGCCTCTTGAATGATTTTATTCTGTCGTTGACGGTCAGATCGAAAACATCAGATCCAGCTCCGCTTCCAAAAGCGACTGCGAGAATCCTGTCTCCGCTCTCAACCTTGTCCAAGATTGCAGACAGTCCAATAATCATTGAACTGGAATACGTGTTGCCAATATATGGTGTAAGCAGTCCGTCCTTTACTTGCTCGTCCTTGAAACCGAGCATCTTTGCAGCACGTGTCGGGAACTTTCCGTTTGGCTGATGCAACA
This sequence comes from Thermoplasmata archaeon, assembly GCA_021827945.1. Taxonomy (GTDB): domain Archaea; phylum Thermoplasmatota; class Thermoplasmata; order Thermoplasmatales. The sequence goes on from JAKATW010000032.1 coordinate 3,378, forward strand.
CTGCGTAGTCATAGTCCTGAGGCTTGGTAGACATACGCTCCATCATCTTCTTGGCCCCAGTCAATACGTGTTTGAAATAGGCAGGTTCACCGGTAAATCTGCCACCGTGACTTGGATATTTTTCTCCTTCCCTTCTCCAAAAATCAGGGGTATCAGTCGTAAAAGAAAGTGTCGCATTGAAATCAGCAATACCATTCTTTCCTATGACAATTGCCGTTCCCCCAGCCGAAGCAGAATACTCAAGAGCATCTCCAGGTGCTCCCTGGGATGTGTCCGCTCCAATTGCAATTCCGTTCTCAATCTGTCCACTGTCTACCATAGCCATTACGTTCTGCATTGCAGCGGTTCCTGCCTTGCAAGCGAATTCATAGTCTGCTGAGTGAATGTCATAGGGGAGCCCTAGCGCCTCTACTAGAATCGATGATGTCGGTTTGACGGCGTATGGATGGCTCTCTGATCCAACATATATCGCACCTATCTTCTTCTTGTCAAGATCTGTCCTTTTGAGTGCATTCTTACTTGCCTCAGCAGATATGGTCAAAACATCCTCGTCTGGTCCGGGAACTGATTTACTGTAGATGAAAAGTCCGTTCTTGATATTTTCTGGATTTTCTCCCCACTCCTTAGCTATTTCTTCTGCCCTGATCCTGTACCTAGGGATGTACGATCCGTAGGAAACAATCGAACTCATCATAATCAGCACTTAATTTCATCCAATATTTAGCCTTTGCCGACATTAAGATTCGACAATTGTCTATATCAAATGAACAAAAAGCCCAATCTAGCGATAAAATTTGGGAGGAACCTTGGATAGAAACCAACAGATGTCTCTATTGGTCCGATCATCCTTAACGCTGTCTCTATTGATTTGATCTCCTCTGGAGAGAGAATTATGGAATTTGCAGAGATTATCTCGTTTACCTGTTTGGTATTCCTGAAACCTGGAATAGGAAGAACACCGAGGTGCTTCTCGTAAGCAAGAACAAGTTGGACGATGCTTATCTTTCTTTCTTCTGAAATTCTCTTCAATTCCGTATGCAACGGAGAGAATTTCTCGAAATTGGAAGTGGAAAATAACCTGTTTATCCTTCTGACACTCCCTGTAGGTCTATTGCCTGCCGAATACTTCCCTGAAAGGAATCCTTGAGCCAGTGGGCTCCACGCAATCAGTTTCATGTTGTTTTCCATCATGAAATCGAGAAGTTTAGAATTCGGTCTCTCGACTAAATTGAATTTAATCTGGTTGCTTTCAACCTTCGATTCCTTCATAGAATTGTTTGCTTTCTCTATACTTTCTGCAGAGAAGTTTGATACTCCGATGTGTTTTATCATACCTTCCTTTAATGCCTTTTCGAGCTCCAAGAACAGTTCAGGGATGCTGGTGTAAACACTAGGTTCCCAGTGAACTTGATACAGATCGATGTAGTCTAGATTCAATCTATTCAAACTATTTGTCAGACTCTTCTTGACTCTCTTGGCGCTAGCATTGAAACCTGCGAGTTTTGTAGCGATGAAAAATTGTCTTCTATCAAACTCTCTAATCGCCTCTCCGACTAAGTTTTCAGACTTTCCCATCCCATAAATCTCAGCCGTATCTATGAAATTCAAACCATTCTTGATACCGTTTCTTAGGCCATCAACCAGTTCGCTCTCTTCGTATCCGCTTCCCCAGCCTTTGAGACCGAGTTGCCAGGTACCTAATCCAATCTTGCTTACGTTACTCCCTTCGAACAGGTGGTCGACCATCTGGATACATTAGAATGAGTGATTTATTCTTTATCTTCTTAATCGAGGTAAAATTATAATCTGAATCTTTCTGAATCTAAGCAATGAAAGATTGTACGGATGCATTTCATCAGTTATAGCGACGTGATAGAGTTACCGGAGTTTCATTGACAGCTGGGGGATGAATGTTGGGGGAGGTTTTGGATAATCCTGGAGCCTCTAATTCATATTCCATGCTCTTCCAAGTAGTAGTTCTTGTTTCAGAGAATAAAGATGCTATCAGTTCCAAATCAGGCAGATGCAAAGGTCACATTTCTTATTTAGAATCTTTTCTGGAAAACGTTGAAAGGATAGTGGATGACTACAGAGAAGGGAAAGCGTCAATTTAGTTAAAGCTTGAATTGGACTATTGAGCTGTAAAAAGTCTACATTTTTAAGAGATCTAGAGGGAAGCATCAGGAAAATTTTGCATTTTCCTCATTGTTTAAATACTTGAAATGAGGCACTTGAACAGTTCTTCATCTGCTAAGATTTCCGGTATGAGTGAATATTCAAAGTCTTATATTTTAGAAACTCATCGGACTTTGTGCGGGTTTACTACGAATTCCCGGTGAGTGAGCAACCTGATGACGCTTTCCAGAAACTGTTCGAAAGCATTGATGATACTCAAATATGGAGGGGTCACATCGAGATAAAGAAATTGGACCAAAATAACAGAGAATCGATCCTAGCATTTAGGAACAAAAGACAGTTGGAGTGGGTTGGGCGGAGAAAGGAAGACTTGTCTATTGTCATAAAGTATGGAGAGGGCCCGCTCAAGGGATATCAAACGTTTCAGGTCTTTCAAGAGAAAATCTTGATCAAGATGGACATCAAATTGAAGGGATTCTGGTACCCATTCACGCGATTTGCAGTTTCCCACATCTTGGAGGGAGAGATAAATGCATTGCAGAGACTATTTCCAAGCGCTCCACTTCAAGAAAACATTATATAAATTCAACTAATACGACGGAAAGCCCCGATAGTGTAGTGGCCTATCATCCGAGTCTGTCGAGCTCGGGACGCGGGTTCAAATCCCGTTCGGGGCGTTTTGCCATACAATCTCGTTAAATATATAGGTGAGTTGTATCATGTTTTACATGCCAAGTGATGGAATAAACCAGTTGATCAATTTTATTTACACTTGATGTAATACATCAGGATTAATTCAAGCAGCGAATTAACGATTCTAAGTGAAGGGACAATTTTGTTACTTTTAAGAAAGAGGTATCGAAATAGTTAAATCTTGAGTAAGAATATCTTACCATAATGAATTCAGACGATCTTGATACTGAACTTACGAGAGCCAGTTCAAAAGGGCAAATAGTTATTCCTGCAAAGATAAGGAAAGAATTAAACATAGAAGAAGGGAGCCTGCTTGCAGTCACCACCCACAATGATATGATCGTTCTAAAAAAGATAAGTTCTAATATATCGGTCAATGATAAGAAGACTCTTAAGCTTGTGGAAGAAGCCTGGAAGGACATAGAACAAGGCAAGTATAAGATAAGGTCCAAGAGAGACTTCTTCAAAGAGTTTAAAGAATGGTAGTTAAGATAGAGGAAATACTATATACATCCAAGTTCGAGCACGAAGTTAAGAAAATCAAAGATAGAGTTGTTAAGATTGAAATTGAAAAGCGCATTAGAAAGATCTTATTAAATCCAGAAATAGGAAAACCCTTGAGTTATACTTTGAAAGGAGAACGAACGGTTAGAATTACTCCATACAGATTGATATATACCATAGATGAAAAGAAAGTGATTCTGCTACGGTTAGAGCACAGGAAAGAAGTTTACAAATAAAGCTTGTAACTCATTTATTTAAGATATGTAAATCATTCCAGATGAGAGGGTTCAAATTCCGTTCGGGGGTTTAAATGATGAAAATCCGTATAATTCAGCTTTGAGAAGCATTCCCGTTTGAACCATTAGAAGGAGTTGAACCACTTCATGTATGGCTCTATAACTTCAGTGATTATCAAGATTCAGCAGAAAGAGAAGTTAGATGGTTTGCAATAACCAAATTTTACTATTTCCAGATTATCTCAAGTTTCTTTACAGAAGCAAATGACGGGTTATTTGATATTAGGGGAGCATCTCTTGCCAGAGCTTCTGCAGTTATCATCCGATTGTGTAATTCTGGAACTTTGAGATGTTTAGTCCTCCTTTTAGTATGATATAGATGAACTCACGAAAGGAGGAAAGAAGGTCTCTTCTATTGAACCAATTCTTGTTCTCATTTGTTGGTGTATGGGTCTTTTCTAATCGAAATGCAATCGTAAGGCAGGTACTATTTTACGGCAAGTGATTTTTTTCTGCTACCTGCTCCCCTATCTCTTGTGAAAATGAAGTTACATTTCTGAGTGAGGTTATTTTGCCTGGCGACCAAGATGAACATCAAGGAAATCAGTATAAGTGGTAAACCAGTGTTTGGATCGGTGCTGCTAGTCATGCCAAAGATGCCAAGTCCCTGGTACACGTACCAAGTGAAAAAACCCCATACAACGGTTAGATAAGAAGCAAACCGCGGACCGATAATCCAGAAGATTCCAATCGCGAACATACCAAGAACATATGCTCCATTCCATACAGTAGAGTGCTGGTTTATGAACAAAGTGATGAATGTCAGATTGTTCAATATAGCAAATGGGGACGGAAAGAATGACACAGGAAGCGAAGTCCAGAATCCGTTAGACGGTAACGCTTGAGAAATGGCAAAACCCAAGAAAGTGGAGATCATTACTATCCTCGTTACCGTAACAACTCTTGCAATCGAGGAGTCCTTTTCGTATAAGAGCAGGAGCAATGAGGCAATCGCATAAAATAATGCAGAACCAGGAGATCCAGTGAGTAGGGTTGCATTAGAAGATAGAATACCGCCAAATCCTTCTCCGAACATCCAAATGATCAGGCTCCAAGAGAGTGCAGAAACTTGAACAAATCTGAACATGGGACCTCTTCTGTATAACAGGAAAAATGTACCGAGATACACCTGTATCAGTGATGCCACCACATCCATTAAGGGTGGGTTCAGGCTCCATATGTCTATAACGTGTCCAGTAAGAAACGTCACTATCGGTTCAGTACCCAAAAGAGGAATCAAGTTATACTGAACAAAGAGAGTAAGGAATGGAAGTTGCATCTGAAGGATACCATCAAATATCCACAAAATGCCAAACGATTTTCTAAGGAATT
>JAKATW010000006.1 GCA_021827945.1 Thermoplasmata archaeon
AAACGAATGGTGGAGATAAAGAGGAATAGATTAGTTTCCATACCTCTGATTCTCGTATTCGCCCTGAACGTATATATTAACTATAGGTACGTGCACTACAGCATACCCTATACGGTAATACTATCCGTTTTTCTTTCCCCTCTGTACTATCTGGCATATCTGCTTCTTTCGTACACGGGTGAAGGCTCAAGGCTGTACGGCTGGAAGAATCTCGTCGAGAGGCTCCCTGCTGTCAAGAGGCCCGGACGGCACGTAAAGTTCAAAGAGAAGTTCCTCTGGACTGCTCTGGTCCTGATCATTTACTTTGCTCTGTCAAACATATTTGTCTACGGGCTTGAGAAATCACAGATAATCGATGTGTTTGCACAGTTCCGTACGATATTTGCAGGACAGGCTGGATCAATAATGGACCTGGGAATAGGTCCGATAGTAACAGCGAGTATCATAATGCAGCTCTTCGCAGGCGCGAAGATCATCAACATAGACCTGACCAAGGGGGAAGATAAGGCTCTCTATCAGGGTGCACAGAAGCTCCTGGTCATAATCATGATCTTCGTGGAGGCGGTGCCGCAGGTATTTGGTTATCTGCCTCCAGATCCGGCGATAATATCCGCACTGAACGTAGCGGTCCCTGGTTATGGTCTGATGCTAGCCAGGATGGCGATAATCCTACAGATCTTCATGGGTTCGTACCTGCTGTTCTTCATGGATGAGCTGGTATCGAAGTGGGGAATAGGATCAGGAGTCTCGCTCTTTATAGCCGCAGGCGTTTCTCAGGCGCTGGTACTGGGTACCCTCAACTGGGTGCCGGTGAGTACAAGCAGCGTCCTTTCCGTGATCAATCCACCGAGTGGTGCACTTCCCAAGACGTTCTACCTCCTCGGACACTTCAGTGCAGGTCAGCTCTTCTCCGGAGGACTGGAGAGGATAGTGTTCGCCGCACCCAATCCCTTGATTGCGCTCGCCGGTACGGTATTCATATTCTTTCTGGTGGTATGGGCACAGAATGTGAAGGTCGAGCTGCCACTCGCTCACGAGAGGGCGAGAGGGGCAAGAGGAAGGTATCCAATACAGCTGATGTACGCATCAAACATACCGGTCATACTTGCAGCGGCAGTTCTGGCAAACCTATCGATGTGGTCGCTGCTCTTCTGGACGAATCCAACTCTGTCCCACGTTCCGATACTGGGGCATGATTTCTTCTTGGGGGCCTATCCTACTGCATCACTTGCATCTCAACTGAACATCCAGCAAACAACCCCTATCGGTGGACTTGCATGGTATCTTGCTAATCCAAACGGTATAGCCAACTGGCTCTTCCCGATGCTTCAGCCCTCTGTCTACCAGACAGAACTGCTCAGTCACCCGCCATGGGAGATGGGTGTCCACGTACTTGCGTACGTCACCTTCATGGTCGGCGCTTCCATAATGTTCGCCAAGTTCTGGATAGAGACTACGAACATGAATTCTGAGGGTGTAGCGAGGCAGATCCAGAGCTCAGGCATGCAGATTCCAGGTTTCAGAAGGGACCCGAGAGTGCTCAAGAGAGTTCTAGACAAATACATACCCGCTATCACAGTTTTCAGTGGAGCCGCAGTGGGAGCGCTCGCTGCAGGAGCAGATCTAATAGGGACGGTCGGAAATGCGTCCGGAACCGGTGTGCTGCTGACGGTGGGTATAGTGATACAGTTGTACCAGGCAATGGGGAAAGAACAGCTCACGGAAATGTATCCTTTCATGAGAGACTTCTTTGGAGGACTATAGATGAAGGTGATAATAGGCGGAATACCTGGGGTCGGAAAGACCACTGTACTCGATGAACTGCTGAAGGAAGGATTCAGGGTAGAGAATTACGGCGACGCAATGCTCAAGGAGGCAATTGCGAGGGACTATGCGAAGAACAGGGACGAGCTCAGAAAACTACCTGTCGAAAGGCAGAAGGAGATACAGAGAATAGCTGCAGAGAAGCTAGCACAGCTCGGAGAAGTGATAATAGACACTCACTTTTCAATAAGCACAAAGGGCGGATATCTTCCGGGACTGCCTTTAAAGGTGCTCGACGTCCTCTTGCCTGACTTGTTTATCTCAATTGAGGCAGACCCCCTGGAAATTTTCGAGAGAAGGAAAAACGATCCGAGGAGAAACAGGGACAGAGACTCGCTGGAAAGGATAAGGGCCCACCTAGAAGCCAACAGGAATTATGGGATAACTTATTCTGCAATGACAGGCTCTCCACTCCTGGTCGTAATGAATGAGAATGGGAAGGTCAAGGAAGCATCAGCTAAGATAATTTCCGTCATAAAGCCAATCGACGGAGGTGTTTAATGAGCCAGGGTGTGCGAACACCACAGCAGTCCAGAGAGCAGCAACAAGCAATGTCCTCGGGAATGAGGACCCAGATGCTCTACTTCCTGATCATGATCCTTCTGCTCTTCGTCTACACTATACCAACTCTCAGAAATCTCTTTGCGATTCCGATGACATACATCCTTGAACCTGTCATCGGGTTCGGGTTCCATGATCCACTCTTCACTATCCTATGCGCTGCCCTGATCACGGGTTTCGTGAACACTATTGCGAGGCACTTCTTCACCGACTACTTCGCAATGGCCGAAATGCAGCACAAGAACAAGAAGCTTCAGGAGAGGTACAGGGAGGCAATCAGGACAAAAGACAAGGACGAGATGAACGCTGTAAGGACGGAACAATCAAAGTCCATGCAGGATTCTATGAAACTTACTCAACAGCAGATGAAGCCCACCTTTGTGACGCTGATACTGACAGTTCTGATCTTTGCCTGGCTGATAGGGTTCATGTATCACGCCGAGTCCCTCGGGACTACTTTAATATCGTATCCGTTCTCTGCGCAGCTGGGGAACATGATGTATCTGTTCCACGGGTTCTATATCTGGATAGGTCTGTACTCACTGTTTTCGCTGATATTCACATATCCGCTGCAATACACACTCAAGCTATGGTACATGAGGCGGAGTGTAAGGAATGAGGGTAACTATATCAGGTCCACCGGGCAGCGGTAAGACAACAGTTGCAGAGATAGTCAGCAAGAAGCTGTCTTACGAACTCATAACCGGCGGGAAGATCTTCAGAAAACAAGCTAAGGAGATGAATATCACGCTCGCGGAACTTGGTAGTGTTGCAGAAAATGAAGACAGGTACGACAAGATGCTGGATGATTATCTGCTAGATATTTTGAGGAGGAGTGATAACATCATTGTTGAATCCAGACTGTCCGGATGGCTGTGCCACCTCAACGGCATAGAAGCTTTCAAGGTATTTGTGGATGCAAGAGAAAAAATCAGGCTTGAGAGGATAAGCAACTCTATCCAGAACAGAAAGGAAGAGATGGGGGATAATCTCTTGTTCAAGATGAGGGAGAGGGCAGAGAGTGAATGGGAACGATACAAGAAATACTATGGGATAGATTATAGAGATACATCGATATATGATCTCGTGGTCGATGCGAGCTACGAAGGGGCGGAAGACGTTGCGGGGGTGATAATTTCTGGCCTCAATCTTTGGAAAAGAACCTGCTGATAGGACCATTGCTGAGAGGATAAACTTTGGTTTCGTGGTCATTGACAAACCGAGGGGTCCGACATCTCATCAAGTTTCTGCGTGGGTGAAGGAGATACTCGGAATTTCAAAGGCCGGTCACGTGGGAACGCTGGATCCAAACGTTACAGGTGTCCTTCCTGTTGGACTGGAGAAGGCCACAAGGCTTGCAGATTTTCTGCATGAACAGGGAAAAGAATATGTTTCATTGATGCTGCTCCATAAGCAAGTGGATAGGACGAAGATCGAAGACGTACTCAAAGAATTCACGGGCGAGATATTCCAGTTCCCACCACTTAGGTCTGCTGTCGCAAGAAATCTCAGGAAGAGGTCGATATACTCACTGAAGCTGATGGAGGTGAAGGACAGGCACGTTCTTTTCAAGGCGGACGTTGAGTCTGGAGTTTACATCAGAACTCTCTGCAGAGACATGGGAGATGCACTTCTTGTTGGCGCTAATATGGTGGAGTTGAGGAGAACAAGGAGCGGTCCGTTGAATGAGTCCTATCTATCCACACTCCAAAAATTGAAGGATGCATTCACTCTTTATCGGGAAGGAGACGAAAAGCTTCTCTCCAGTATGATTATCGACCCGGAACAGGTCACGAAGGACTATTCCAGGGTCGTCGTAAAAGAGAGCGCGATAGACGCAATGGCTCATGGTGCGACCATTTTCAGGAAAGGTATATTAGAAGATATGGGAGAGGGCAAGACGGTAAGGATAATGAGTCCAAAGGGAGAGCTCCTGGGGATGGGGACAAGGGAAGCGGAGAACATAAAGCCTGAAGTCGTCCTGGTGGACAGGGACGTGTATCCCAAGGGCTGGAAGAGTAGCAGCTGACCTCAAAATAAAGATTTTAATCATCCAATTATTATACATAAGTGTACAGTTTCCTCGCTCCTATCCTCTTTGCCCTAACTCTGGGTTACCTGGCGACTCTCATAGCGAGGCTGACCGGGACTGTATATATTCCATATTTGATCTTGCTCGGTATATTGGTAGGACCGGTTCTGTACCTGATAAAGCCTAGTGAGGCACAGATACTGTTTTACAACTACATCGGGCCGATAGGTGCTGCATTCGTGATACTTGCGGAATCCTCAAAGATACCGAGGTACCTCCTCAGGAGAATAATAAGACCTCTCTCGATGATGCTAACCTTCGTCCTGTTTGTGACTGGAATTACCACCGGAGTGATTCTGGTATTCCTTTTAAGGGCTCCCGTGTGGGTTGGTTTTATGGTAGGGGCCATTATATCGTCGACAGATCCTGCATCTGTAATCACGTCGCTGAGGAAGTCCAAGGTTTCTGAGGTCCCATCAACTCTCCTGGTCACGGAATCTGTTTTCAACGATCCGTTTTCCTATCTGTTTCTTGTTGCAGTCATTCTCGTTTTCTTTCCGAACAATATCTCCTCTGTTCAATCGTCGCCCTTCACTTTCAACAATATATTCCTTTATGTTATTTTCACACAGGGGCTCTTCCCTGTTCTTACTGCAGGGGCACTGTTCGGACTGCTCTATCTCCTCAGAATCAAACTACCCAAGGACTTTAAGGAATACTACACCGCAATGTTCCTTCTGTTCGGACTGTCTGCCTATTCAATCACTGTTTTTGCAGGAGGATCAGGATATATGGCTGCGGCAATCTTTGGAGTACTATCTGGAAATTTCATGCCAAGGGATACAGAATTTGAGAACTACAAACAGTTCATGGACAACATTTCGACCTTCGCAGCCATCCTCATATTTGTGTTCCTTGGAGCGTCAATCAATCTATCCGTTCTTGTCGATTTCCTGGTACCCGGGATCCTTATTGCACTAATGCTTATATTCATAGTCCGACCATTGGCTGTTGTACTCGCTGGGTCCGTAGATATGCAGATGAAGTACGAGGACCTGCTGTTCGTTGGACTTGAAGGGACTAGGGGGATTTTCCCAGCCATACTTGCACCAACTATCCTGATAATGGGGAACGTCACCGGCAATATCCTGCTTCAATACTGGGGACAGGCAATAGAATCTTTGGTTCTGGTGATAATCTTCACCTCATTGACAATCCAGCCGCTCCTTATGGGGAGGATATACAGAGCACTTCACAAAGACGAATCTTAGGAATCTCGCAAAATTAAGTCCGGTATTTTTACAGAAATGTCTCTAGATATTTTCGAATTCCTCGCTCACGTCAATAATTACCTGTTCCATGAGCTTATCTATGTTCCGGGCAGAAAACTCTCTCAACCCGCCCATTTCGCTCTTGACTTTTGCCACATATTTCGAGTTGTCACTGAAAATATCGAAGTGTACAAGGAGCTCTTCCATGGATGCTAATGAGCATTCTGTATAAAATTTTTAGCTCTGTCCGTAATTGTTCACCCCCCTGTGCTTGATTATGGTATTCTATCAAACGAGAATATGAAAACCTAATCAAAACGGTCATTGGAAAATAGATGAGGGAGAGCGTTAAAACCTCTCCTTGTGATCTAGAAAGGAATAGATGGTCTATCCAAAGTACCCCAGGTCTTCCCTTTTCTCTTCTGGTACAGGATTTTCAATCATCCTGTTAGTTATGTCCTCGATCTCCTTTATCCTCTCATCCAGGCTCGAGGTGTCCGTTCCGAGTTTCAAGTAATCGACCAATACCTTTGTCACCTGTTTCGCAGATTTAGGGTCAGTAAAGTATCCCGAGGTTTCTCCCATTAGGCATACTCCTGGAAGTTCAAATAATTCTAATCCCATCCCAAGGAATAATCCAGCTCCTCCAACTATGCCTCCCCCCGGCTCATTCTTCGAGAATATAACTCCATGTTTCTCCACCTGTTCCTTTACTTCCTTTGAAGTGTAGGCTCCCAGTACCCGAGGTATCTCCATTAACTTTCCAATCTGGTATCCTCCGAGGGTGATGATCTGTTTGACATCAAACTTTGTTCCGAGTTCCAGTACCTTGTAACAGATCTCATACTGGCCCTGCGATGTGAGTCCCTGGAAATCACCAGTGAAGAATATCAGATCTCCTTCCTTCCGTTTCTTGTAATACAGCTCATTCCTGACCAATCTTGCTAGTGCATCTTCATTCATCAGAACTTGAGGTGGAAGGTGATGTGAAAATACGTCGGCAAGTTTCTTTGCTTTCAGGCTCTCTATGAGAAAGTCTGCTGTTATCTTACCCACGTTCCCTATCCCGGGCAATCCAACTATCAATACCGAATTCTTCAACTTCACATTGTCTACCATTCTGATTATTACACTTTCCATGTTTTCATTCCTTCCCATACAGCATCTTCATCCTATATTTTCCATACTTGTCCTGTGGCGAGAACCTTGGCGGAATTGTCGATATTGTCGAGGAACCGCACTTCGGGCACTTGCTCTCCAGAGTGTAGTTACCGCACACAGTGCACTTGAATATGAGACTCTTCACTCTTTCACTGGTCCTTCCCCTATCCCACCGTGCTTTTTGAGATAGGCTATAATGTCTTCCCCACTCTTCTTCATGTTCTCTTCTGCTATCTTCGCATCTTCCGCATGTGAAACAATTCTGTATTGTGGTGCCCCCAGATAGGTGATTTCGATACCATCCCTCTCTCCAGCATGGAGAGCCTTCTTAATGATTTCAATTCCGTTTCCAGAATTATCCTTGAGCTTGAAGATGCCTCTCACTTCAGCTATTGGAGGCTTCAGGTTTTCCTTGGCGTAGTCAATTATTACGGTTGCCCATTCCTTGTTCTTCAGGTCGGAAGAGAACTGCTCTGGTTCAACTGCCGCTAGATCCAGTGCGTAAGCCAGAGAACCAAACTTTTCTTCCATCTCTTCAGCAGCCGCAATCTTGTCAATCTTTCCAGAGAATTGATTGGAGAGATTTGCGATAATTTTTTCTGCCCTCTGTTCGTTCTTCCATTCCTTGAGTTTCTCTCTCCTCTGGTGGTCGTTGACTCTCCTCAACGAGAGGTCAAATCTTCCTCTTGATGGGTTTGCATCCAGTACCTTGCAGACGATTCTCTTTCCTTCTCTGACGTAGTCTCTGATATACTTTATCCATCCAGACGAGATCTCTGTAATATGGATGAATCCTTCCTTTCCAGGGAATTCGTCTAGACTGCAGACTACACCAAAATCACGGACATCCCTAACCGTGCAAACGGCAAGATCTCCAATCTCTGGATCCCTCTTCTTCATTTGAATTCTCCGACAATCTGTCCATTTACCTCGAACTTGCCGCCAGTTGGCTTTGCAAGTACGGTATTACAGACAGGACACTTTACTTCTATAGACCCCCTAGCGTATGTGAGGGTCTCCGTGCCGCAGTCGGGGCATTTGATCTTTATGAACGATTTATCCATTCCCTTTATCCTAGTTGCCATTTATGTTTCGACCTCCGCGAGTTCGAACTTCTTGGCTCTCCAGGTCGGAGTGTGATAGGCCTTCTTGCACTCTAAACATCTGTACCTTATGTTGATCCTCTTTGTGGGTTTCTCCCTGCCTTCGTAAACAGGTCTGGGGAAACCTCCATAACCCGAGGTAACCCTCCTGAAGCGCCTCTGTCCTTTCCTGAGCTCGCTTGCCTTTTTCTTTTTGACTCTCTCGATTTCCTGAAGAGTATGTTTCTTACAGTGAGGGCAATATCTCATAACCTTTCTAGGTAACTTCAATCATATCACCGGTGTTGCAAGCTGAATTTGAAATGAATATATAAGAATTTGTCAGTGAAATTTGCCTTAAAAATCACAA
>JAKATW010000131.1 GCA_021827945.1 Thermoplasmata archaeon
CGGGTTGGTTCTATTCTAATTTCCAGTCCACATACGGCTATCCAGTGATCGGCAACATTCTTACGTGGAATTCCTCTTCAATCCTGATCGCGCACAACAACTTCCTATCCATGGGTGCTTCGGTCACTATATACGGTGGCACGGGAAATATGATATGGGGAAATTATTTCGAACAGAGCGAGAGCGTTGCACCACCAAGTGCGCTGGCGTTCGGAATGGATCCGATTGGACTTTCAATCTATTCCTCGAACAACACAATCTACAACAACAACTTCGACGTTCTGATCACGACTCTCTCACCTGCCTACAACGTGTACAACGGAGCGACCCAGCTCTACAACAACACGTGGAATGTCACCTCTGAATCCGCATCCACTGTTTCGATGTTCAACGGACAGTCACTGTCTGGAAGCGTAGTCAACGATGGATTTGTATCTGGGAACGTCTACTGGGATGAAATACCTGGTCAACCATACAACGATTCTGGATTCGTGGCGAGTGGTTATGACTACTCCCCTGTCGTTCCGACCTTCTACAACGTGACGGTAACACTGAACAACGTGATGGCAGGAAAAACTGCGACTGTATACTTGGTTCAGAACAGCTTCTACCAGTACCTAGCCGGCGGGATAGGAAGTTCATCCGTGACCATTCCAGTCTACAACGGGACATACTTCATTGTCGTGGTAGCAAATGGACAGTTTTACTTCAACTACCAACAACAGGTCACTGTGAACGGATCTGCGGCATCGATCACCATAAATCTGTAGTCGATTTTTTCTTATTATTTTTTAATTTCTTTCCCATTTCTTTTAAAAGAGTATTTATCGTAAATTTGAGATTGACATTTGGATGGACTGCGGTCACGTAAGCCTGACAGGCAAGGTCAGAGACAACGATGAAGATTCAATTCTTGTTCTCTCAGCGACGACCACATCTGAAGGCAGGAGCGAGGGAAAGCTATTGGGATTGGTCGCAGACGGCATGGGAGGCGGAGAGTACGGGGAGGTTGCAAGCAGGATAGCTGCGAGCACATTCAGAAACATAGTTGGGCCCATGGTCCTGAGAGAAAAAGTCAGGAAGTCAGAACTCAAGGAGGTCATGATAAGGAGTTTTGAGAGGGCCAACCTAGATATATTACAGGTTGCGAAGAGAAACAATCTATACCTGATGGGTACGACCGCGACAGTACTGTTTCTGTCAGGCAACTACGCCCTCATAGGAAATCTTGGGGATTCAAGGACATATGTCTTCGGTCGTGACGGAAAGACAAAATTCAGGACAAAGGACCATTCGTATGTCCAGGTGCTAGTAGACTCAGGAGAGATGACGGAAGAAGTTGCAAGAAATCACCCAAGAAGAAATGAACTCACCAGATCGCTGGGAATAGAGTCAGAATGCACCCCGGATCTCTACGAAGTGGAGATTGAAACGGGGGATTCTATACTACTCTGTTGCGATGGCCTCTGGGATGCATATACTGACGAAGAGATCGGAAAATTTATCATGAATGATATCCCTGCACAAATACTGGCAAATGAAATTGCCAATTCCGCAAACATCAAAGATGGAAGTGACAACATTTCACTGGTCCTTGTGAAGCCTTAGTTTTGCAGAAATGGACGAGGTCGTTATGTAGTGATAGATTTCACTCCCCTAAGAAAGATTTAATAAACTTAACTTCTATCGGTCATTGGTGAACATCGACAAAAAAACAAGGGCTGCGATTATAATTTTCGTCGAAGGAGTCGTTGTCTATTTTATCACCTCGTATCTGATCATAGGCCCTCTTTTCAGAGAGTTCTATGTAAGCCAGCCTTTGGTGAGCGAACTCCCGTATGTTATATCATACATTTCAGTTGGAATAGCGGCTGCATTCACGTCAATCGCTTTGACTGTGTATCCCGCCCTAAAGTTCAGGGAAAGCGGTGATGAAGTTGGACAATAGGACTAAGGCGGAAGTGATATGGGTGATAGCGGTCGTAGCCATACTAAGCTGGGCTGCAGTATCTAATGCCACTTACTTGCAGACGCATTCTGAAAACATTGCAAATCCGGTGGGACCAGATCCGCAGGGAGTAATAATAAATGTTACCGGGTACCAGTGGGCCTGGGCATTTCAGTATCCGAATGGAACGATAAGCACAGACAAACTGGTTCTCACCAATGGTACAACCTATACTCTGATCGTTTCAAGCAAGGATGTTATTCACGATCTTTACATCCCTGAGTTTGGGGTAAATATCTATGCCGTCTATGGACACACAAACCAGATTACTTTCAAGCCTACGAAGGCAGGTATATATCTGTTCGAGTGTGTAGAGTACTGCGGTGAATTCCACTATGAGATGAGAGGAACGGTGGTGGTCACCTAATGGGCTTTTCATTCGTTCTCGCAGTCTTTGGTTCTACGATCGCCATAATCGTGATCATGGGTTTCCTGCTGTACTACTTCGCAGTGGACTACAGGAAGGGCCTGCTCGGTGATACAAATTCTGCACTTCCAAAGACGGAATCCAACACCATGCTTTCGAGGATGAGACGAGAACTGAGCTTCTCAGCATTCATGATGGATGATAGCAAGTCAATCGGAATAAGGTACATTGTTACCAGTATTGTACTCTTCTTCATAGCCGGACTTGCTGGAATTGGCATGAGGCTCTCTCTCTGGTTCCCCAATCCAAGCTTTCTCACTCCAATCCAGTATAACATACTCCTTACTGCTCATGGGACACTGATGTTATACGGGTGGGCTGTGGGAGGCATACTCGGATTAACTTACTATCTGCTCCCGACATCGATCAAACTCAGGAAAGATTCTCTGGGAACCGTGAGTTCCATCATGTACTGGATGTACCTGGTAGGTGCGCTTCTTCTGATCTTTTCAAAAAGTACGGCGACATGGTATTTCTATTATCCAGTCGTAGATCAATTGACCGCTTCTGGGGGTGGAAGCTACTCCTTTGGTGGCCTTATAGGAGTAATGCTCATTCTCACCGCAACGATAACGGCCTGCATCATCTTCTTGAAAATGATATTCATTGACAGAGATAAATCCATTCGTCTCTCCTCCCTTCCCCTCTTCGCATGGTCAGTAGTCTCTACGGCCTTCCTGATAATATCTTCTGCACCTGTTTCAATGATAGCAGACGGGTTCCTGATTTACGACCTCATTAATCCAATATTCTTCCAGGGAGCCAACGGAACTGCACTTGCTTATGCCATAATGTTCTGGTTCTGGGGTCACCCGATCGTTTACGTGGCTGTCATTCCTGCGTTTGGTCTGATCTACGAGCTGCTTCCGAGGTTTACAGGTACAAAAATTTACAGTTACAGAGCAGGGGTACTCTCTCTACTGCTCCTCATGGTATTGAGCGGTACGGTCTGGGGCCATCATCTGTTCAACAGCGGTCTAGGTACAGTCTGGGACCTGATCTTCTCTACCACTTCGTTCATCGTTGCGATTCCTTCGGCAATGTCAGTATTCAACTGGATAGCTACGATGTGGGTAGGGAGAGTAAGGATGTCAGTCCCAGTCCTCTTCATAATAAATGCAATCATCGATTTCATCATTGGTGGAGTGACAGGGGTGATGCTGGGAGACGTGGGTGTGAATCAACTGCTCCACGGGACCTATGCAGTTACTGCTCACTTCCACTTCATACTCCTCGGGCTGACAACAGGAATGGCTTTTGCCACATTCTATGTCCTCTTTCCTACACTTACGGGAGGAAGGAATTACAACATTCCGATGGCTAAAGTTCACTTCTACCTGACCTCAATTGGAACTTGGATAATGTCAGGGTTCTGGCTCGTCGGAGGTTTCGCTGGAATGCCAAGAAGGGTTGCAGGATATTTCGGTATTTTCCAGACATATCAGGATGCAGCTGCCATCGGAGGAGTGGTGTTAGGTATCGGATACTTGATTTTTCTGATAAACTTCCTCTATTCTGCATACAAACCAGTTGAGACTGGAACCGGCAACGCACTTGAGGAGGAAGCGGTTGCATGAACAAGACAACCCCCATTGCGATTTTCATTGTGGTACTGCTAGCAGCTGGAGGATCTTTCATATGGTTCGTCGAATCGTCAGGAAGCTCTGGTTCAACTAATTTCTCAGCGACATACAATTCGACGCAGCTGATCGTACTTTACGCCAATGCAGAGGGCTGGAACTACAATTCATCGCACCCCAATCCAACTCTTTACGAGAAGACTCATGTCCTCTTGGAATTCAAGGTTATAGAACAGGACAACCTACCACACACCCTGACCATCAATCCTGGCATAAATGAAAGTTCTACCAATACCGTCCTGAGTGTCAATATACCCGCCGTAACTGGATCAGTAGTTTGGGTAAACTGGTCATTCGCGAACCCCGGAATCTACACATACTGGTGTGAAGTACACCCTGAAACAATGGTTGGTAAACTTGTTGTAAATTCAACATCCAGCAACTCTACCAACGCGTCGGTTGTATCATCGGTTCCCCCTCAAGTGACAAACCTGATCAGCTACTCCAGCAGTGTTCACTACAAGATCACGGTTAGGGACGAGGATGACGAAGTTTGGTAGGATCTTCAATCTGACTAAACCGGGAATTGCGGTTCTCCTGGATCTCGTAGCAGTAGCGACATTTGCTCTGGGACTCAGAAGTCTTTCTGATCTGTGGAAGATTGTGCCGCTTCTGCTATCAGGAACACTCGCCTCGTTTTCCTCGTCGCTTGCAAACAACTTGATCGATCGTGATATAGATACAAGGATGGGCAGGACCAAGTGGCGAACGTCCGTAGGGAGCAAACTCGGGTATCTAGTATCAATACCTTTGCTGCTTGGAGTGTCTCTTTCCATCTCTTTCATTTTCCTGAACGCAGTGACCACCGTATGGATTTTCAGTGGATTCCTGAGTTATGCTCTTCTCTATACGGTCGTACTGAAGAGGAGAACTACCTGGAACATTGTGATAGGAGGAATAGCGGGATCTTTTCCTGCCCTAGCTGGATGGTCTTCAGTAAATTCTGCATATTCCATAGTCTCTATCTTTGTAGCAGCGATTGTTTTTCTGTGGACACCTACTCATTTCTGGACTCTTGCAATGAAGTACAAGGACGATTACCGACAGGCAAACATTCCGATGTTACCTGCTGTCAAGGATGAACGGTATACGATAAATGCAATCATCGTCAACACCCTCATACTGGTAGCGTTCTCCCTCATGCCAATGGTTGTCAACATGGGCTTTCCAGTCCTTTACAACGTACTAGTGATACCTGTTTCAGCATATTTCCTGCTAAGGGTGATTTCCCTGAGAGTCAAAAAAGGAAGTACTCTCCTGACCTCCTCACTGAAAGCTTTTCTGGCCAGTAACTACTACCTTACCGCATTTCTTGCGATCCTTGTTGTGGTAGCCATTTTAAGACTGATGTGAAAAGATGCGAAAGATTGTGCTCAATGCACTTCCGTTGATCCCGATTTTTATTTTGTGGAATATTCCCCTAATATTCGGCGGATTCGTTTTGCAGGGGAACATTCTTTGGGAGTTCATCTTTCTGGAGCTAGGGGCCCTGGTTTTCTTCTCAATATTGGCCATACTCTCAGAGAGAGTGGGTAGATTTTACCTGATCATTTCAGTGGCGTCCCTTATCATGGTGATGGCATTTTTGATCGCAAACATTCCAAGATTTAGCCTGTTTTATGCGGTATCCTTTGTCATCAGTATCAGATACTTCCTGTCAAACAGGAGCAAAGGGGATGTTCCTGTAGGTTCAACCTCTATACTCATTCTTGTAATACTTCTTATACTATCGACCAGTCTTCGGTTTGTTCATCTGACCTCTGTGCAACCTGGTTCGGGATATATTTTCTCGATTTACGACAACTCACCCCCGATCGGGATACCATTCACTTACGCGTATGGGCTGGTGATGGTCCTTGGACCCATAAGCTTGACTTTTTCCCCTATAACAGCATTCGCATTCCCACTAATCGCGTATCTTACCTCAGACAACACATTCCGTATCATAGATTCCTCTAGATCCGGCGGAGCTATTTCGCTCTCAACTGTCATCGTCACCTCCATAGCATGCCAGTGTGAGAATACGATCGGGATCATCTCAGGAACCGTCTCATCGTTTGCCCTTTCCATTCTACCTTACTTCATCTTTCTGTCAATAGTGCTGTTGATCTTGACCAACTTGTACCTCCGGCACCCAATAAAGTTGAGACTGCCCAGAGTGAGCAATATATCCATCGTTGTGCTTTTCATCTCTATACTTTCCGTCGAATTCACAATAGTTTATTCAGGAATGATCTACGACCTTGCCGTTTTTGGCTTCAATTCCTTCCTGACTTTATTCTCAGGTTTTCTTTTCGGACGTATCCTCAGAATTAGGAGGAGGCTCCCAATCTATTTTGTCTTGTTTGCATTCTCTGTACAGATAATACTTTTCTTTCCATCACTGATTCGATATGCTCTGGTCTCCCCTTCCTTCTTTGAAGTCTACAACCTGATGGGGTTGTTAGCTGGGTTCCTGATATCACTTTCATTCAGCAACCGAAACAATCTCTCACGCCTGACAATATTTGAATTCGTCTTTTCAATGGAAACAATGATAGCTGCTGTCCTGCTCTATCTGGCGATATTCTCCGTATCTTTCTTTTCTGGCTATTCTGAGCTCGCTGTTATAGATTTTTCTGTATTCATTCTCTTGATAAGCCTTCCTGCGATGTGGTTCTCGAATATCTTTCTACTCAGTACCAAGGCTTTTGGGAGCTAGCTTGTCTTTGATTACATTCCTTATGTCGTAGAAGTGAATATTGTCGTACGGACAGGCATCTATGCAGGATCCGGATCCTACGCACTTCTGACTCTTGAAAAACCCGTTCTTGATGAACTGAGCGGGAAGGTCGCCCAGTCCAACTTCACAAGCTGTGACACAGTCTTTTGTGGGACATCTGAGGCATACCCCTGAATCAACTGCCTTTATCCTGAAGAATCCAAGCTTACTGAAGAAGCCCACGAAAGTACCGGTAGTGCACCAGCCGTACCTTCTGCAGGGGCTCATTCCTGTGAAGGGGATAGAGATGAAGAAAAGGTACCATAGGAAATTCCATATCAGGTAAGAGTAGAGAATAGCAGGGTCGAATGGGAGATTGATGAGTTTAATCGAAATTGCAAAGCTGACCATGGCAGATGCAAGCATGAAGATCCAGCTTCCACCAATGATGGTCTGAACCATTGAGGAATACTTGCTGCCTATGTTTTTCTTGCTCAACCTAGATTTATAATTCATCGAGATCATTTCTTGCCCGAGAGTGCCTCCATACATCACTGCAGATGGGCAGAGAGTCCCGCAATACGATCTTCTCCCGAAGAGCACAGCGAGTACTGCATAGACACCATACGATAGCATCAATGGTACAATCAGGTCACCCCTTACAGGACCGAGGGCACCAACATTTGCCCACAAAGGGAGTTTCGACCATCCTATGATATAGCTCGGACCGTAGAGAGTGTAAGTGAAATATGCTATCAGGGCAAACGACAGGTTAATTCTCTTTTCAAGCCATTTGATCTTCTTGATCCTGAAAATGACCAAAGCACCCATCTCCGTACCCATCAGAAGTAGGAACATTGGTGAAGCGGCAACGACACCAATGAACGGGACGATTGAGAGGAAAACATTGCCATATAGTCCGAGACCTCCCGCATTTGTGATAAGATACGAGAGTAGCGCAAGCCCCGTTCCTCTCGTGTGGAAAAATCCAACTGTGATATCCAGGGGGATGCTCATGGTGAGCTCCGTCGCGAACGTGCTGGAGAGGAGAAAGAACAACCACCACTTCTTGTTGATCCAGCTATCCACATTTCTGACGTCCCTTCCCGTGAATATGAAGAAGAAATATATCCACATCCCGAAGAGGACTGAAAGAGCATAAGGCGTCCAGTTTCCCTCATTTTGTACTCCCTGTGAGTAAGAAAGGAAAAACCCAATGGAGTTTATCAGATATACAACCAGAGATATGTCAATTATCCTCCTTTTTTCAGATGCTATCTTGGTCTTCGAGTTTGAAGCCTCTTCAAGAATTACAATCATTCCTGCAACCATAATCATGGCGTTCGCGACCAGCAGCTCGGGTCGATAGGATGAGAAGAGGGCTGGAGAGACAAAGTCCATTCCAGCTAGAACAATCAAGAGCACTCTGACTAAGCCCTTGATTCTGAAAAGGACAATTGAAACAACCATTTCGACCTCCATAGGCAGCACAAAATAGAGGGAATTGACCGTAGA
>JAKATW010000091.1 GCA_021827945.1 Thermoplasmata archaeon
GGCTCACAATCTTTCACCGTACCTACTGTACCCAAAGGCATATATACAGTCAGCGTTGAACCTGTGGGATCATCAACAGCAACAGAAACAGCAGGATATCAAGTGAAGGCAAACTCTGCGATAACTCTTGGTACATCATCACAATATGCATTCCCAGGACAACTGGTAACGTTCTCTGTGACAGGATTCACAGCGCCTAACTTCTCATTCGCATCTGCAGGACCAACTGAATACTTTGCTCAAATAGCCTTCAATGGAACACTCGTTTCTACAGTACCAGCCACTTTCCAGACAGGAAGCGGCGGAACAACATACCTGAATGGCTCTTTCTTGAACCCCAACAATGCGGTTGGATCTTATTATGAGATCAAATTTACAGCATATGCGCAAGCATCTTCTATCACCACTACTGTAGGAAGTGTTACTGGCGGATCGATTGTGCAAGATTCACTAACAGGTTCAGCAACTGACTACTTTGGATTGGTAACCGGCAACGGCGCTCTACTTACAGGCATAACATCGAGTGAGATAGCGACTTTGGAAACTGACATAAACAGCACAGTCTCTACTTCCCTTACGGTACCAGTTTCTCAGCTCAACGCAGCAATAACTTCAATAAATGGAGCTGTTGCAACTCTGAAGACGACGGTCGGAAACATAACAGCAGATCTGAGCACAATTAACGCCACAGTAAGCAGCATAGAATCCGGTCAAGTAACAGTTCTAACAGATCTTGGATCGATAAGTACTTCGCTCGCTTCACTCAACGCCAGTCTTGTTGCATTCAACAATAATGTTGTAACAATCAACACAACACTCGGACAAGTGGTGACTTCGCTCGGCAGTATAAATACGACGGTCGCAGCAAATTCGAACGGAATAGCTACTGTAAAGACGGATCTCGGAACCATACAGGGCCAGATTGTCTCGACGAATGGAAACGTATCGAGCATAAAGACGAGCCTCGGAACACTCACAACGAATGTGAGCAACGTATCTAAGCAGACACAGGGATTCCCGACACTAGAAATATTCCTGATTGTCATCATAGTGCTCGTTCTGATAACACTGGTGATCTCTTTCTTAGCAGTAAGTGCAGCAAACAAGGCAGCAAGAAGAGCAACTGAAGAAAAGAAGCTTTAAACTACTTCTTTTTCTTTTTTTCTTTTATTTCTTATTTTAACGATTGTCGTTATGGTTCAAACTCAGCAATTTCACTTTTCAAATGCGTCAACGTCTATCTGCTACAAATTTATCTAAATCTTTAAACGTAATATCTCCTTCATTTGCACTTCCAATTTATATGGTTTATGGGAACTTTGTTTGTCCATCGATGTAAGGTCATTACAACCTTCCAGCCCACAAAGTTTTTACCCTCCATCTTCTCTACGAGTTGTGGAAGACCGAACCAGACTAATTTATCTGGCAATTATAATTCCAGCTATTCTCTTTCCATTAGTCCTAAATCCAACGACAGCAGCGTCTGGAAATTACTTAATTTCTTTTCACGAGACAGGGTTACCCAGTGATACCAACTGGTCTATTTCTCAGGGAACTAACATAGAATACTCAACCAGCAATACTATATCTTTCTTTGAACCCAACGGATCATACAATTTTATTATGGGAAAAGTAAATGGTTATAAATCTTTGCCCGGCAATTTCACGCTTTACGTACAAGGACATAATATTTCGTTAATGACCATTTGGGTGCCAGTACTGTACCCAGTGACGTTTGTTGAAGCGGGCCTTCCGTCAAACACCTTCTGGAACGTCACCCTGGGAAATGAAACTAATACTTCATCAAATTCTACAATCAAATTCAGAGTGATGAACGGTACATATAATTACAGCATTCCTGACGTGGACGGAATTGCTCCATCTACTACAAACGGAACAATTAAGGTCAATGGTGCCCCAACAAAGGTATTCTTAAAATTCACAACTCCGGTGAATTTTACATTCTTCGAGCATGGTCTCCCTGCAGGAACTAACTGGTCAGTTTACATAAATGGATCGTATTATAACTCTACATCTTCGTTCATTACGGTCACCCTTCCAAATGGTACATACAGTTTTGCCGTTTTGCTTCCTTCGGGTTACTATGCTAGTCCGCTGAACGGAAAAGTCAATTTCTCAAGGAACATAATCTTCATCACTGCTACTTCACCTCTGCTGTATGAGATTGCAATAGCACTTCTCATTGTTTTGATTGCGGTGTTCTTTGCCTTATATATTGTGATGAGAAAAAAGCTGAAACGCAATAACAAAGGCAATAAATCCTCTGATGAGAAGAAGTGAAGAAAGGTTTCTTGGAAGTCGTGGTGGTTCGAAGTGAGGGAAAAGCCTGAACAATACGGATTTACGAGAATTATTTTTGGTCTCAGAACTCCTGTTTACTATCAAGTTCTTTTTTCTTCTTTAGAAATCTCCTCATCACAAATTTACAGCTTCTATTTCTCCCAAAACTCTTCGGATGCAAGTATGAAAGAGTTTTTTGTAGCTAAATGATTCGCTGTCAGTTTTCCCGAGCAAGATTGCAGTTTTCCTGTATTCTTTTGGACTCCCTATAATAAGAAGTCAGAGACAAAAATAATATTCTAAGGTTACATAAATAGGACGTGCATGAAAAACCAAAACAGTGGTTGTACCTTTCGGCGTATTCTTTCGTCTTCACCTCCTACGTCGTAGTTGGGCTTGTTGCCGCTCATCCTTTTGACGATGTGATTTATGCAGTGCACGCGCAATATTTCTATTACATGAGTGTCAATCCAGTTTTTAATCTCTCTATGGGACTATATTATGAGCTAATTAACATTGGCGGTTACTTTGTTACTGTCGTGTTAGCTCTGGCCGGAATTAGTAATGTCCTCACTATACAGATCGGAGTAAAAATTCCATTCATACTGTTCACATTCCTTGCGGCTTATTTTCTTTACAGGATAATAGAACACATGGGATTGGATGGAAGGTATGCATCTCTCCTATTGTTGACATCACCTATTTACTTCTTTGCTTCTATGATCTATGGTTCTGCACTGGTAGTCTCGGTGTTCTTTTCCGTGGCTTCCATCTATTTTCTCTTCGAAAGGAGAACACTCTTCTCCGCTGTACTTTTTGGAATGTCAGTCGGTACTTACCTTTATCCGGTGTTCTCCTTTCCTTTCCTGCTCAGATATCTGAATAAGGAGTATGGACGTAGAATAACCGCATTCTACGCATTTATAGCAGTCTTGTTCGCTGCCATCGGACAGCTGACAGTCCTAGCCGTCTATTATAAAACTGGTTATTCCATCCCTTCCTCAGCTCCGACCGCCTATCTGCCTTCAAATACCATTCCCTACTACTCTGTTTTCGATATCTTGAACATATTTGGTTTCTCAGATCAGATTCCTGGAGTAACTTTCAGTTACGTCTATTATGCTTCTTCTTTTTTCGCCTCATTTTCATACTTTCTATTGAAAAGAGAACACGTGAACAGAGAATCCCTAGTCGCCTTTTTTCTGATCCAGGGAGTGCTGTTTTCCGCCCTGAATCCCTACAATCTCCCCAGTTATATGGCAGCAATGATACCTTTTGGAATAATTCTAGCCATGGTGGACAGGAGGTGGATATTCATCGGTATGATGTGGATCTCTTCATTCCTGAGTTTCATGGTCATGCAGACCATAAGTTCGGTGGGTTTCCTGATATACTTCTCTGATGTCAATTTGAGAATATTCGATCTTAATAGCAACTTCCCAGGATGGTTGAACAGCATTGTTGGCTTCCTCTATTCCCTATCACTTTTGGCATTCATTCCAATGGTATTAAGACCAAAGGTTGGCAAGAGCCATAGGTTTGCAAAGTCTGTCCTATCTCAGTTCTCCGTGATATCTGTTCTTGTTGTAGTTGCGATCCTAATTCTGATACCTGTCGTCAATAGCGTTCCCGGCAATATGTATTACTCCGATCAAATGAATACGTTTCAAGCACAGCCCTTATCAGAGTCCCTCTTGGGGAACTCTCTTGTCGTTGAATATAGCGTTCCAGTAGTGGGATTCTTGAGTGAAAATTATTTGAACAATTTCATTGGGTATTTTGAAATTCCCTCCACTCAGTACGTCATCTACAACACCTCGAAGACTACCACTCTCTCCGCAGGACTCTTCAGAGAGAATATAACGTTCAATTATCCCATTCAAAATGGAAGGATGGAGCTTTTCGGAAAGGAAAAAGGGAGTGTGAACGTCTCGCTCTCGAACAAGACAGCAAAAATTTATCAGATCTCAACGATTGTAGCATCTAAAGAATACGAAATATATAGATATGCTTTTAATACAACGCTATCTGGCTCATATACAATGGATGTTAATTCCAACATCTCTCTCTACAGTCAAGGTAACGACACTCTTTCAATCTTCTTCTCTGCATATCCCGCGACAGGAAAAGTGAAGGTGGGAAGTTACGTTATTTCTGGAAATTACGTTCCTGGAAATTTGTTGAAATCGAAGTTAGCATTGACATTTTTGGGGCCTTTCAAGGAGTTCCCTCCTTATGAACCCTCTTTCTTGGTCTATCTAGCAAAGAATTTCGTCGTGCCCGCCAAATCAGCACTGTTCGAGGGCGGAGTCACATTTGTGTCCCTCATTTTAATTCCGCCATCCGTTATATTTTATTACAACGTCAAGAAAAGAACTAGGAGAAGGACTTCGGTTATTAAATAATCCAAATTAGAAAAATAGTCTCTTGAAAACCTTGCAGCTTGGCGTCTGTGAGCTCTTAGGATATATACAAAACCTCGAGATCCAAGAGTTTTGTTTGGAAAAATTAATACTAAGATCACACTAAACTCATTGGTGTCACGTACCTCAGAAAATGGAATAGGTTCTGCCCTCTCGTACCAGTATTTCAGTGCTTTGGCGTTTACTGTCAGCGGCGCGGTATTCTACATTGTTGTGGCAAAAATTCTTCCAACTTATGACCTTGGAGCAATATCTCTCCTCATCGCTATTTCTAACATTTTGAATATTTTATTTTCTTTCGGCTTTCCTACAGCCGCGCAACACTTCATCTCATTTCATATGGGTAAGGGAGACAGCATCGAGACCTATTCTATTGCGAAAAGACTGATAACAATGAGTGCTGTTCTGTCGATTGCGAGCCTTGTTTTCACGTTGTTAACTGCTAGGTTCTTTGCAATAGTCTTCTTTCACAATCCCTATGATACTTATCTCGTTGAAGCTGCCTCTATCTACGTAGCTGGGAGCATTCTTTTTGGTGTTTTTCACGGTGCTGCTCTTGGTTTTCAGATTTTCAGGATAGATGCATTAGTATACCTTTCATCCGTGTCTTTTTCATATTTTTTAGGGCTGGCTCTCCTTCTTATATTTCACGGCATTATTTTTCTCCTCTTAGGAATTGCAATATGCTATTTCAGTGGATCTGGAATGTACATCATTTACATGTTCTACAAGAGACCTTCAATAAGAGAAAGAAGCTACAAGACATCACTACAGTCCGTATTCTCATATTCCTGGCCGGTTGTGCTTTCAGGTATGTTAGGAGTTGGCGCATCCTATGTTGATAGGTTTGTTGTGGCAGGGTTCCTAAACTTATCAACCCTAGGAGTGTATAGCTTCGTTCTGCTAATAGCTTCTTCTCTATCTTTTCTCTCAGGTCCCATAACAAACATACTTCTTCCCAAACTCTCAGAATACTTTTCCACGCATCAGAACGAAAAGTTGAGTTTCGGTGTCAACTTGTCATCTACGATACTGATACTCATCTATGCTCCAATAGCGCTCGGAGTTGCTGCTATAGGTCCTATAGTTCTGACTTGGCTAGCAGAACCGGTTTATGCGAGTGGGTCGATTGCGTTAATTGTACTTCTAGGCATTTCATCGATCTTCGTTCTTAGCGGTGTACTCACTTCGATGATTCTAGCGGTGAGGAAAACTAGGGTCTATGTTGTTATAACAGCTTTGACTCTCATTTCAAACGTTGCACTTTCTTTTCTGCTAATACCAAAACTCGGCATGTTAGGGGCCGCTATATCAAACTCATCAGTTTCTGTGGTAGCTTTTGTGGTCCTGTATTACTACGCTAAAATGGCAGACTTGAAAAACTTTGACTGGGTTACGATACTGAAAATATGGCTATCTTCGCTTGGTATGTTCTTTCTCGTAACGGTCGAAAGGATAGAGATGGGTAATTTTGCAAGAATGCTTCCTCTTTATATACTATCTGGAGGTGCCATCTATGTGGTCTTAGTAAATCTTACTCATTCTCTTCGCAGGATGAAAAAGGACGAATTCCTATCGCTCGTGCCAACCAAGTTCGGACTTCAAAGAGTTATAAAGATACTCTTGGCCAGAGCTTTTTAGACCGCAAATTGCAGGTGGTTTTTGAACTTCAAATAAGGTGGTCTAATTTCTTGATTCATCTCTATCATTTGAAACAGTTAGGGAAGTAGATTTCGCCTTGAAAAATAAACATTCTATTGATCTCTAACTCTGGCAGTTGTGCATAATATGTTTTCCTCTTCCCGTGATTTTAGGGCAGTTAACGCAAAGATATATCTTCGAAGACATTGTGCATATGCATATAACGGCACATCCGGACATCGAGATCATACACAGGATCGCAGGGGACCTGAACCTGACAGGCCTGAAACCGGAGATCCTCATGATGGTTTATTCGCAGCTCCTCGACCGGCCATCGATAAACAGGATGGAGGAATGGCTCGACTACACGGATATGCTGGGAGATCCTTTGCGCTGATACCACATCGACATCACTGACACGTATTTCGAGGGAAAGAGCATCGAAGGTGAGCCAAGAAGAGGGAAGGAGAAGAAGGTCAAGAAACTGATGCAGATCGCCCTTGCAGTCACTGAGAAGAAGGGGTTTCCGCTGTTCCACCGCACCTATGGCGGGAACATCTCAGGGAAGAGGATCTTCAGGGAGATGATCTCGATCCTCAGGGAGAGGGGATACAAAGCCACCATAATGGACAGGGGATTCTATTCGCGAAGGAACATAGAGGATGCTCTCAAGCTGAAGATGACCATAATATGCGGTGTCGTCAAGGATGCAGGGTTCAGGAAGATCCTTCTCGGAATGGACAAGGACCAGATTTACAGGAAGGAGAACCGCATAGAACTGAAGAATGCCCACATATACGCGACATCGATGGATTTCCTGTCGGTACCCTTATCACGGTGTACAACCCTCAGCTTGAGGCTGTCAGGCGTGAACATTATTACGAGCACTCCGGGGACGAGGAGATTGCATCCCTCCTCGGTTGCTCGTTGATCTATCACAACACCTCCCTGAGCGACATGGAGGTGGTGAGGAAATACTATTCAAAGGATACGGTGGAGAGGGCATTCAAACAGATGAAGGGAGTCCTGTCTCTCCGGCCAGTGAGGGTATGGCTCCCTTCCCATGTGTACGGACACATAAGGGTATGCTATCTTTCGTACGCAATCTTCACGATGCTGCGGAACAGGATAGAGAAGACCGGAATCTCCAGCGTCGATGCACTGGAACTCCTGAGCAGGGGATACAGGGTTCAGCTGAAAGACTCAGAATCTGGCCTTGACTGGAGTGCAAATGCTGAACTGTCCAAGAAACAGGAGGAGATTAGGAACCTGGTGTATAAAAGTCAATGAAAAGTTAGGTAGTTAAGACCCAACGCTTCTCCCTCGGGTGTCCAAGTCACAGGGACTCTGAGAAGAGTCTCAAATCTTTAATTGAGCTAGGGTGGAGCATCTACTCGAAGATTTTCTGCATATCAATCTCCAATATATCTTGACCATAAACAACACAAACCTCTTTGGGATAATTGGGAGGACGAATTCAAGATACAAAAAAGTAACACTATTGATTAATCTCTTATTAATCTCCTCGTAATTTATGCGTTGATTATTTTGGAAACTTATTGAA
>JAKATW010000126.1 GCA_021827945.1 Thermoplasmata archaeon
TCTAGCTGATCGAAAAACTGAAGGAGGAACACGCAGCACTTCCTGGAATAATAGACGATGCGATAATCACTTACAAAACAGGTAACCTGAGCGGGGCCTTTCCTGTCATAGCAGAGGTGAGGGAGACTCTTTCCCAGCACATCATAGACGAAGAGGGAATATTGTTGAAGTTTCTCATAGACAAGATAGGAAAGGAGGCATCTGAACCCTACATAAAGATACTTCAGGACCATCTAAAGATCATGAAGCTGGTGGAACAATCGGTGGAGTCAACGTACACGGGATGGACAGAGACGGAGAACGACCTCAACACACTTAAGGAAACCCTGGCGGAACATCACAAGCAGGAAGAGGACGTACTTTATCCAAAAGTGATCTCGCTTCTCTGAGAGGATGGTATCGGATTGCCACAAACTTTGCTTCGCTAGTGGTGATTGCGCCATGTCTCTATCAAACCCGATAGGCACATTTTTATATGCCTTTACCATTTTGAAAGGCGCCTTGAGGTGAATAAATTGCCTAACGGACTAATGAGTGGAAAACAAGTTAGAGTCAATCGCGACAAGTTACGATGGTCTGATAGAGACTACAAGAGAAGAGTGCTGAGGTTGAAGATTAAAAGTGACCCTCTAGAGGGTGCACCTCAGGCAAGAGGAATTGTAATAGAGAAAGTTGGAATAGAGGCTAAACAACCCAACTCCGCAATAAGGAAGTGCGTCAAGATCCAGTTAATAAAGAATGGAAGACAACTTACCGCATTTGCACCGGGCGATGGAGCAATAAACTTCATCGATGAACACGACGAAGTGGTCGTGGAAGGAATCGGTGGCAGAATGGGAAGGTCCAAGGGAGATATCCCTGGTGTAAGGTACAAGGTCATAAAGGTCAACAACGTTTCGCTCAAAGAACTTGTAAAGGGCAGAAAGGAGAAACCGGTCAGGTGAGATAAATGGCAGGTATTCTCGTTTTTGAAAAGTGGGACACGGCTGGTATTTCGATCGTAGATCCTGGGCTCACGAAGTACATATCTCTTAAGCCTACTGCAACACTCCACAGTGATGGGAAGCACGCTAACAAGTTCATGGGAAAAGCAGGGATGAATGTTGTGGAAAGGCTCATCAATAACTTGATGAGGACAATAAGGTGGACGGGTAAGAAACAGAGCGCATATAGAACGGTAAAGCTTGCATTTGAAATCGTGGAGAAGAAGACCAAGGAGAACCCGGTTCAGATCTACGTCAACGCAATACAAAATGCTGGACCGAGGGAAGAAATTACTAGACTGAAGTACGGTGGAATAGCGGTACCGAAATCAGTCGACACAAGTTCTTCGAGGAGGCTCGACCTGGCTATAAGGAACATTTCATTCGGTGCAAGACAGACTGCAAAGAAGACAAAGAAAAATATGAGCAATGCCCTAGCGGACGAGATCATAGCCGCAGCAAAGAATGATCCTAACTGTTATTCTATAAAGGAAAAGGACGATAAAGAAAGACAGGCGTCATCGGCCAGGTGATTTTAGATGGGAAGAAAAGAGGACAACATTCAGAAAGCTTCTGAAATAATGAAAGATATAACCAGGATTAGAAACATAGGCATAGCTGCACACATAGATCACGGCAAAACGACGCTATCTGACAACCTGATAGCGGGAGCAGGAATGATGAGCGAGGAGCTTGCAGGAAAGCAGCTCGTACTGGACTATGATGAGCAGGAGCAAGCGAGAGGCATAACGATCAACGCAGCTTCGGCTTCGATGGTTCACGATGTCGAGGGAACTACATACCTAGTAAATCTCATCGACACTCCTGGGCACGTAGATTTCGGCGGAGACGTCACCAGGGCTATGAGGGCTGTTGACGGCGCTGTTATCGTGGTGGACTCTGTTGAGGGTCCAATGCCGCAGACTGAGACAGTCATAAGGCAGGCACTAAGAGAGAAAGTGAAGCCAATACTTTTCATAAACAAGGTTGACCGGTTGATCAACGAACTGAAGCTCGGTCCGGAAGACATGCTGAAGAGGTTCGTGAAGATAATTACTGAGGTCAACAGGTTGTTAAAGAGATATGCCCCAGAGGAGTTCAAGGAATCATGGCAGGTGAACGTGGAAAATGGATCTGTCATATTCGGTTCCGCTTTCAACAACTGGGCTGTCTCAACAAAATACACCCCAAAATCATCTGTAGGCTTCAAGGAAGTCTATCAGTATCTATCTTCAGGAGATCAGAAGACACTTGCAAAAAAGTCTCCCCTGCACAAAGTACTACTGGATGCAGTAATTCATCACCTTCCATCCCCAAAGGTGGCGCAGGTGTACAGGATACCGCAGATCTGGAAGGGAGATATCAATTCAGAAGTGGGCAAGTCAATGACCACCTGTGACTCTAATGGTCCAGTCATGATGATGGTCACCAAGATTATAGTGGATGAGCACGCAGGCGAAGTCGCAGTAGGAAGATTATTCAGCGGAAAGCTGATCAAAGGAGTGGAGCTGTACATTTCGGGCGCGGGCGACAGGAGATACAAAGTACAGCAACTCGCCATGATGGTGGGGCCAGATAGGATACCCATTGACGAGATGGATGCTGGGAACATTCCAGCAGTTGTAGGGCTCAAGGACGCAATAGCCGGTTCTACGGTATCGAGCATGGGTAACATGGATGTGTTCGAACCAATGGTTCACTACTCCGAGCCAGTGGTGACTGTCGCAATAGAAGCCAAACATACAAAAGATCTACCCAGGCTTATAGAAGTACTTAGAACAATCGCGAAAGCGGACCCAAGCATCGAAATTGAAATAAACCAGGAAACAGGGGAGCATCTGATGTCTGGTATGGGAGAACTCCATCTGGACGTTACGTTATACAGGATCAAGAACGAACACAAGGTAGAGGTGGAAACTTCAGATCCAATAGTCGTGTACAGGGAAACAGTTCAAGCGAAGGGGGGCCCCTTCGAGGGAAAGTCTCCTAACAAGCACAACAGGTTCTACGTGGAGGTTGAACCCTTGGAGAAGCCTATCGTTGAAGCGATTTTGAAGGGTGACATAGCACAGGCTGACAGGATCAAGGACAAGAAGGGAGTAATTGCGACGCTTCAGGAATTGGGGCTAGATAGGGACGAAGCTAAGGGAATAGAGGCAGTTCATGGACCGAACGTCCTTCTGGACATGACAAAGGGAATCCAGTATCTGAGCGAGACCATGGAGTTGGTCAAGGAAGCTTTCACGGAGGCAATAGATAGGGGACCTTTAGCCAACGAGAGAGTCTACGGAGTAAAGGTCATGCTTGTAGATGCCAAACTGCACGAAGACAGCATCCACAGAGGGCCTGCCCAGGTAATTCCGGCTGTAAGGAATGCCATCTATGGTGCAATGTGTTTGGCAAACAGGGTTCTGCTAGAACCGGTGCAGAAGGTCTTCGTAGACACACCGCTCGAGGAATCAGGGTCAGTAACCAGGGAATTCCAGCAGAGAAGGGGGGTAATAACGGAAATGGAACAGGAGGGAGAGCAGTCCAAGATCTCCGCAATGGTTCCAGTCCCAGAAATGTTTGGATTCGCATCTGCGATAAGGGGAGCTACTGGTGGCAGAGTGCTGTGGTCAACAGAGAACCATGGTCACCAGACCGTACCGAGAGATCTTCAGGCCTCAGTAGTCGGAAAGATCAGGGAGAGGAAGGGGCTGAAACCGGAACCCTACGACGCAAAATACTACGCGGATCTTTGATAAGATTTAACCTCGTTTACTGGAGGAATAATTCCCCTCCAGTTCACATTTTCTTTCACTTTACATTTTCAGTACAAGTCGAACGGACATTTTTATATCATTAAAAAATCTGAATTGAATGTACTCCCCTCTGATTTTCGTCGTGATCGCAGTTGTGGTTGCATCTCTTCACATGCTCGCTCCGGACCACTGGTTGCCCCTAACTGCACTCTCGTTAAAGAGGGGGTACAAGAAGCGGAGGGTACTCTATGTTTCAGCAATCCTAGGATTTCTGCACGGTTCTATTTCTGTAATACTCTCTCTGTTTGCCCTGTTTCTCGGAGTTACACTTTTCGGACTGAACGCATTGAAGGAGATTTCAATCATTGTTTTGATTGCAGTAGCCGTTTACCTGCTAGCGAACACGATAAAGGAGACCAGAGCGTCTGAAAACGTAGAAAACACCTCTCTATTGGTGAGTATACTCCCAGATCCCGTTCTCCTTCCGGTGATAATCGCTTCATATCCACTGGGAAAAACTGAACTGATAATCATCAGTATATCGTTCGTACTTGCCAGCATACTTGCACTCCTAGTAGTTCTCGCAGTAGTTATGGTTGGTATAGCAGGTAGACTATCAAGACTGAAAGGAGTGACTGTAGATTATGTTGTGATACTTGCACTAGTGTTGACTGCAATCTATATATACTTTTTTGGCTGACCAGTTAATTAATTTTATTTTACTGCCGAATAAGTGTGGGCAACGGTAAATGTGAGAATGAGTCACACAACAAAGGATATATACGGAGATAAAATAGGCGGTAGCTAGTTACAAACATGGAGGTACAATAGTATGGCTACGCAAAAACCACATCTGAATCTCGTAACCATTGGTCATGTCGATCATGGTAAATCAACGACAGTAGGAAGACTTCTGTTCGAACATGGAGAAATCCCTGCTCATATCATAGAGGAATACAAGAAAGAAGCTGAAGAGAAGGGAAAGGCAACTTTCGAATTCGCTTGGGTTATGGACAGGCTGAAAGAAGAAAGAGAGAGGGGGGTCACTATAGATGTAGCGCACAGGAAATTTGAAACAGACAAGTTTTACTTCACTCTGATTGATGCCCCGGGCCACAGGGACTTCGTTAAGAACATGATAACGGGAACCAGCCAGGCAGACGCTGCACTCCTTGTCGTATCGGCAAGGGATGGAGAGGGCGTCATGGCACAGACTAGGGAGCACGTTTTCCTTGCAAGAACACTAGGGGTTGCACAGATGATTGTTCTTGTGAACAAGATGGATGCGACTCAGCCTCCCTATTCTCAGAAGAGGTTCGAGGAAGTAAAGAAGCAGATCGAGCAACTTCTCCTGTCAGTAGGATACAAGAATGTTCCAGTCATTCCAACTTCAGGATATAAGGGCGACAACATCATGAAGAAGAGTCCAAATCTTCCTTGGTGGACCGGCGCGACAGTCCTCGATATGCTGAACCAGCTCACGATACCAGCAAAACCAACCGACAAGCCACTCAGACTACCAGTACAGGATGTCTATTCCATTACAGGAATAGGAACAGTCCCGGTAGGAAGAGTAGAGACAGGAGTTATGAAGATCGGAGACAACATAATTTTCGAACCTTCACATAAGGTCGGAGAAGTGAAATCGATAGAAGAGCATCACGAACAGATTCAACAGGCTGAGCCTGGGGATAATGTCGGATTCAACGTAAGGGGGATATCGAAGACTGACATAAGGAGAGGAGATGTTGCTGGTCTAGTATCAAGTCCTCCAACAGTCGTTTCAAGCTTCACTGGGCAGATCGTCGTTCTCAACCACCCTTCGATCATAGCGGCTGGTTACACACCAGTATTCCACACGCACACCGCACAGGTCGCTTGCACTATCACGGAGATCATTAGGACTATTGACCCTAGACAGGGAACAACCAAAGAAGACCACCCTCAGCATATCCAGACTGGAGATGCGGCCATAGTCAAGATCGTCCCTTCGAAGCCGATGGTTATAGAGAAAATGTCAGAGTTCCCACCCATGGCGAGGTTCGCTGTGAGGGATATGGGACAAACAGTCGCTGCAGGTCAGTGCATCGATCTAGAAAAGAAAATACAGTAGTGGATATCAATGCCTTCCTACCGAATGAAAATATCCCTGTCTGGAACCGACGTTGCGAAAGTCGACAATGTTTGCACTGAAATTCGGCGATTAGCCGGCAGGACAGGCGTGGAGATGAAGGGTCCAATTCCATTGCTGACCAAGAGGCTCGTTGTGCCAATCAGAAAGGCCCCAAACGGGGCTGGAACTGCCACTTGGGATAGATGGGAAATGAGGGTCCACAGGAGACTGATATACATCGACGCAGACGAAAGAACGATCAGACAAGTGATGAGGATTCAGCTACCAGATGGAATCAATATCGAAGTGAAGCTTCAATCCTGAGTTATTTTTTTCTTCTTAGTAAAACCGTCATATCTCAGAAATAAATCTAATTCGGGTACCGAGGATTCATAAGTGGAGAGCACTTGTTACTCTCATACGTTTTACCAAGATGTTCTAAGTATTGATGATTAAGTTGTTTCTGGTGTGAGGGAATTATGAGTAAGGATAATGCACACAGAGGCTAATCATCAGATACCAATGCATACTGGTCCAGATTAAATTGCAGTCATACAGAAAGGTTCCACTTCAAAACTGATGTGCGATAATCTATCGTTCCAGACAGAGAGACGCCAGCTTTTGGATTCTTGTACCCGCATATTGTAGAGAAGTCAAAGAGTATAATGAGACAATTGTACTAGTCAAACATAATGACGAGATTCCTGCCATATCAGAATAAACCGAGTCCAGAATTGAAGCCAAGAAAGGGATGCGCTTAAGGGTATCTCGATTTGAGAGATATTCTGGGTACTTTTCAAGACAACGATTTTTGGGATTCAGACCATCTGGTGAATCTCTCGTCATCAGGACCATTCAGAAATGGCGGAAGTTATTGAAAATATCAAATAAACTGACAGTGTATTGAATTAATCAATTGGGTCAATTAGCGTACGCTCGAACGACAAGATTAGATGTAGTGTTAGGTTGTGCTACCATGGACAATGTAGAAGAATTTCCGAAATTCGAGTGCGCCATCTCGAACACTAAGGAAGAATATGATTCCGAAGTAGAGACATTTTTCACCCAGCTAGCATCGCTCGAGTCCGACTTGGGATTGCTTCTTGTCAGTGATGAGTCGTGGAAGGAGAACTACAAGAAAATCTTGAGTTATCTCTCAGATCTTGAAACTTCTGTTATCTTCAAGAGGGGTTCTCCCGATGCAGAATTTGTAAAGACTCTGGTTAAGGGAGAAGATCTACAGGATGAGATCCCTGATATTTTGATCAGGGCCAAAAATGAAATTCCTGCACTCCTGATAAGGGCACAATCCCGGACGAGAGATGTCATGACACTTTTCGTGAAGATGTCTAGAATACCCAGATTCAAAGACGGTTTCACGATTGAGAGGTTTGAGGGTCTTATCTCCCTTAGGAAGGGCCTCTTCAGAAGGGCAATCGCAGTATCTAAGCAGTGAAAACGGAGAGGGTTTACCCTCTACTTTTCCTAGATTTTCTTATTCTCCCTGTTTATAGCTAGCACCATGGAAACAAGAATAACGGCTCCTCCTACTATCATCAACATAGTTATCGGGAAGTGGAAGAATATCGTAGAAACCACTACTGCTGACACTGGTTCTACTATCAATATTAGGGCAGAAATGTAAGCATTTGTGTTCTTGATAGCTACGCTCATCAGCCATATTGCCATTGTGGATCCCAGAATTGCATTGAACAGTACTGAAAACAAGACATAACTATTGGTCAAAGCGTCAGCCTTCATTATTGACCCTGGGCTCACTATAAGGCTCAGAGCACCAACCACAACTAACTGGAAGAAAGTGAAGACCATTGGGTTGCCTCTTGCCAGATATTTCTCAGTCAAAACCATCTGTAATGCGTAACAAAAGGCGGTTCCCA
>JAKATW010000150.1 GCA_021827945.1 Thermoplasmata archaeon
GACTGACGATCCTGCCAGGTCCGCTTGGATGTTCCTTGATATCAAGAAGAGATTCTAGCAGGAGTGCAGATGTCAGTCCTGTCCCGACTGAAAAGGCTGGCACGGATATCAAACAACAATAGGATTCCGTTGTTTCAACGACCAGTTTCGTTGAACCTGTTTGTTCATCACTGTGAGTCTACCTCTCTCAATCTTTCCCCGAGGAGATAAGTTGTATTCCGGTAATGAAACGAGTAAAATAATCAGGGTAACTCTGTCAGCTCTAGTATCTTCAATGATAGTAGGTGCAAAGCTTTCAGTCCGCATAGCCTTTTCATCTCAGCTGGGCCATCCCTTTCCTGTGCGATGCGAGGTTCACGCGAAAAGAATACAGTTCGATCATTTCTGTTTCCAGCTGAATAATTTTACTGCAATTGCAAAAAGTATGGCAGATCCGACAAGGAGGTATACTATCTGAAGAGTCACTGAAGCTACATTTCCATAGTCCAGTACCGAGATGAGAGAGTTGATGAAATACGTTAGGGGAAGGAATTTCGAAATCTCTACGAGGTAGGAGGGAGCAAAGGTCAGTGGGAAGAATACCCCAGATAGGAACATCATCGGAAACATAACAAGGTTACCAACGACAGAGACAGTCTCTTCGTTATCCGAAACCAGACCTGCCAGTATTCCAACACTTGTGAAGAAGAATAGCCCACCGAATATTATCACTGCAGAGGTAAGTATGGTCACTGCATTCAATTGGAGGGATGCCCCAAAGACGTAGATCCCTATCGCTACCAGAATGACATCCGAGAGTATCAGCATGAGGAACGAGAACATCATGCTCGCAGTTATCCACTCCGATTTCGTCAAACCACTGAAGGAAAGTTGTCGGAACAATCTCTCCTTTCTGTAGTTTGGAACAGTATAAACCATGTTGAACATTGTGCTGAGAACAGTGAATCCGATGAGACCGGGAACATAGTAATCGATGGTCTTTCCAGTGTTACCTATTGCAACCTCGGATGATAGTATTAGCTTCTGTGTAGTGTTGCTTGTCCTGAAGTCCACCTGCGTCAGTATCCCGTTGAGTGTCTGGTAATCGGCACTTGCAACTGTCGGATTGGTGTGTCCCTTCAGCACTATGAACCCCTCGCCTCCTGTGTACAGATTGGTCGTGAAGTTAGAGGGTATCAGTAGCGCTGCCTCTACAGAATTAGAAGTGATGTATTCCGAGAGGTTTTGGTTCTCAGAAATTATCTGTACCTTGAATAACCCAGATTCGTTGATCGCACTTACCACGCCCCAAGATGCAGCGGAGGGACTCTCATTTTGAATCACGAGGGCGGTCGGTGAGTAAGAGGAACCCGAGAATATTGCACCGAACAGGAGTATAAGTATAATCGGAAACGCTATCTGAAAAAAGAGTGCAGACCTGGACCTCATGTACGACTTTGCATGGAGGATGAAGTAAGCACTTATTCTACTCAGTTTCATCTTCCTCAATCTCCCCCACCATTCTGACAAACACATCTTCCAAACTTTCCCTCTTGAGGGTGAAGTCTTCAAACTTCGCCTTGTGCTCGTAAAGGTAATTTATTACATCAGTGGCGTCCTTTATGTTCCTGAGATTCACCTTCACGTAAGATCCTTCCCTCTGGAACTGAAATCCACCTGTCGATAGTAATTGTTCGACACCGCCGTCTCCCCTGATGATCAGGTTGTCATCTTCGTGATGTCTCTCGACTATCTCCATCGGTGTTCCGGCATCAATGATCTTTCCCCTGTTCATGATTGCTACTTTATCCGCAAGCAGCTCAGCCTCTTCCAAATAGTGGGTTGTGAGTAGTATGCTCTTTCCCCTCTCTTTCAGGGTCTTTATGACCTTCCAAATGTTTCGCCTTGCCCTGGGATCCAGTCCAGAGGTCGGTTCGTCAAGGAATAAGATTTCCGGATCGTTGACAAGAGAGAGTGCCAGTCCTAGCTTCTGTTTCTGGCCGCCTGAAAGCTTCTGGAACGGAGTGGTCGCTTTGTCTTCCAGCTCTACCATTTCTAGAATCTCATTGAGGTCGCTAGATGTTCTCAAAGTTCCCTTGTAAAAATCGAGTGCCTCCTTTGGAGTGCTGTTGTATATGAATGCAAAATCCTGAGGTAGGATTCCTACTTTGAAGATCAGGGACCTGCTCTTCTCAGGGTCCTCTCCAAGTACCGTTATTTCACCAGACGTCCTGTTCCTTACGCCTTCAAGAATTTCGACGGTTGTAGTCTTTCCAGCCCCGTTGGGACCAAGGAGACTGAATACTTCACCTCTGTTTATAGAAAAGGATATCCCGTCCACTGCCCTCAGTCCAGAATAGGTCTTGACTAGATTCGATACGTCAATTACTGCGTCGGACATTTGCTCCTTCAGTGGACTCAAATATTTAAGTGCTCTTTATCTGGAGCTGATAATTCAAAGGTCTCAACGACATTACTTGTGAGATACCATGTGTCAAGATCTGATAGCCAGGCCATCCCAGAATTTCTTCTCGTAATCCAGCATTCCGGAGGCTCCCCTGGTGAATTTATCCCTAGCGACTTTGTCGTTGATGTGTTCTCCAAGTACATTTGCCATTTCTTCCTCGTGGTGTTCCTCCAGTTCCCTGTGGAAAGTGAAGTATTCTACATCCATTGACTTAAGTTTTGGAAACTTCTTCTTAGCTATCTCCAGACCCGGCAGAATCTTGTCCCACATGGGGATTGCCATATTCTCCAGGCCGTACTCGGCACCCAGTGCTGTGAAATGATCGCTGGAAAAGTATTCTCTCATCTTGTCAAGCCACTGCTTAGTCGAAGGTAGTTGTCTCCTAAAAATTAGATTTTCCGGAGAGATTCCTATGCTCCTGAGGTACCTTCTGTACAACAATTCATGCCTTTTCTTCGGGTCGCTATCTCCCAACTCGGATACGAGAATTTTCGTTAGAGATTCCGCATCATTCTCATTTGGTGTGTTAACCAGAAGTAACGACAAAATCGAAACCCACTCTCTAGTAAAGTGATAGAACTCTATTGAGAAGTTTTCGAATTCGTCATAACTTATCTCGCCTCTGGCAAATCTATCTATAAAATCGTTGTTTGTTGCAGGGTGTTTCTTGACCATAAAATAGATTTCCTGGTAAAACGAATTATCAGAGTTCTTAAGTTCCATATAAAACTTAAAGAAAGACTAAATTTAAACTTTTTTGATTGACAGAACGAAAATTGTTCGCCTGTTGTATGGTATCTACTGTAATTGGGAGATTAGGTTCCCAGGCCTCCGTCGACGATGATGGATTGACCGTTTATTCCATATGAAAGGTCGCTTAGGAGGAAGAGTGCAGTATACGCTATTTCTAATGTGGAAACGTCTTTTTTCCCTTGTAGAGGCTTGAATCCAAATGGTTGTATCTCCTCAACCTCCCTAGAGGAATCTACACTTCCCGGCATCAGTGCGTTAACCCTTATGTTTTTCTGTCTTAAGATCGAGGCCATCTTTCTTGTCATCTCTTCGACAGCGCTCTTCGATACCGCGTACTCTAGTGAACTTAGATGGAAGATAGCGGGAGATGCGCCAACATTGACTACACTTCCGCCCTCATTCATGAGAGGGAGGAAGGTTTCAATAGCGTTGATCGATGAAGCAACATTCTTCTTAAAAAATTCAACTGCGGTTTCGCCGTGAAACGACTGGTTGTGGGGCGAAAATAGACCGTGGTTGTTATAGATGAAATTGATGACCCCATATTCCGTTGCGACAGAATCTTTGATCTCCGTCAATGATCTAAGGTCAGATGAATCCCCCCTCATCGTTTTCAGGTTTTCGTGTTTGACGTCTGGTTTGTTGCCACTTCTAGAATAGGCTATCACCTTGGCTCCATTTTCAAGAAGTAGTTTGATTACTGCCTTCCCCTGTCCCATCCCTGCTCCGGAGACGATCCCTACCTTCCCTTTAAAAGAGGTCGCGAAATAGTCCATGAGTAGAAATCAGAAAATGTATCTTAAGATTTCGGAGCCCAGTCCACAAATTTACGCCAAAAAAATAAAACATATAATCTGGTATCACTCGCCAAAGATTATCCTCCTGTATATTGCCAGTGCGATTCCTGAAAATATGAGGACGGTTCCAAGTGCCATTCCTACTACCATTGCCTGCGTGATAGGGTTCATCTTCAGGGATATCCCCAGTAGAACCCAGGACATCAGCGTCAGTATACCGATGGCTATATAGGCCCCAGTTGGAATTTTGTTCAGCTTCTTGTCGGGCAGCTGTTCGGAAGTCCTGGCCGTTCCAATGGCGAGGAATCCTACCGCTGTCCCAGATATTGCAAGTTTCCCGAGGGCGAGAACGGAGAAATGCGTTACCATATAGGAGAAAGAGTATCCCGTGAGTATAATGGTGACAACCAGTCCAGAGATGAATATGAAGAAGGATACCGTAACTGACTTACCACCTATCTTCAACTTCCCCCTCTTCCACATTTTCGAGATTCCAAATATAGCCCCGAATGTGACAACTGCCGGTGGCAGAAGTACCAGGGCAACAGTGGGTGTCGCAATAATAACGCCGGGTTCGAAGGCTCCCCAGAGGCTCAGAATGATCAGATAGACTATGCTGATGATTCCTAGAGAAGTGGTTATAGGTCTATCTAGGGGGTGCAGAGAGTTACCCCTGTCCAAGAAAGGAATCACAAGGAAGTAGATCAGTGGCAGGAGACCGAACACTATGGAAGCATTGAGCGGGCCCATTGCATTGGTGAACATGCCGAAGTCCACTGCCTTGTACAGGAAGAGTAAGAACCAAGGAGGATAGGCTGGGATCAAGGCCGCAGCAGCACTCGTTGGTGATGGTCCAGGGAATGGAGATATGAGAATAGGAGTGTTTGGGATGAGTCCCACAAAACTTGGTATCAGAACTATGAAACCAATCGTCAGCAAACCAAGTTCGACCAGATACAGGAGGTTTGATGGATACCACGGTCTCATGTCCTCAGTTTCCGGCGTTGACGCAGGTGCCCTGTACTTACTTATCTTCGAAGACGGAAGCATTGTGTTCGCTTCAGCGAGATAGAAGTGATATCCAAACAGGAGCGCAATCAAGGCAGCCATTATGATGTGATATCCGAGGAATTTTGCGAAAAGGCTTGCAGCCGTTCCGTTACCAAATCCAACCGATGCTAGCCACTGACCGATAAAGGGT
Organism: Thermoplasmata archaeon; assembly: GCA_021827945.1. Classification (GTDB taxonomy): domain Archaea; phylum Thermoplasmatota; class Thermoplasmata; order Thermoplasmatales. The sequence continues at coordinate 5,198 of JAKATW010000150.1, forward strand.
ATGAGGCTTGCTATCCCTCTTCCAACATCCTGTGCATCATACGAAAGAACATCCCCTGTAAGGGAGTATCCGAAGTATCCCGCTCCTATTGTCAGAGCCAGAAGTAAGACTCCAATTATCCACTGGAGCTCTCTTGGCTTCTTGTACGCCCCGACAAAGTAGTTGCGGAACATGTGGACGTAAACAAGGATAATCATCGCATAAGCCCCATACAGGTGCGTTGCGAGTATGAGCTTACCGAACGGAACAGAATCTAGGATGTACAGAGTAGATGGATAGGGGCTAGCTGAGTTGTAGTAGAGTAGAAGGATCAGGCCCGTTAAGACTTCATAAGTAAAAGCGACAGTGATCAGTGCGCCAGTCCAGTACCACTTGCCGCCCCATTTCCTCATGTAATCTGGGGTCTTTCTGAGTGGAAGTTTGTCTAGGTGGGTCCTGTCAATAATCCATTCTCCAGCGCCATTTCCAGTTTCCATCGCTCTCTTCATTCTCTCTCTGATAGATGACATTTATATTCCTCACAGTGTAAATGGGTTCCCCAGGTTGGTGACTTCTGTGGTCGTGCCAGATATAGGCGATTCTCCAGTCAGATCGGAAGCCCTTCCGTAAATTGTCGGTCCGACCATGTTGGAGACGTAAATTTCATCGGTGGTTGAATCCCATACCAGCTTGACCATAGGGAGTGGATGGGTCGTTGGTCCCGTCAGGACCGCAGCGCCGGCAGTGGGGTCATAGGTACTTCCGTGGCACAGGCAGTGAAATACACCAGTATAGGTCTTTCCTGCCAAAGTTATGGACTCAACCCCATTAGGATAGAACCTCAGCTCTGGAAAAATGCACCCAAGGTGCTGACATATCCCACTGTAGGCGACGATTGATCCGTTCTTCCCCACTCCGGCGTACGAAAGGTATTTGCTCCCATCGGCAGGGATGGTAACCTCCGTTGCTGATATACTAATCGGGTTTCCGCTCGAGTCACCGAGACTCACTATGTTGTTTGGAGTACTCTGTAACGGATAACTGAATTGAAGCGCAGACGGGCTGTTTACTCCGAGGTTCGATGCAAGCAGGGGGCTGCCAGATGAGTCGACCAGCTTGAGATTTGGGAAACTAGAAACACCGAGAGCAGGAGGTGAAAGAGTCTTGACAACAACACCCAACGAAAGACCAGCTCCAGCAACGATGGATGCAGTGACCATAAGTTTAAGAAAATTCCGCTTTGTTTCGTCGATCCCCTCATTCATTTAATGTCAAATTCAAGAATACTATTTTAACCTTTTTAGTAAACCTATTAAGTTTAAGGGCAATTTAGAAATAAATGGGATGGGTAAAAAAGTCCTTGCTGGTAGCAGATTTCTTGATATTCTTTGTAGCGAGTTTTTTGTTCATTATTTTGAACAATGAAGATTCCTACTTCCTGAGCCAATTTACTGGCCTCCTTTCCATCCCTCTTGTCTTGCTGTTCTTTAAGGGAGAGTTAGTTCAGGATTTCCGGTCGCCCATTATACCACTCGCTATCCTGATGTCGAGTTTTATTGTACTCGTCTTCTACTTCTCCATCACAGACCCAAGCTGGGTAAGCGTACTACCCACGATCCTCATTGCTCCAGTCCTGATAGAAGAGTTCAATTTTCGGTACGTCCTTCAGCGAATATTCCTAAGGAAAATGTCCCCTTATTCAGCAGTATTTGTCCAGGGTATATTCTATGTGGGATTCTACTCAAAGTATGTGATAGCAGATCACGGTTTGGGGTTTCCATTTCCGTACAATCTACTGATGCTGTCGTCTGTTCTGGGGATGGGTCTGGTGTACGGATTGCTGGCTAAATTTACGAAGAATTTCCTCCTCTCTACATCACTTCACTTCATCCTTTGGGGACTGTTCCCAGTAATTGCACACTATCCAGGAATAGCATCAACCCTGTTGCCCACGTAGGCTTGACCATGAAAAGTCTAATAATGGCAGGTGAATCGTGACGATGGTGCTCGCTGGAGAAATAGTGGCAGCCGCAACAATTGCGACGATGGTTTCCATTATTCTTTACGTTGAGTACTCGTTCTCAAGGAGCATGACTTCAAGGAAGATTCGGTATTCGCTCTACTTCGTTCTGCTGATGATGGCGAGCATGTTTGTTGGACTCAGTTGGTACCTTGTTGAACCCAAAGGGTTCCTTGACTCAGTCATATCAATAAATATCATAATGATACCAATGGTTTCATTCCTCGTTCTCATATTTTATTTCTATTCGATGGAATGGAAGGGGAAGTTCAGGGTGGACAGGGTACTCCTTCCAACCCTCTTCGTCATAAACGAGGTCCTGATGACAGTGTTTGTTCTGATCGTCTTGGGAATCAAGCAGAACTCAAGCGTTATGATAGCGCTCCCTCAGACGGTCAATTCCCTCTATTTTGTGCTGCCTATGGAGGTCGAAATGGTTGTTTCAATTGTCCTTTTCAGAATCAAGGGCTTAGTCAGAGTGCTCTTGATTGTTCTAGCTGGAATGGACTTTGTCTCT
>JAKATW010000114.1 GCA_021827945.1 Thermoplasmata archaeon
ATTCCTCTTTATCTCCACCATTCGTTTCTACCTCTCCCCCTGCGCTCTTAACTTTTTCGATTGCTTTCTCCGTTGCCCTTCCTACCTTTATTATAAACGGCCTACCTACCTGTCCTCCTCCTAGGAGAACAGCGTAACCCATCTTTTCAAGATCAACCCTTATCTTGTCTTCCTCGACATGTGCCATTCCGGTCTCTACGAGCTTCTCTGAGGTTCTGTCGAGGTCCCCTATGTTTATCGCCCTGACATCGGACTTCTGGGCGTGCCTGACGAATCCGTGCCCTCCGTAGTGGTCTGGCATGTACTTCACCATCCAGATCCACCTGTGCTTTCCAAGGCCCGCCATTCCCTTTCCTCCTCTCTTTCCCTTTCCTCTTCCAGCCTTGTGTCCCCTTCCGTAGGACCCGCCTCTCAGCTTCTTAGTTTTCTCCGTGACCACTCTTACCACCTTCCAACATTGCGTCGATGAGTTTGTTTATCTCCTTTCCCCTGTATCCGAGGGCTCCCTTCAGGTTGAAAGTCTTCTTCGTAGAATTGTACCCCCTCTTCGGTGGGTTCATCCTGAAAACCGGTTTCATGCTCTCAATGTCCTTGATCCTGAGACTTCCGTCGAGAAGCCTTGACGCAACTTCTTTGATCGTGCCCAGACCAAGTTCCTTTAAAACCGTTTCGTCCAGAGGCTTGTTTCCAACGATTCTTCCCCTTTCCTCAAGAAGCCTGACCAGGTGCTCTTCGTCTATCTCCCCCCATGTCACATAGTCCTTGGCTTTCCTGATCTGTCCCAGCTGGGATTCGTCCACGAGGACGAGGTGATTGTTTCTGTTGAGCCTGAGCTCCCGAAACGCCATCTTTATGTGGATGTCCGTTTTGTTACTTCCCCTGACTTTTATCACTGCTAACATTCATCACACCTCCCTTGTAAATCGGAGTACTAAGGTTCAGCTTGTCATTTATCTTGAACTTGCCCGTCTCCTTAAGCGCGTTGAATGTGGCATATGCGAAATTCACCGTGCTCTTTGTGTGTCCCTCTGAGAAACCCCATGTGTCCTGTATTCCCGCGATCGCAAGTACCTTCTTTGGTATGTCTCCTATCGCGAGCCCGACACCTTGCGGAGCTGGCTTGAGGTACACCCTTACCGACCCTGATTTTCCCATTACCTCGAACGGCATTGTGTGGCTCCTTCCGCAGCCGCACTCCCATGAACCGCATCCTCTCTTGATCTCTATGAGATTTATCTTTGCATTCTCTATTGCCTTCGCTATCGCGTCGCCGGTCTCCCTTGCCTTGCCATGTCCCATTCCCACATATCCATCCTTATTGCCTACTACTACCGTCGCTGCGAACTTCACCTTTCTTCCCGAGTCTGACATCTTCTGAACCATCTTTATCTCTATAACCTCATCCTCGAGGTTCGGGACAAGGGTATCGACTATTCCTGGCTCCCTGATTGGCATGTGCGTACCAAGGACCTCTGATATGGACTTGATCTTCCCTTCCTTGACCATCTTTCCGAGCCTTGTTTTTGGTATCCACTCAATTGCATCTTTAGTCACAGTGATTCCTCCATCGCTTTCTTCACTTCATCGATTGCATTTTCCTGAATCGTCTTCAGGTGCTTTCCAGCTATCCTGTCCTTGTTCGGCAAGAATTTCTTGTTTACAGGTACCTTTATTCCCGAGTCCACCAGGCCCTGTACACTAGCCATGAGCTTTCCGCCCTTTATGACCTTCTGTCTTCCTAGGTCGACTATCACTTTCTTTATGCCCTTTTTCTTTGCCCTAAGCCCTACGAGATATCCAGCGAGATAAGAAGCTGGTGTGTTACCGGTCGGGCTCTTCCACCCGAACTTCTTCAGCTCCACAGTGGACCCGTGTGCCACTATCTTGTCTCCGTTGACGGCATATTCAGCTATGTCTACCTGCGTGTTCTTGATGGACCGCCTGACAACTGCCCTCGGGATGCCACCCTTTATGAGAGCGAGCCTCTTCTTGTAGTCCGTCTTCTTGAGCCTTCTTCTCTTCAGCGGCATTATGTATCTTGATTTCATCTCACTCACCCTTCAGGACTCCCTCTTCCCTCATGTGGAGGAGCAGAGCATTCTTGCTCCTCAATGCCCCTCCCTTGATCTTCTTGTAGAAAACCCTGTAATCAGTCCTAGTGATCTTTCCTGACTCCCTCATTTCCTTCAGCGCATTCCTCATCGACCTGATGCTCCTTATCCACTTCCTCTTCCTTGGGTCCCTGGCATTCTTCGTTCCCTTTTTGGACCCGGGTCCCTTTCTCCTTCCCTTGTTCCTCTGCGCCTTGGCTGCATTGAACCTTGATCGGGAGTTGCCCTTGGCCGCTCTCTTCTGGATGACGTTCCTCTTTATGAGCTTCCTTACGTCATCCCTAGTGACGGCCTCTGCAATGTCATCTATACTCTTTGTGTCCATCCATATTCTCGTCTGTCCGGTCTTGAGGATAGATGCCGCCATCTTCTTCTGCGGACTGAGGGTCGCCATCATTTCACCTCGTTGAGTATGCGGATTCCGATCGCCCTGGCTCTCTCCTGTATCAGCTTTCTCTTCCTCATCCCGAGACTAGAGCTGATTCTCGCTGCCTGCGTCTTGGGATTTATCTTTTCCAGATCTATGATGGTCGTGACGTACACCTCTTTGAACCCAGATGGGTGAAGATTCCTGACCTTCGCAGGTCCCCTGTATCCTGACTCGACGTATGCATGCCTGTAGCCCTTCTTCTCCCTCAATTTCGAGTGTTTCCCCCTCGGTTTTCTCCATTCAGTACCCAGTCTGATATACCTGAACCATTCCTGCCTGTGGAACTCCGGCCTCTTCCTGTTCATCCTGTTTCTTATGACCAACAGTTTCTTTCCCTCTTGGTCAAGTTCAGCCTTCAATTACATCACCCTTCCTTACAATGTAGATTCCATCCTGGAATACTCTAGGATCGAATCCCTTTATCTTGCTCATCCTCTCTATCCTTGCTGCGGCGTTTCCCGTCACTTCCAGGTCGCTTCCCTCAACCGTCACCATATCTCCCTTCACCGTGACCTTTGTCTCAGGTCCCAGCGTTATCTTTCTCGGGCTCTTCTCCCCGAGGAAGTTGTCGAGATGCACCTCGTTCCCCTTGACTGTAACCTTGACAGGGAAGTGTGCATAGACGATCTTCATAGTGTAGATGAATCCCTTTGTCACACCAGTGAATGCGCTATTCACTATGCTCTCCCACGTACCAACCACTGCCAGATCCGTTTTCTTCTCCCTCTTCGTGAATATCCTGATCTTCTTGTCCTTGAACTCCATCGCGACATATTCGTTCCTGAATGTTTTACTGACCTTTCCTTTCGTCCCCTGTGCCTCGAAATTGAATCCCACCATCTTGACCTTGACACCCTGTGGAATCTCTATGAATCTTTCCAATCATATCACCTCAGTAAATGAAGGCAAGAGCCCTTCCTCCGGTTCCCTTCTTCTTTGCTTCAGTGTTGCTTATCACTCCGGACGTTGTGGAGATCACAAGTATACCTATATCCTGTGCAGGCAGGTATCTCGATTCCCACCTCTCCAGCTCTTCCCTCTTTATCGAGAATCTGGGCTTTATTACTCCACAATTGTTGACAGTCTTTGCGACCTTTACCTTGAAGAGTCCTCCCTTTCCGTTCTCGACGTACTCGTACTCCTCGATGTAACCGTACTTCTGGAAAACTCTGAGCACCCTCCCCACAAGATTAGATGCTTTGACGTCAAGTTCCTGTCTCCCTAGTCTTGAAGCATTCTTTATTGAAATTAATGCGTCGTTTAACGTATCTCCCATTCTTTCACCTCACGAATATTTCTCGAATCCCAGTTCGGGAGCAATCTCCCTGAAGCACTGCCTGCATAGATGTAGGTTGTACCTTCTGACGAGACCTCTCTTTCTTCCGCACCTCTCGCAGCCTTCTTTTCTCCCGTATTTCTTCTTTGGAGCAAGCTTTGTCTGTGCCAATCACCCCACCTCCAGAATCTCAACGCTGTAGTTTTCCCTCATGAATTTCATCATTTCTTCCCTTTTGACCCTGATCTTTTGGGGCACCGGTCTAGGCGCGATCCATCTCCTCGCGACCCTGTAGCCACCCCTCCTCTTGAACGTGACAACCACGTCCATCCCGAATATTCCTATTTCCGGGTTGTATTTCATCCCTTTGAAATCGGTATAGTCTGCGATACCGAAGCTGTAACTCCCCTGCTCGGAAAACGAATAGCTGAGGCACTTGTTGTTCTTCACCCATAGTGCTGCCTTCAGGAACCTGTCCATCTCCTCACCCTTCAGCGTAACCTTAACGCCGATGGGCTGGTCCTGTCTGACTCCAAACTCCCTGCTCGTCCTCTTCGCTTTTGTCATCACTGGTTTACCTGTCGTGAGAAGCTTGAGGACGCTCTTTGCCTTCTCGAGCTTCTCTCCGGATTCCCCCACACCGATGTTGATCGTGACCTTGTCGATGACAACGTCCCGCATATCAGTCATTCTAAGCGCCTCCCGGTATGGTTATCTCGCCCTTGGACTTCCCTAGTACGAATATGTTTGACATGGTAGTAGTGAAGTTGTCGTTGCTCTCCACTGTGTTCTCCTGGTAGCTTCTTGAGACATTTATCTCCTTTATGGTCGTGATTGTACCTCTGTGCGCTCCGCCTGTGACATAGACGGACGTCTCCTTAGCCATAGGGTATACCTCAAGGATCTTCTGCTCTGGAATGCTAATCTTGAGCGTGTCTCCTCTTTTGACGCTCTTTTCACTTGAAATAATGACCCTCCCATCGTGGGTGGATATCTGTATCTTCCCTCCGCCCACCACGGACTTTCCTGTCACCTTCACAAGCTTCCAGGAGACATCCTGTGGACTGAGATCCGCAAGAACGAACATGCCCTTCCTATCCATCAGTACCCTCTTGGCCATACCGGAATCATTGACAGAAAGTACGTCCATGAAGCCAATGGGTCTCTGATAGTCCTTCACAACCTTCCCATCGACCTGCACCTTACCCTTCGTGATTATATTCCTCGCTTCCTTTGACGTGTCAGCGAACTTCAGAACATCCCTTATCACTACCATTAGTGGGACACTCGCCTTCAGCGGATGTGGTCCGGCTCTGGAACGAACGGACCAAGTAAACTTCTTTCTGGGTTGCTTCCAGGTGACCTGCGACGCGAGTCTCTTGATGTGTTTACTCATCCTTCTCTTCCTCCTCCACTTCCGATTCCTGTTTCTCCTTTTCTGGAGCTTCAGGCCCGGGTACTTCCTCCTTCTCCTTTTCCTTCTCAGGCTCTGGTGGTTCTGGCTCTGGTTCGTCCTCTACGACCTTGTTTCTGAACGATGCTAGTTTCGTGAGCCTTTCCTTCCTCTTCTTGTCCTCGAGGAGCAGTTTTGTCAGAATCAGTGCAGATGGGTCGAGTTTTCTCGGCTTCATCTTACCGTCGGCCTTTGCGATGTTTATGTTTTCTATGATGATCTTGCCCTCGTCCGTCATGATCTTGATTACCTTTCCTTCCTTTCCGACTATGTTCAGTTTTTCATCCTTCTCAGCGTCTCCCCTGACGATCCTTACCAGATCCCCCTTCCTCAAAGGAAAGTTTCTGATCCCGTATTTTGAGACCAGTTCCTTTGATAAATGAATACTAATTCCTTTCATCCTCTCACCTCACACTATGGAGCTTGCCAGGGCTGCTACCCTTGGCCATCTCTCGGCGGCCTCCTTCGCCACGGGACCCTTTATTTCAGTCCCTCTTGTTTCCCCATTGTCCTGGACAAGGACGGCTGCATTGTCCTCAAATTCGACCATTATTCCATCCTGTCTCCTGAATGTCTTTCTCTGCCGTATCACCACGGCGTAGACTACCTTCCTTCTCATTTCTGGCGATCCCTTCTTGACGGAAGCTATTATCATGTCCCCGACAGAGGCTGCGGGGATCCTGCTCTTGGTATTATGGTACGCCTTTACGTTTATGAGAGAGATTCTCTTCGCCCCAGAATTATCTGCGCACTCCAGGTTGGCTCCTAGCGGGAGACCCCTTATCTGTTTGCCTGCCAACCCCTTCATGCTTTTTCCTCCTTCTCTATGACCACGAAAGTTACCGATTTGGCCAGTGGTCTGGCATAAGCAATCTTCACGGTATCCCCGAGCTTAACATGGATACATCCCGGCAGGTGTGCGTGATATTTCTTCCTCCTCTTCTCGTACCTCTCGTACTTCTCGTTCTTCTTCAAGTACTCTCTGATGACCGTTACGGTGCCCTTCATGGATACCGAGGTGACCTTGCCCTGTATTACGGGCGACTTCACTCCCAGCTCTCCATGGAATGGACACTTCGAATCGGTGCATACTTCCTTGGGTTCGTTTACTTCTATGCCAATGTTCCTCATTGCCATCCTTTTCTCCTTATTTTCTTCATTTTGTCTTCCGGCCTGAACCTGATCCTATCAAGGTTGATCCGTTGATCGTTAATCAATAAAATTCCCGAGGTCTTGGGCAGGATCTTTTCTCCATTACCTGTCTCAAGCGTCAGGATGTTCTTTCTCTCATCCACTACCTTTCCCTCCATTCCTATCATCGATGGATCGGAGTGTTTGATTACCCTGACATTAGAACCTATAATATCAGTCAAGTAGGGATTCATTCTGAGACCTCGACCTTGAAGCCCATGTCCTCGAGGACCTTCTTTACCCTGTCCCTCTGGTCCCCCTGGAGTTCTATCTTCTCTCCCTTCACCGTACCGCCGGTCGCGGTCTTCTTCTTCAGAGTCTTCGCTAGCTCCTTGATGTCCTCTGAGTGTGTATCGAACCCCGAGACTATGGTGACCCACTTCCCGTACCTTCTTTTGTCAGTCTCTATCGTGACGACCTGTGATTCTCTCGCTATCTCATCTAGCGGCGTGAGGTCCCTGAAAATCTTGTCGTCCTTCATGGCCCTGACTCCCGCAGTACCGTTTCGATCCTCGCTAGTTGTCTCCTCAGAGACTCGATCTTTCCAGGGCTGGGAGGAGCTCCTCCCATCGCGGAAATTCCCCTCTCCCTCATTAGCTCTTCTCGGAGATCTGCATACTTCTTCTGGATCTCTTCCTTACTCATTTTGCGAATCGATTTTGCCTTCATTTCCTCCATCGACTTTCACCTCCCCGAAATTTACCTTTCTTACCTGGATATCGTCAGGTAGCTTGACGCTCTTTCTTAGGATCTTGACGGAGATTCCAATGATACCGGGCTTGGTCATGGCAACTGCGAACCCCTTCTCTATGGATTCGGACGGGTATCCTGAAGAGATGACCTTGCCTGAGGTATATTTGACGCTCCTCGCTCTCTCTCCGGTGAGCTTGCCTCGCATCCTTACCTGTCCGCCTCTTGCTCCGGCGTCCATGATTCTCTTGAGAATGCTGTGCCCTGCCCTTCTGAAGTGCCATCCCTTCTCTATTGACCTGGCCAGCTTCTGCGCCATTATCTGGGCACTGAGTCCCGGCTCCTCGGTACCTTCGACCTTGATAAGAGGGCTGGTCAGACTGAACTTCTTCTCAAGAGTCAGCTCCATATTCTTGATCTTCGATCCCCTTCTACCAATGACGAGCCCTGGGCGCTCGACCCTGAGCATGACTATGGTGTTCTGAGGAGTCCTCTGTATGTCAACTCCACCGAACCCTGCGTCTCCTATCTCGTGTATGAGATACTCCCTGATCAGCTGTCTCCTGATGTTCTCCTTCAGAAACTTCAATTCCTTCATTCAGATTCCTCCAACTCTTCCAGAATGATCTGGATGTGCACTCTCTCTCTGTAGAACTTACCGCTCGATCCAAATGCCTTGTATGTGTAGTATTTGATTGGCGGCGCCGGCTGGGCCACTGCACTCTTTATGATAAGTTTCTCTGAGTCCAGTTGCTTGAACTCCGCGTTGTTCTCTGCATTGGTCAGAGTTTCCAGAACATACTTCGCGGCTCTGGTAGGGTATCTCCCCGGTCCAACTCCTTTCTTGTGAGAGACTGAGTCAAGGAACTTCCTGTACGGAACCGCACTCTTCTTTGTGATGACCCTCTCCAGATAGTCTTTCGCGCTGTCGAGTTTCATGCCCTTCACTGTCCTGACTATTTCCAGTGCATCTCTGGGTGAGATCGGCGTATTCACTGACGTTGCCCTTGCACTTTTTTTCTTGTCGGTTTCTAGTACGTACTTCATGTTAAGACCTCACTTCAGGGGCAGGAATTTCGATCCCCTAGTCGCACCCACTCCTGGTCCAGAGTGTTTCACTTCTTTCCTAGTCTGGGAGTATTCACCTAGATAGTGGCCAATCATCTCTTCTTTTATCGTAAAGGTCTGATAGAGGTGTCCGTTGTACACAGAAACAGTCTTGCCGACATACTGGGGGATAATGATCAGGTCCCTCACTCTGGTCTTCACAGAATCCTCTTCCAGCAGTCTGTCGTGAAGTCTCTGCTGTTCTATGTTGTACCCTCTCTTGAGAGATCTCCTCGCCCTTGCAGGAATTACCTTAAGTAGTTCCGGTAAGTCCAGCGCAAGTAGTTGGTCCAGCGATTTTCCCCTGTAAAGTATCTCTTTCCCTCTCTCGGCTATTGCCTTCGTCGCCTTCCTCTTTGACCTCTTGATTGCTTTCTGTGATCTCAATCTCTTATCTTCAGGCATTTGTCTTCACCTTCTTTCTTGGGGACAGTCTACCAACCTTTCTTCCAGGTGGTGTGTTCCTGCCAACAGTTGAAGGCCTTCCAACATGCTGGTGGTTACCTCCACCGTGCGGGTGATTCACTGCATTCATCGCGACACCCCTGACTGTATAGGGGCGCTTCGCCTTGCTTTGATAAGCGTGAATTTTCTTCCCAGCCTTCAGGAATGGTTTTGTATTTCTTCCTCCTCCACCCGTCACTCCTATGGTGGCGAGGCAGGAAGGCTTGATATCCCTCATCTTGCCAGATGGAAGCTTGAGCGTCACATTCTCACCATGAGCAACAACTGTGCAGAAAGAACCGGGAGTCCTGGCAATGTTCCCTCCGGATCCTGCCTTCAGTTCGACATTGTATACCACAGCCCCGTCCGGGATTAGACCGAGTGGAAGAGTATTGCCAATACTGGATGGAACGTCATTTCCTCCCCTTACCTTCTGTCCAGTAAACATACCGTCGTGCGCTATGAAGTTCCTTTTGCTTTGGTCCTCCATTCTTACCACTGCGACAGGTGCATAGTGTCCTGGGTCTCTCACCAGTTTCTCTACCTTCCCCTCCCAATTCTTGTTGTCTGGATACTTTATCTGACCGAAGTGTCTATGGCTCGGGCTTCTGTAGGTAAGCCCGCCCTTTCCTCTCCTTTGAACTACTATTCGCTTTCCCATATTTTCACCTCAGAATATTCCCAGCTTTGTAGCTAGCTCCTCTGCCGAGAAATCCTTCGAAATCTTTACTATGGCCTTCTTTCCTTCCTTATCCCTCAGAATATTGACGTTTGCAACCTTCATTCCTGATATCTCCTCGACCGCCGTCTTGATCTGGTCCCTAGTTGCCCTCTCGTCGATGATGAACCATATCTTGTTGTCTCTCTCGATCTGAAGCATCGACTTCTCTGTGACAAATGGTTTCAGTAGGATGTCATAGGGACTCTTCAAATCTTCCACCCCCTTACGTCATTGAGAGCTCCTTCCGTGATGACAAGTAGCCTTCCTGGATGTCCTCCGGGGGCTAGCACGTATGCGTTCAGTTCCTCGGGTCTTGCAATGTCAACACCGGGAAGATTCTTCAGTGCCTTCGATATGTGAGACTTGTCTCTTACTACGAAAAGGATGCTCTTGGGTGTTATGTATTTCCTTCCCCTGCTCTTTCCCCTTCCGGCTCTGATCTTGGTACCTTCCTTTGACCTTATGATATCTCCGAAGACTCCAACGTTCACAAGAACGTCCGTCGCTTCTTTCGTTTTCTCTATATTCTCGAACCTGTCCTCGAGAATCACCGGCAGCGATTCGACCGTGAACTTGTGTCCCCTCTTCTTGACAAGGTCCATGGATACTGTTGAAGAGAGTGCAGATAGTTTTGCGTAGGTCCTCTCCTTCCGGTTTACTTTCATATCCCAGTTCTTGGCTGTGACGGGATGGTGCGCCGACCTGCCACCTCTAGCGTTGCTTAAGAGGACACCTCTGGAACTTCCAGCCACCCTTGGGTACCTCGAAATACCGTGGTTTGGTCCCATGTTGTGACCAACCCTCCTATTTCCCGCGAACCAGTAACTCCCGTAGGGAGTCCTGCCATTTGATTGATATGCATTCGTGAATCTGATTATAAGATCATTCCTTATCGGGAACTTGAAAGCTTCAGGCAGATCCACATTCCTTACCACTTTTCCATCGAGTGAGAATAGATTTGGCATCTATATCACACCCCCTGTTTGCTTTCTACTGAAACATATGTCATTCCTACCTTCTCAACATCCGGGACAAATTGCCTAGCGGGATCCCTCAGTTTTATAACTCTCTTTGTAGATCCAGGAATGGTTCCGTGGACCAGTATGTAACTGTTGACGACCTCACCATAATTTATAAAACCTCCTTTCGGAGTGATTACCTTCTCCTCGGGCTTTCCGTAGTACAGCACTCTCTTGTTGAATTCTGTCCTCTGGTGATATCCCATCTGACCCGCTTGTGGGACGGTGTTTCTGACCCAGTCAGGATGCCAGGGACCCAAGGTACCGATCATTCTCCTGTGCTTTCTGTTCTTGTAGGGTAGAAGCTTAACGCCCCATCTCTTTACGTGACCTTGGAATCCGTGACCTTTCGTCACTGCAATTATATCTACGAACTTTCCTGACTTTGAAAATGAATCAAAACTCACTTCCTTGCCTAGAATTGACTTTGCATAATCGATTCTCTCTTTTATTGACCCTCCGCCTATTCTTATCTCGGTTATGTCAGGGACTTTCTTTGAAATTGCTTTCACCTTGTCGTTCTGAATCAAGACGAGAACGTTGACATCAACAACGTCATTCTCTGTGAGTTCCTTTGGCTTGTACTCCTTTGATATGGGGATCACTTTCTTGAGCTCATTAATAGAACCAGCGTCGAATGTCTCCCCAATTGTGTGCTCTCCATATACATCCCTCCCATACAGTCTGATTCCTGCCACCTTTAGCGGTGGAACTTCTATTACCGTAACGGACGATGCAATTTCTGATCCCGCAGTCGTGCTGCTCTTCCTGTAGTCTACGAACAGCGCGTGTGTCATCCCTGCCTTAAACCCAACAAATCCTTGAAGTTTTGGACCTTCTTTGATCTGTGGCCATGACCTTATATGCGGTATCTCTGATCTTGCCCTCTTCCTGGGATAGTATCCCATAGACCCATGTCTCGAATGATTTGGCGTTGCCATACTTACCACTGTTGCACAGCCGTTGCGTCTTGATGCGTCCTTAATTGCAGGACTATCATTGGCACTATCGCCAGAGACGTGTGGCTAATGCTCTTTCGACAGAACTTGTTTGTATATAAAGCGATCGCACTCTCTTTATCCGTGGAGATTGGTATAATAAAATAAATAGAAATTGGATAGGATTATTTCGGGTCTCTACTTTCTAGATATTTCTTCCTTAATCCTGTCATATTCTTCCTTTGAGATGGTACCACTTGCGTACCTCTCGTTGAGTATATCCAGTGCATTACGGTCGTGCTGTCCAAAGTGATCCACTCCATTATGATTTCTAGTGACGCCTACTATCCACAGAATGAAAAGTATCAGAAGGACTAGTGGTATGAGCATCATCAGCATTCCAAGCCCCCAGAACGGTCCAAACCCCCATCCATACATCATACCATACGGATACGAAGTGCTCCCCGGAGAATAGTATTTCGGGAGGAATATTGCGTTCAATATTACCGATATGACGACCACTGCAGCTATCACTCCTAGAAATATCCAGAAAAATCTGAACATGTGATTCTTCATTTTTTCAACCTATTATCTTCAAGACTGAAAAAGCTCTTAACCCTATGCTGAAATAGTTTTCATTTTGGTGAAATCTTTTTTGAAACTCTTTTCAAGACTATCTGGTTTGTGGTTCCGTGTCTCATCCTCTCTATTGCCCCTTTAGACTCCAACCTGTTCAGGATTCTGGTGATAGTGGCCTTCGAGTACCCCTTCACGCTTGTTATGTCTCTCTGCAACAAAGTTCCCCCTGCATCTAGCAGGAGAGAATAGATCTCTTTCTCTCCTTCGTCCAGGTACTTCATCACGACGTCCTCACTCTGGGCCAGTTCCGTCCTGATGATCTCATTCTGTACTACTTTTCTATCTGCCGCCTCATATGAAATTGACTCCATGTTTCTGAACAAGAAAACTAGGGAAACCACTAGGAGCACTGCCGAAGCTGAAATTGCGCCTATGATGTAATAAGAGTATGGTCTCACTGGCAGGTTGCTAAAAAGTGAGCTATCTAAGAGAAGAAATAGAACGAAGGACAATAGAATCAGTAGTATCACTGCCGCAACCGCTACTACTGATGAAACGATCGCGCTCATCAGTGTCTTGCTTAGAGGACGTGCTTCCACCCTCTTCCTCATTGATTACTTAATGATTGACGTTATAATAGCTTTTAAGCATCTTGATAGAACTTACACTCAAAGGGAAATCTGGCAAGGTTTTCTTTTGCCGTAAAATTCTCCCAGTTCAAGTATTCTTGCGAAATAGTCTATTTCATTCGGTACAAATGAGCCCTCATATATGTCCATAACATTTACCCTTTCTTCCCCAAAATCCAGTGATAGGGCTACTGACAGAAAGACCCTTGATTTCACCCCCATTGACTTTTCTTCCAGAAGAAAATTGAATGGAAGCGATACAACTCGTCTCAATAGGGTCTGGCTTAAACGTTCTGAAACCTCTTTCAGCTCTGATGAAGAAGAGGTCAGAAATTTTTCACGATGTGCAGACCATCCCGATAGAAAAACCTGTTGTAGCCCGTGAATTACATATATTCCTGGGACGGCTGGATTCCTAGTTCCTCCATTATCTTCACTTTTAATGCCCTCTATGCAGTTTCTTGGCTTGAGATATGGCCTGCTGCAGTTATTTCATCTGATCTGGAAATATATAGATTCAGAATCTATCAACCAGCAGTGAATTGTCTTATTGGCCATCCCATTTCTATGTCCGATTCCTCTTTAGACGGCCCTGTAATGTTCAGATACTCATCGCAGGCATCTAATATCTCTACTGCCATGTAGGAATTAGAAAGAAGATTAGAATATTGATCTGACTCTGTCTCTTTTCTGTGATCACTCGCACTTTGAATATCCACAGGTCTTACACGTCAAGCACCCATTCTCCATTGCCAGAGTATCATTGTTGCACCTGGGGCATGTGGCAAAAGTCTTCTCTTTCTTTTCGTCCGTCTTAATTGCGGTTACCAAAAAGTCTCCGGTTAGCGTCGATTGAGGCGGTTCTCCCTTCATTGCAATGTCTATGGCCTTCGCTATGCCATCCGGGACGGAACTGATCTTGGTTCCGCCCACAAACGTAGTGGTTTTCCCCTTTATTCCCGTAAGCGCTCGGACTACCTTGGATATATCTCCTCCCTGCTGAAGGTAGAGGGACAGTAACCTTCCGATTGCTTCAGAGTAGGCTTTCTCTTCTGAACCGGACTTACCTACGTTGACAAAAATTTCTACGGGGCTTCCATTTTCATCGAAGTTTATTGTAGTGTATAACTTTCCAGTTTCAAGCAATGGAAAAACGATTGTCCTTCCCGTGAGTACCGTCGATCTTTCGAACTCCTTGCGTTCCTTTTTCTTGGTTTCCTCTTTGGTCAGGAGTATCCCTTCTCTGGATCCCTCTCTGTACACAGTCACTCCTTTGCATCCTTCCTTCCACGCTTCGAAGTATATCTTTCCTACTTCCTCAGTCGTAACTGTGGAGGCAAGATTGACTGTCGACGAGATGGAATGATCTACGTACTTCTGTATAGTGGCTTGCAGTTTGATCCTGATGCTGGGATTTATCTTGTGAGCCTCCATAAAATACTCAGGAAGATCCTTCTCGTCTTTTACTCCATAGAGGTCCATGTATTCCTTGACCAGTGGGTGGTAAACTTTGAATGTCTGTTTTGATAGAGACTCGCTTCTTCTGGTGTACGAGAACGCGAAGACTGGCTCGATACCACTAGACGTACCCGCAAGGGCAGATCCGCTTCCTACAGGCGGTACTGTGATAAGGGCAACATTCCTGATTCCATTCTTCTTTATCTTTTCTATGAGCTCAGGTCCGAGCCTAGAAATGAAGGGGGACTTCAGGTGCTTCTCCAGGTCGAATGCTGGGAATGTACCTTTCTCCGCTGCGATAATCGTGCTCTCATCATATATCATCTTCATCATTCTCTCGAATAAAGAATCTACAAAATCAATTGATTCCTTAGTGTCGTATTTGATCTTAAGTTTTATGAGCATGTCTCCGAGTCCAGTAAATCCCACTCCGATCCTCCTGCTCTTTCCTGCCTCGTCTGTCTGTTGCTTGAGAGGATGCTTGTACATATTGTAATCCACGACATCATCCAAGAAGCGGACTGTGTATCGGACTGCTTTTTCTAGGTCATCCCAATCCACCTCTGCATTTTCGAAAGGATTCTTTACAAATAAGGCCAGGTTGATGTTGCCGAGATTGCACGCACCGTATGCTTCTAGAGGTATTTCCGAGCACGGGTTGGTTGTGAGTATTTCCATTCCGTTGTATTCCGAAGTACTCTCCTTCCTCATTGTGTCCCAGAATATCAGGCCAGGTTCCGCCCAGTTCCTAGCTGACTCTATTAGCTCATTCCAGAGTTCCCTTGCCTTCACTACTTTCTCAATTCTCTTTACCTTGTTGCTCTCGTAACGAAGTGTGAAATCTTCGTCGTCCTCTACTTTCTTCATGAATTCGTCAGTTATCCTGACGGAGATATTGGCGTGTCTTACATGGCTCAGATCCCTCTTCACCTTTATGAAGTCCATTATGTCTGGGTGGTCTACCCTTATGGTAATCATGAGTGCCCCTCGTCTTCCCGATTGGCCTATCGTGCCTGTAGTTTCAGACATTATGTTCATGAACGACACGCTTCCGGTTGATTTCAGTGCTGCGTTGTTCACAGGTGCACCTCTCGGTCTCAAGACACTTATGTCAGTACCCACTCCTCCTCCAAGAGAATAGGTTCGAGCCGCTTCTTTTGTCCAGTCGAATATCGATTCTAGCGAGTCATCTTTGATCGGAATTACGTAACAGTTGTTTAGGGTAGCTCTCCTCTTGAATTTTTCCTGGCCGGCTCCAAACAGTATTCTTCCTCCCGGAATCATTCTGAAGTTTTCCAGCAACCAATAGAATTTGTTCTCCCACTCCGCCTTCAAGGGTTCGCTCTCTACGGAAGATATCTCTCTTGCGACCCGTTTCCACATCTCTTCTGGAACCTTTTCTAGCAGAGTTCCGTCGTTATCTCGTATTGCATATTTATCTATGAATACCCTCGCCCTAAGCTCATCATTATTGAACCTGACAAGCGTTTCGGCAGGAACCTCGCCAGGGATATCTTTTAAAATTTCATCGCCCTCAATGGTCATTCAAATCACTGTATTTCCTAGCTAATCTTGGTCATACTAAAAGGTTTTTGTGAATATGTCTTTATCAAAATATAGAAACAAATTACCAGATGAAGTCAGTTCATTAATAGGTAAATGACCTATGTATTTCTAGTTGAGTCTTCAGCATGAGTCCACAGCGCTTCCTCGAAGAGATATACTCACTCTTATAATAAACTAAGAAATCATAAAAAACAAGCTTAATAAATTTGATAAAATATAAATATAGAATTTTTATTAAGAATTGTATGATGGAAGGATTTACTGCTGAGGATGAAAAACTCGCTGGATTATTGATCCAGATGGGTGTACCTAGAAACGTTTCCAAAGCTCTTGTTTACATGAAAGGAAGACAAGAGACTACCTCAGTGGAGATCGAAAAAAATGCTAATCTAAGACAACCTGAAGTATCCATAGCAATGAGAATCCTCAAAGAGCATAGCTGGATAATGAAACGAGACATTAAAAAGGAGGGAAAGGGTCGACCAGTACACGGTTACAGACTGGCAAAGCCGTTCAACGAGATAGTCAAAGAGCTAGAAGAAGAGCAGAGGAGAAAGATCACCGACATGCAAAACGTCTTGGGGCAAATTCAAAACCTGGTCCTCTGAGTTACTGATTAATTTATTTTAATACCTCAACTTTCTCTCCATTAGAGACAAGGACAGTCTTTTCCCCACCTAGGAAAAGACCAGTTTCTACTACCCCTGCAATCTCTTTCATACGGAAGTGCAGATTTTGCAGATCGAACTTCTCAAGCGGTTTGCAGTCGCATATCATATTACCGTTATCCGTGATGAAATCTTCCCTGAACTTACATGACATACCGATTGACTCCAGCTCCTTCAATGTGGTCTTGTGTCCGAATGGCAGAACTTCAACTGGAATTGGGAATTTCTCGGCCAGTCTCGTGACAATCTTTTCATCAGACACTATGATCACGTAGTTCTTTGACTTGTTTCTGACTTTCTTCTCCCTCGTGAGATGCCCTCCTCCCCCTTTAAGGATGTTCAGGTCTTTGTCCACTTCGTCGGCCCCATCAACTGTAACATCTATCCAGTCAACAGAGTCTATGTCCACGGTCCTTAACCCCACCTCTCGAGCCAGCTTGTCGGAATTAAGTGATGTAGCCACTCCAACTATCTTATCCTTGAGGCCGCTCTTCCCTAGTATCTTTATGAACTGTGATGCCGTCGTCCCTGAACCAAGCCCAACAACATTGCCCTGTACGATGAAACTGAGTGCTTCCTTTGCAACCTGCTCCTTCTTGTCCATAATGATATCCTCTGGATTTGGATGTTCTAAGGGTATTATTAAGTTCCTATGGTCTGCATCGTTCCAGAAAAGCAGAGTAACAATCATCTTGCGGGGAATCAGTATCTTCTAAAATGGACATTCCTGAGTGAAGTATTTACCTGGCAGCGTAGTTTTAGTAACTAGTAGGGTGCAGCTATATTCAATAGTTTGGTATGAACTTCTCGTATCCCATTTTCAGCGCTCTATCGTCCATGTGTGTGTAGATCTGCGTGGTACTGATGCTTGAATGTCCCAGGAGCAACTGAATGATTCTAAGGTCTGCACCATTCCTCAGCAACGAAGTTGCGAATGTGTGCCTGAATGTGTGGGGAGTCACTTTCTTCGGGATTCCTGATCTTTTCACTATGGTTCTTATGACTCTTTCTATTGTTACAGGAGAGATCCTTTTGCTCTTCGATGTTGGAAATAGAAAGTCCCCTTTCCCCTTGCCCTCTCTCATCTCCATAAAGTACAGCCTAAGATCTGATACGACCTTTTCGCTGAAAACTACCAACCGGTCCTTGTCTCCCTTACCGTTTCTTATCTTCAGTGTTTTGTTATTTATATCGATATCCTGAATTCTGATAGAGCAGAGTTCTGACACTCTAATACCAGTATAGACGAGCAACTTGACTATCAATCGCTCCTTGAGATTCCTGCAGTTTGCGATTATCATAGAGACCTCGTCGTTCATAAGGTAGTTTGGTACCTTTTGGGGCCTCTTGGGTGCCTTGAGATGACCTAGGTTTTCAAGGCCTATATATGAAAGAAATGACTGCAGAGCCCTGATGTACAGGTAAATGGTCGACTTTGAATATCCCTTTTCAATTGAAAGGTGTTCCTTGAATGCCTCTATGTTTTCTGCGGTTATTGCGTCCTTGTTAAATTTAATGAAGTCTAAAAACTGATCCACAATATATCCATACATTTTTACAGTATTCCTGCTCTTACCGTTGGCATATAGTCTATTTCTGAAATTGTCTGTCACGTTGTTTTCCAATTGTTCAGAGATGATTTCACTCATTTTTGAATATATACATAAGACAAATATAAGACTTTTGTCAGATTTCGTTAAAGAGCGAAGATTAATTTTCATCATAACATAACGGAAACGGATGAATTCAGGAATTTCTGAGAGAGAGAAATTGAAAGAAATCGAGGAATTTGCGACTTCGAAAGTAAGGGCAAGGGCATCAGAAGTTGATGAAACCTCGACATTTCCGGTTGATCTAATCAAGGAAATGAGTGAGTTAGGAGTATTCTCGATTTACATTCCTAAAGAATATGGTGGCCTCGGTCTGTCCCTGAGGACACTGATGGAGACCATCCGGATAATCTCGAGGGAATGTGCTTCCACTTCTCTCATTCCGGACGTCACTGTCTCGCTCTTCGGGGAACCTATCTTGAAGTACGGAACAGAATCGCTCAAACAGAAATATCTGTCAAGGATTGCAAAGGGTACAATAGGAGCACTTGCAATAACTGAACCGGGGGCAGGTTCCGATGCCGCTGCCATCAAAACAACTGCAGTCAAGAAGGGAGAGGGTTACGTTGTCAATGGAGCGAAAACTTTCATTACAAATGGAGGAGAGGCTGAATTTTTCCTCGCATCTGCTGTGACTGCTCCAGAGAAGAAACACCATGGAATAACTCTTTTTGCCATCGATAGGGAAATGAGTGGTCTCTCTATTGGAAAGGAATTCAAGAAAATGGGCATTAGGGGAACAAGCACAACTGAGGTCTTGATTGATAGTGTTGAGGTTGGAGAAGAGCAGATCGTTGGAAAATTCAACGAAGGTTTCAGGATCGAGATGGATACCCTGAATGTAGGAAGAATTGGAATCGCTTCTCAGGCCATCGGTATTGCTGAGGGTGCAGTGAGAGATGTTATAAAATTCAACGAACAATTCAAGGGGAGTAACAGAGAGGGAATGGCCTTTAAGCTGGCCGACATGATCAATCTCCTGCATTCCTCAGTTGCGAAATACAATGAATCGATTGAGATTGCAGAGGCTAGAAGAGATCCGACCCTCTTAAGCTCTCTGGCAAAACTTCAGGCAGGAGATGCGGCAGTCAAAATTACAGCAGACGCAGTGGAACTGCTCGGATACAGAGCTATGACCTCAGAGTATCCTACTGAGAGAAGATTCAGGGAAGCAAAGATTACTCAGATTTACGAAGGAACCAACGAGATTCAGAGAGTGATTATCGCAAGAGAAATCCTAAAAATGGGTGGTCCAAGCTTTTAGAGAGAGACGCTCTTAAGACTGTAACTCTCTATATCAGTCAGTTCCGCGACAGGTGCAACAGGATCGTGTTCAAAGAACAGTGTCCACTCTTCTTCAAATGCCTTCTGTAGCATTTCTTTCTTCAGGGAAAACGTGTCCATTGGATATAGGTCATATGCCATTACGTATGCAGGCTTGATGTGAGCGGAGGTAGGAATAAGATCGCCAAAATAGGTGAATGTCTTATTGGCAACCCGCAGCGTGACTATCTGGTGTCCTTTGGTGTGTCCCCCGGACTTGACCAGTTCAACTCCCGGAAATACTTCTTCATCTCCATTTAGCAGCTCCAGCCTGCTATCAAGGTTCTTGAAATTGAGATAATTGTAGTTAGGTCTAGTCTTTTGATTGGGCTCCTTGATTTCTTTTAGCGTATCTTCTTGCATATAGTACCTCGCATTTGGAAATGTAGGTTCAATGTCACCGTGATTGTAAATGGTAGCCCATCCAGTGTGATCTAGGTGACCGTGTGTGATAAAAACATGGGTGACGTCCTCCCGTTCAATTCCCTTTTCCCGTAAATCCTGCACGAGATTCTTCGTTCTCTTAATCTCATAAATCTCCTCGAGTTTCTTGTCAAATTTGTCCCCGATTCCAAGGTCAACCAGCGCAACATTTTTCCGATTCCTTATCGTCAATACATTCGTAGCAAGTGTAATTTTGTTCTTCTCATCTGATTTGAAATATTTCTCCCACACAGGTTTCGGGACAATCCCAAACATTGCTCCCCCGTCCAGCTTGAACGTCCCATCGCTGGCTAGCATAAGTTCAAATCCGTCTATTTTCACTTAAGTGCTAATTAAACGTTAATATAAATCAGTTAGTATCAGAAAATTCTAAGATTCATAATTCTCAAAAGACAATTTATAATCTAAGGGAATCTAAGAAAGGAATTCCAGAACGCTGTCTTTGAGATTATATGCTCTATTATCAAGCGTCACTCTCTTCCCCCTCCTTTCAATCTCTAGGAATGGCCACGAATTTCGTTTTATCAACTCCTCAAACTCTTCCTTCCTTCTGGAATATACTGAAACTACCAGCGAGCCAGAGGAGCTTGAAGAGAATATTCTTGAACCATATTCTTCAACGCCCCTTGCAGCTATCGCGTTGAGTTCTCGAGATTTGACGTTGAAACCAAAATGAGTGAGGGCAGATATTTCCTTCAAGGCTCTGACCAACCCTCCTTCTGAGATATCGTGAGCATAGTGAACAATCTCCTTGATCTTTAACAGTTCCTTGATGTATTTTTCGATGGAGAGGTCGATTGCCTTGTAGCTGTTCTTCACCCTGGGCCTTCTGAAAAAAGACAGTTCTTTCCCTAGATTTCCCAATACGTAAAAGGAATCGTCATTTCGTATTCTCTTGAAACTGAACAGCTGTCTTTTAAAACCGAGCAATGCCATCGTCCCAGCTACTCCATAACCGAGGTTACCGTAGCTCCCAGTGTGTCCGGAAGCCACCTGAACCCTTCTCTCTTTAAGGTACCTAAAGACACTATTTATATATTCAAAGAAATCATTTCCTGAGCTGGCTGGTTTCTCAAAATCTATCATTGATATGGAGGGCCAGGTTCCAGACGTAACAAAATCATTTATTGAAAACACAACGGATAATAGCCCGTTATCCTGGACGCTGAGAGTCTTGTAGAAAACCATTGGCTCAATCTTGAAAACCAGGTCCACTGGACCGTGTCTCAAGAAGGAGAAGTCAGAACCAAGGACATTGCTCTTCAACATTGTATCCCTGTTCCGCTTCAGGATTTTGCTGAT
Organism: Thermoplasmata archaeon; assembly: GCA_021827945.1. Lineage (GTDB taxonomy): Archaea > Thermoplasmatota > Thermoplasmata > Thermoplasmatales. Next base: position 20,960 of record JAKATW010000114.1, read on the forward strand.
CTCGTTCATGCCGATTTTACCAATTTCCACTAGTTGCTAATGCCCAACAGTAATAAAAGTATAGTTAACCTTTAGAACGCTTGATTCATTTCATCCTGTGCTATTGGACCAAGAATTGTCCATTCCTTCTGATCTTAGATTCTCTTCTACTAGAATTGGAATAGAGAACATACCTGTATATTCGGGTTGGCTTGCCAGGAAATTTCATGGTTCAATGGAGTATCTTACCAGGGACGACAGGATTCGAAAAATCATCGATCCTTCACTTCTTATGCGGGATGCCAAGTCAATAGTAGTCTTTGTCATGAATTACAGGAAGAGCAAACCAGCAAGAGAAGGGTATGGTAGGATCGCAAGTTATGCAGGATTTGCTGATTACCATGATTTCTACCCCGACATCATAGACAGTTTCGTGACTAATAATGGACTTTTCAAGGACCACTATAGAACGTATGTGGACACAGGACCACTGAGTGAGAGAGGGCTATCTATAAGATCTTCACTTGGTTGGATAGGGAAGAATTCCATGCTCATCAATCCATCTTTGGGGTCTTTCACTTTCATCGGAGCAGCGGTTACGGATATCCCGCTAGATTCTCCCTCTTCTCCACCTCCAGATCTATGTGGTAGATGCACTAGGTGTATAGACAGTTGTCCTACTGGAGCAATCAAACAGGATAGAACGATCGATTCAAGGCTCTGCATTTCTTTCCAGACTATAGAGAATCGAGGAATTATTCCGAAGAGGGTTGCAGGTAGAATGGAAGACATGGTCTTCGGATGTGACATATGTAACGAGGTATGCCCCTGGAACAGAGAAAAGAGAGAATCTACCATTCCCGAAGTGAGGAAGGACTTGTTTTCGAATAGAATGAAACTGGAGGACATCGCTTTCATCGACAGGGCTACTTTCGACCAGGCCTACCGAGGTAGCGCGATAAAGCGTGCAACATACGAGGGTTTTGCAAGGAACGCGCTCGTTGCTCTTCACAATGCGAATAGAGAAGACCTGGTGAGGGAGGCCTCCAAACAATTTACTGATCTGAGAAGAGACCAAGCTCATATTCTGTTTAATGAAAAACATAGGGAACTATGAACAGTTCAACTCAGTGAATCCACCTTCGAATCTCAAGGATGAAATTGCCATTCCCCGATTCTCACCTACAAATAGATATACGAATTTACGTTGCCGACTTATGTTAAGCAAGAAGGTCATGGTCATAAACATATCATCATATTACGATCAAGATACAAGGACGAGAGGGAGGGAAATCGACCTCGACGAATATTTAACAGAAAAAGATCATCAAGTACAGACCTTCCAGTTCGGCCCAGATTTTGTGAATGACCTGATGAAGGGAATATCACAGACCGTTGGCATTCAATCCCGGCCCAACCAGAAACTCATTCTCAGGCTCACAGACGAAGAGTACGAATCCCTCGGAATAAAGTTCGAGGTTAACGACATTTACTCTCTTACCTTCGAAGAGGGACGGATAGAATTTAGAAGGGACAGCATATAGATTCCCGTCCCCATTCAGTTCTTCTTGGCCCCAACACATACAGACCTCAGTGTTCTTTTAAATCTCCTTTAAAAGAGAAGGTTCGTTGAAATAATTTAAATGTGTACGAAATCTTTTAATATCGAATTTCTCATAATTCTTCAATGAGAGATAGTGACCGTTCTACCTTAGCTACTGCGGTAAGTCCAGAAAGAATGGAAAGAGTTCTAGAAAGGGACAAACAGGAAATAGAAATAGAAATTCAGATAGAGCAGCTCATAAACAGCATGCGATCTGAAAAAAAGATTAAAGAGAGAGCCGAGTCGATAAAGAAAATTTCACGGAAATATTACGAAATGGCTAACGGAATGGTAGAAGATGCTCTGTACTCGGAGGCTATAGACCTCTATACAAAGTCGATATCTATACTTAGAAAACTGGGTAATAAGAAGGCAGTGGATTCGTATTTCAACAGGGCAATAACCCTTGCGATGATGGGCTTTCCGAAGATGGCTCTCGACGATCTCAAATTGGTATCAAAGTCCAAGCCGCCAAAGGCAGACGTATACTTTGTCAAGGGACAGATTTTTGAAAGCATCGGAAAAGTAAAACTTGCGGAAAGGATGTACAACAAGAGCCTTGACATAGACCCTTCATTTTACAGAGCCGCACATAGCCTGGAGAATATGCACTTCAGGTAATGGAGGACCATCAGGCTTTTTGTCTCCTCCACGGGTGTGGCAGAACACGGGATGGCAAGTAGATAATTATTATAATATTGGATGAACTATCGTATTTGGTGGACCTATTTGAACCGTGTGAATTACTCGAGAGTACCGATAAAGCACTTCAATCCAGATGAGAGAGTAAAGAGCCTAGACGTTCAAACGCTGGTGCCTTATACGTTAGATGAGGTAACTGCCGAAGCCTCAAGATGCCTTGGTTGTGGACTCTGTGTAGAAGGATGCCCTGCGAGAATAGATGTACCGGGTTTCCAAATAGCTGTGAAGAACGGAAATATTGAAGAGGGACTTAAGATCAATTTCGAGAAGTTGCCATTTGTCGGAGTCTGCGGAAGTGTCTGCCCCCACCCGTGCGAAGACAACTGCATCCTTGATGATAACAAGGGACCTGTTGCTACGAGACACATCAAGAGATTCATCTCGGAGAATTCGCCTGATTACAAGCAGTTGCTCGGAGTCGTTCAGAACGACCTGGGCGGACATCCGAAAGTCGCCATCATCGGAGGTGGGCCATCAGGACTTTCAACTGCATTCTACCTTTCAATCAACGGAATACAGGTAGACGTCTTTGAGGCAACCGACAGGCCTGGGGGAATGATGGTCCATGGCATCCCTGATTTCCGACTTTCGAGGGAGACTGTACAAAAGGAAGCAGATCACGTCCTGTCTTACGGCGCTCGCATCTTCTACAACACGAAGATCGGTAGAGATGTGAAGTTCGAGGATTTAATGGAGAAGTATGACGCAGTATACATCGCGATTGGTAACTGGAAACCATCGAGAACGAAGATCCCTGGAGCTGAACTAAAGGGAGTGTATCACGCTATTGACTTTTTAGGACAGGTAAACAACGGAAAGAAGTTAGAGGTCGGAGACACAGTTGCGATAATAGGAGGAGGATTCACCGCTTTTGATGCTGCAAGAATATCTCTCAGACTTGGGGCAAAGAAAGTCATTGTGATGTACAGAAGGGCTGTAACAGATAGACCCGGATACCCGTCGAGCAACGCAGAAGAGGAGCTAGATGAGGCAGAGGAAGAGAAAGTTCAGTTCATCTGGGAAGTCACTCCGACTGAATATTACGGAGAGAACGGCAAGGTAAAAGGTATAAAGTACTGGAAGAACCAGATGGTGGATAAGGGAACTGGTAGGAGAGAACCCGTGCCAATGAAGGACAAGGAGTACACAATTGAAGTCGACACGCTCATAGAAGCCACCGGCCAGAAGGGAGACCTTTCGTTCATTCCTGAAAACATAATCAAAAAGATCAACCTTACACCTTCAGGAGATCTTATTGTCAATCAGTACAATATGACAAGCTATCCTGGGATTTTTGCTGGCGGAGACGTCACGAATGCCAGGAAAGACATAATCAGCGGGGTCGCAGATTCAGGGAGGGCAAGTATGGGCATCCTGTTCTACTTTAAGGACAAGGGTAAGATCGACCAGGTACCCGCAAAACTGATAAACTTTGAGAGCGGACCATACGCAGTTACGTAGTACGTATGGTTAGGTGAAAGAATGGCATTATTTCTTAGCAAAGGCAGAACCAGTGACACGAGGACGTGACTTGATGGGTTCAGAAAAATATATGAGTTCCTAGGCAATAACAATACAGGAGATGGAATCCTCCTAGGCTAGGAAAGCCGAACCTTCTTCTGAATGATGATTCCTGAATTGAAGGCGATGTTTATGGATGAAATGGAAAAAGAGTTGAGTGAAAGAGAGGAGCAACTTGCGATTCTAAAGGAGAGGCTCAAGGCAGCTGTACGAGACCGAGATGTGTTCCTCAAGAAATTAGAGGAGATGGAGAATTGAACGACCATGAGTTCAGGATGAGACTGTTTTCAATAAACAAGAATATTGCTGCATTAAGGTTTGAGTACTCTGAGGTCCTTTCTGACAACAAGATTCTGGCTATGAAACTTTATGGTTACAGGGCGACTTCACCGGATAAATTCCCTGAGTCACTAGTAATGAGAATGAAGTTCTATCTGCATTCTGGGAGAGAATAGATATCTTGGCTATCGCTGAGCTCTCGTCCTCTCAAGTCAGGACATTTTACTCTCAAACCACTTCGTTATCTCTTCCAGTCTTTTCACCCTGTTCTTTGGTTTTCCGCCCCTGGACAGATCGTGGTTTTCTCCCTTGAACGATATCATCCTTACTACCGATCCCTGTCGTTTCAGCTGCGTGAACATCTCGTACGCCTGCCATATCGGGCACCTGTAGTCTTCATCAGAGTGAACAATCAGCAATGGGGTCTTTACATTCTTGATGTACTTGAGTGGCGATTTCCCCCAGAAGTGTTCGAGGTTATCGTACGGATTTCCTCCCATTTGGTCAGAGTTGAACCTCGGTCCAATGTCACTCGAGAAATAGAATGAAATCTGGTCGCTTATAGACCTGTCTGCAACCGCCGCCTTGAATTGATCCGTGTGGCCCACCATCCAGTTTACCATGAAACCTCCATATGAACCGCCGATAATCCCGATCTTTTCTTTCTTGACCCCGAGTCTACTAGACGCGTAATCGATTATTTCCAGTATGTCCTGGTAATCTCTTTCACCGTAGTGCTCCTTTATTTCGAGTGCAAAGTCATCTCCATAACTGTCACTACCCCTTGGATTGGAGTACAGAACGTTGAAGCCAAGAGAGTTGATGAGATGGAACTCGAACGTAAAGGCCTCTCCATATGATGTCCGGGGCCCACCATGGATCTCCAGGATCGTTCCTCTTTTCTGACCTCCCAAAAACCAACCCTCTATCTCTTTACCATCACTAGCTTTCATCCTGAAATTTTTTGCGCTTCTCAGTGTCCTCCTTTCCAATCTGGAGTTTATTATGGTAATTCTTCTACTCTGTCCATTAAACTGGTAAATTTCCTGCGGGACATTTGAAAACTGAGCAACATAGTATATTCTGTCCCCGTCAAAATCAAAGGAGTCGACAGAGAAGTCGCCTTTCACTACTCCTTCCATCCTCTTATTCTCTCCGACCCTGTAAATCCCGGCTCTTCCTTCGACCGTAGCAATAAAGTAAATGTACCCCCCACGTGGAATCATCCGTTTTGTAATTCCCATCCTAGAATCTGAATTCACAGAGTTCTCCGGAGAAATGTCATACTCTTCGAGAAGATTTTCGATTTTTCTGTTCTTGTAACGGAATAGCTTTGGACTCTCGAAGATACTCCTTTCCTGCTTCGAGAAAAGGAAGTAGAGATTACCATCTCCATCATAAACGGGTGAACTTACTCCTCCTCTCACTCCAGGAATGTAATTCGATTCCTTGCTCAAAGGATCTATGATACGAATCCTCGAGTCGTAGACATCCCAGTTATCGGGCCTCTCGACTATGGCAACTTCCTGTCTCGATGGATTGACCGCGAAGTCAGACATCTCTCCATCCAGCTCAAGTATTTTCTGGACCTTGCCGTTTAATCTCAGGTGCAGGAACTGATAATTGATTGTTGGAAAAAACCCCTCTCCGTTGAAGTACATCGGATATTTCTCCAGTATCCTGAAATCATCATCCTTTGGCTTGTCCTGGGCTATTATGTAAAGACCCTTAGATAGCCGATCCCACATCATCTTTTTGACCGTGAGCTCAGTCTCCCATAGTCTCCTCTCCTCGCCTGTTTCAATGTTCTTTATGAAAACAGAAGTCTTTTTCTCCACCCGGGTCAGGTAAGCCATTCTGAACCCAGTCAAGTCTATCACTGCATCCCGATCCTCATTTCCTCTAGTGAATTTGACTGTCTTTGCTCCCTTCAGCTCAAATATCTCAGACTCATACTTATTTGACTTCTCGACTGGCCTGTATATCTCGAAAAAAGTTCTTCCGTTGGCAATATTCAAATTTGCTATAAACCTTAAATCATAGAAATCTTCAATTTTTAATGAAGACATCAAATCATCAGTCTATTTCTTTATAAAAACTTGACCTTGTAAGAGTTATTGCCATCAGGAGGATGTCAGAATGAGAATGGCTGACCGAGGCACAGTCACGAAATTGAAGCTACAGAAATGTTATTAGCCTAAAATAACATTCGAGGGTGCTATAAAAGGGGAAAAATATGGACTGGGGAATGAGTAACAGGCTTTCAAGAATGATAAAACCAAAGACCGGAAGATCGGTAATGCTTGCTGCAGATCACGGATACTTCATGGGACCAACACGAAGGTTAGAAAATCCAAGAAAGATGCTGGAACCTCTGCTGCCTTATGCTGACACAGTGGCGGTTACAAGAGGGATCTTAAGGACATCGATAGATCCCAGGTGGGATACTCCAATTCTACTAAGAGTATCTGGCGGTGCCAGTATATTGAAGGAGGACCTGAGTGATGAAGAGATCACGACCTCAATGAAAGAAGCGGTTAGACTGAACGTTTCTGCGGTCGCAATTTCAATTTTCGTAGGCACGAATCACGAGAAGCAGTCCCTGATTAACCTCTCAAAACTCGTTAACGAAGGTGAAGAGAACGGAATGCCCGTAATGGCAATAACTGCAGTAGGAAAAGAACTGGAAAAGAGGGACGCGAAGTATCTTAGCCTATCCTGCAGACTCGCTGCAGAGATAGGAGCTCATGTTGTAAAGACTTATTATTGCGAAAATTTCAGGAAAGTGGCTGATGGAACTCCAGTCCCACTAGTTGTCGCTGGAGGGCCCAAACTGGATACAGAACTTGATGTCTTCAATTTGGTTTACAATGCACTGCAGGAGGGAGCGGTAGGAGTGGATATGGGCAGAAACATCTGGCAGAACGATAATCCTGTTGCAATGATCAAGGCGATCAGGTCAATAGTCCACGAGAAAGCAACTGTCAAAGAAGCTCAAGATGTATTCTTAGAGAACAAAGGAAAGTCTGCGGAGAAGGCAACGATTCACGGGGCATAGACCGAGTTTCTACCTGGAGTCAGAGATCCTGCTCCTTGCTTAATTGAGATATTCAGGCATTCTTCAACCTTATCTCTTTCCTAAGTTCGGCGCTCAGCCTTCCTAGCTCTTCCTCATTTTTGTTCAGGAATTTGAATGCACCTTGGAATGAAGGATTTACCTCTGTGGCTAGTCTTACCATCTCTCTGCTGATGTTCCTAAGATCAAAATGAGCCTGTGGTGTAGACCTTATTTCAGTAAAGTAAACTAGCTCCCTGAGACTCATCGTGACGATCGTTGGATGTTTGTGGGCGAAAACTATCACATACTGAGCCGCATTCTTATCCTCTGCATATATTTCTTTGTATAGTCTTTTTGCCTCATCCAACGCCCCTACATATTCTCTCGACAGATCGTCAATCTTGGATAATATTGGTGGCATGTCATGACCATAATCCGGGCTCAACATTTTTCTCTGAATCGTCATTGTGCGATGTCTCTGTAGATCCCTGAAAGCCCCAAAATTAGTGTTAATTTCAAAGGTGTAGTGGACGTGCTCAAAGCTCCTGTCAAGCTTGTTCCTCCTGTTACTCCTGAGCGATACGATTTTGTCAAGCATCTCTTTCTTCTTTGGAACACTAAGCAACGATATGGTACCATATAGAGACTCATAATCCCCCTCAGTTCTCTCAAAATAGTGACTGGAAATCACCCTATTGAGGGCCCTTTCATCCCTGTCCCATGACATCAATTTTACAACACTTCTTGTAACTGGTGATCCGGTCATAATGACTTCTGGAATGAAGCTCTTTATGGATTTGAGATATTCCACACTTTCTAGACCGTGTGGATTTTCAACGTTATCTATTAGCTTGGGAAAAACCAATTTTAGTTCCCTCAGGAGTTCCGAGTACAAAGATTCGGCTTCCCTTAAACGACTTGCACTGAGTCTCTCAAGCATATGAGAGAAGGCCCTTGCATTGCCGCTTATGCCTATATTTGTAAGTGTTGAGGCAGGGAGTATGAACCGAGTTTCATCAAGAGCTCTGCTCCTCACTGAAGAATCATATGCTTTCTTCAAGATCTCTTCCGTTGTATTATCCTCTCCAGGTCTGACTTCCTTGCCGCTAGGAAGAAAGAATTTGGTATTCTCAAACGAATTGTGCTCACGGATATAATTCGAGACACCCGCGAGAATTTTCTCATAAAGTTCGAAGAGAGAATCGTTGAACTCTACGTACCTCTGTTGAAATCTTGAGGGAATGTTCGCTCTATCAGGGTCCAGGTACAGATACCTTCCGTTTCTCTTCTCTTTGTAGGATACATACCTTGAACTCTTCTCCAGATAGGAAAGTCCTATCCTGCTTTCTTCTATGATCTTGGAAAGTACATTACTGACGTTCTGTATTCCAACTTGGGCTGTTGCAAGCTCGGCAACGGATTCATCTCCATACTCAAGGAAAACTCTCTCGTAGAATTTTTCAGCTCTATCCGGGACTTCAGCAAACTCCTTGTCCCAAAGTGTCCTTAAGTCAAGCTCTCGCGTCCTGCTATAGCGAGACATGAGTGCCCCCCTGTCAATCATCTTTTCACAGGTGATAAGAAAAACGTCTTTGTCCCTGTTGGAAAACGAGTCCATGCGACTGCAACTTCAATTCCAATATATTCTTTGTCTTTGCCAACCGTGTTCCAAAGAGTGAAATATCTATCGATAAAATTGAAAAATCTATTTTATCAGGGTGGTATTCGCAATTCATGATGTTTACCATTCTTGACCAGGAAAGGAAACTACTTGATGACAGAGTCGCTACTTCGATATCTCTGGGGGCCAATGAAAATCTAGTTCTCCATGGGGGTGGAAACACAAGCGTCAAATTGAAGGTTCGCAGTGCGGCTGGCAAGGAGATAAGCGCTCTCTTTGTAAAGAGTTCGGGATCCGACCTGGCCACAGTCACTCCAGAGGATTTTACTGCATTGAAAATGAACGACCTGATGGACGCAAAGCTGATGGAGAGGATGAGTGATGATGAAATGTCTTCGTTCATCAAGAGTTGTATGTTAGACCCTGATCAGGCATATCCATCAGTCGAGGTTTTCATACACGCTTTCATAAATTCAAGATTCGTTGATCACTCTCACGCAGACTATATTGTGGCCCTCACTAATACTAATCTTGACGACAAGACAATAGCAGATGTGTTCAAGGAGAAAATTCTTGTAATTCCCTATACACCCCCCGGTTTCAAACTCGCAAGGCACTTTCTGGATACTATAAGCGAAAGAGACCTTTCGAACTTTGCCGGTGTGATATTGAGGAATCATGGGCTGGTCACGTGGGGAGATAATGCAAGGGAGAGTTATGAGACCCACCTCAGGCTTGTGAAGGAAGCCCAGACATTCATCGAGAGCAAATGGAAGGGACTGCCGACCAAGAATTTTGAGAAAGTAAAAGAGGATGGTCTCATAGAATTTCTTCCAAAACTCAGAGGACTGCTGAGCAAGGAGAAGAAGAAGATTCTTACCTGGGATAATTCTGAAGAAGCAGTCGGGTTCTCATTGAGCGATGAGGCAGATAAATTTGCTTCGCTGGGTCCCGCGACTCCAGACATGCTCGTGAGAACAAAGAAGAACTACTTATTCTCCGATGATGTTTCAGGGCTGGAAGGCAAGATAGACAACTTTGTGAATACGTATAAAGAGGAATTTGCGAGATATGCTCCAGCGGGGAGAGCAATGCACGATCCATATCCATCGGTAATCGTGTTGAAAGGTTTTGGTTTGATCACGGCTGCAAGCACAAAGAAAGAATCGGACATACTGCGTGACGAAGCAATTCATTCTTTCAGAGTAGCATCCGCAGCCCGTGCGATCGGAAAGAATAGGTTTATCACAGACCAGCAGTGTCACGAAATGGAATACTGGCCGTTCCAAGAGGCAAAGCTGACTAAAAAAAGGAGAAAGGAACTTGAAGGCCACATTGGACTAGTCACAGGAGCAGCAAGCGGAATAGGTAAGGTCACCTTTTCTAAGTTTGTGGATGAAGGAATACTGACGATAGGTGGTGACATAGACCAGAAGATCGACGATGTAGCTAAAGAGCTAGGAAGGGATGCTTATGGATTGAAATTCGACATTTCAAACGAAGAATCCGTCCAGAGGGCCTATAAGGAGATCGTAAGAAAGTTCGGGGGAATTGACGTAGTCTTCAATAACGCCGGATATCTCAAGCCGTCACCATTGGAGGATACTTCGCTGCAGGATTTGAAGAAACATATCGACATCAACTCGATAGGCACTTTCCTAGTTACCAAAGAAGCTTTCAGGATTATGAAAAGTCAAGGAATGGGAGGGACTTTCGTCTTTAATGTCACCAAGAATGTCAGCAATCCTGGAGAAGGGATGATGTCCTATGGTACTTCAAAGGCGTTTGCTGCACAACTCTCACGTTACGTTGCATTGGAGGGGGGAAAGTACGGTATACGGAGCAACGTAATCAATCCAGACAAGATATTTAGGGAGTCCAAGATTTGGGAGAACGGGATCCTGGAAAACAGGGCGAGGGCAAAGGGAATAACCCCTGACGAATACAAGAAAGGGAATTTGCTACATGTTGAAGTGCTTCCAGACCACGTGGCGAACATCGTCGTAGAATTGATAAAGGAAAGGGTCTTCGGCGCGACCACGGGCACGATGATACCGATTGATGGGGGAATAAAGTAGCACACATTCAGCAGATTGAAGTTATGGGAGTCAGAAAAATTATTTAAACGCCTTTCGTTTGAAAAGGCATGGAAGATGAACTAAAAGTCGGCGACAGCGCACCGGATTTCGAGATACCGGGGGGAAGCGGCAAGGACAGGCTCTCCAATTACAGGGGAAGGATTGTCGTGGTATATTTCTATCCGAAGGATTTTACTCCTGGATGTACCACTGAAGCTTGCAATTTCAGGGACAACTTCAGTGATTACAAATCTAAAGGAATTGAAGTCATAGGCGTGAGCGTGGATTCTGAGGACTCTCATAAAAGATTCGTTGATAAATACGGACTTCCGTTCCTGTTAGCTCCAGATGGATCTAAAGAGATATCTAAGAAATACAATGTACTTGGACTGGGAACGTCAAAGCGAGTCACATTCATCATAAACAAACAAGGGAAAATCGCTTACGTATTCCCAAAGGTGAGTCCAAAAGAGCACGCAAGAGAGGTTCTCGACAAGATCAAAGAGCTTGGACTTGCTGCCTAAGAATTTCTTCTTCCGAACCAGCCCGTTCTCTGCTGCCCTGTATCTTGAACAGGTTGGTCTGTCGGGATCGGAGGGTTCTGATCTCCCTCCTTTTTCTTTCTCTGCCTAGACATAGAAAGTGCCCTTGCAAAGAAAGCGAATGCTAAGAAGAAGAGAAAAGTGATCAGAAGATAGCTCAGTATAAGACTCTCTGCAAGGAGGAATACTACGTTTATCGTGGGTATAAGTACTGGTCCCAAGAACTCAACAATCTGGTTTACAGTCGTGTTGTTCTTCAGAACGTGTAGTGTCATATACACCACGTAGGCATGCGAAGAAAGCTGACCTGCGTTCAATGAGTATGTGTAATTTGTGCCAGTCGTGGCAAAAGTAATGTTGGTTGTGGATAGAGTAGTGTTAGTAAAAAGGTCTATGAGATCAATCTTTGCGCTGTTTGTGATGTTTTTGGTCGGTAGAGTGAAATTGAAAATGTAATTTCCGCTGCTGTTGTAATAGCCGAAGTGTATGTCGTAAGTCGTGGATGAGATCGTAAGCGCTGCTGTTGTCTCGTGGGGTGCACTAGTAAGTGAGTTGGATATCCCTCCCATCGCAAGGAAAAAAGCTACGACTATTGCTATAAAACCGTAGAATGCCCTATCAGAGAATCTCCAAGCCTTAGTATAGTGGAATATGACAAGGAGGAGTATTGGTATCAGCAAGTACAGAAATGATATATAAAACGAAAGATACAGGAGTATAGCGGATACAACTATACCTATCAACATTCCGTAGAGCCCGTTTTTCCTTCTCTTCCCCGTGAGACCTTCCCACATCTAAGCGGGAAGGATAAAAGAGTTAATTAATATTGTTGAAGATCCTTGCAGCTAGTGGATTTCTCTGAAATAGGAGTCTTTGGATATTATTTCGACCTGAAACCATCGGGTGGCAAACTCAGAAAGGAATCAGAGGACTTCTATGTGGAAGAGCAGTTCGATTCGCTTTCCAAGAAGGAGGACGGAAAGGTGTTAATTCTCAAGCTCAAGGCAAAGAACTGGGAACACAACAGACTTCTCAGGTTCGTTGCCAGGAGCAATCGTGTATCTCCGAAGAGAGTCTACTTTGCTGGTACAAAGGACAGGAGGAGCGTGAAAGTCCAGTACCTCAGCATTCCTGGTATCAAGTACAGAGACTTTCACCTAGACGACGTCGAAATTCTTGAACATTTTTACCTAGACTCTCCCCTCACTATTGGTTCTCATTCTCAGAATCTTTTTGTGATAAAAGTATCAGATTCTGATCCAGAAACTCTTCTTACTAATTGCAGAGAGATATCCTCTGAGGGGATAGTTCCTAACTATTATGGACCTCAGCGCTTTGGTAACATTCGTCCCGTAACGCACCTGGTCGGAAGAGAGATAGTAAAGGGACGCTACGAAGAGGCTGTCAGGCTGTTCGTTGGGTATCCCGGTGAGGACAGATTTGCGGACATTAGGAGAGAGTACTACAATAATCCAGACCCTCTGAAAGGATTGGAGAACTTCCCTGAAACTCTGGATCTAGAGAGAAAGATCATGGAGCACTTGAGTCGTGAAAGAGAGGACTACTCTGGAGCTATCAAGCAGCTCCCCGAGAACCTAGTTTCAATGTTCATTCATGCGTATCAAGGCTACATATTCAACCGTATTCTGAGCAAAAGACTGGAAATCAACAAATCGCTTATTCCCGGTGACATTTTCAGACTAGACGACGAATTCGTAAAGGTCAATATACTGAACCTGGAAAAATTGAATTCTTCTCTAAAGAGGGGCGAAGGATCTCCGACAGGATTGGTGATAGGACACGGAACTGAGATTGCGGGCGGAAAAATGGGAGAGATTGAGAATGGAATACTGGAGCAGGAAGGATTGAAATCAATCGACTTCAAACTTCCATTCGGACTGAGCTCAAAGGGAGAGAGGAGGAATCTGTACCTTAGGTTCAATGATTTTGAATTCTTTGACTCGACCTTGAAATTCTCTCTACCACCTGGAGGCTATGCAACTTCTGTCTTAAGAGAAGTGATGAGAGTTGACGAAATGGCAAACTACTGATCTCGTTTAAAGACCGTTCCACAATCATCGCATCGATAGACATCATCATAAAAGAAAGTAACTCTGCCAGAACCGCAGTTCTTGCATACCAACGGATTTCTAGGGTTATTCTGTTTAACTGGATTCTGCTGTTCTGAGGGACTATGCCCGGACCTTTTTTCTTGGTAGAGAGTTCTGGCCTGCAGGACGTAGACAATCAGGACAACTATGCCGCCCACTATCGCGACGACGATAAAGGCTCCGATAAAAGCATTGGTGTAACTCGAAGCGATCGGATCACCGTACCCGAGCGGCATAAGCAAAGAGGGAGAATCTATAGAGAAGTGGAATAAGACATCTGCGTACAAACCGAACCTGAGATATAGTACACCGAGCAGCAATCCACCCAGGGCAGCCTGTGGGACTTTCGAAAGGTCCCATGATGTCACATGAGCAAATCCGAAGATCAGGGACGATATTACCAGTGCAGTAATTTCTGGTTTGCCAAACTTGTATCCTCCACCCCATATGGCTCTGTACCAGGGCAGCTTAGCTGGTCTTGAAGGAGATTCTTTGCCGTGAGTGCTCCAGGCATAATACACAAATAGTGGAAGCCCAATGTAAACAACACGGGAAATAAGCTCCTCATAGAGACCTGCATTGGTGATCGTTAAGAAATTCAGATAGAATGGAGTTGAACTAGATATTGGGCTCACAATCGGGTAACCGGCGAGTGAGATGAGACTTATATAAACTACTGACAGAAAATAGTTCAGGGCAAAGAATTCTCCCAGCCTGTATAGGGATGAATTCTCAAATTTAAAGGTCGAGCGATAGAGGGCAAAGATGAGGAACACTATTACTGCTATAACGACAAACACCAGCCAGTATGCAGTAAAAGTTCCAGAGAGGTATACTAAAAGGAGAGGTATTGGAACGATTACAAATAATGGGAATTGTGTGTTGAGGAAATTTGGAAAATTGGGTTTAAAGAGGATGATAGTCATAACTAGGTCAACCACCATCATTATCGCCCAAAGTGCAGAAAGAACTGCTACAAACGCTACGTATCCTTTGTTCATTTGGCTGCCTTTTCTGACCTCGACAGTAATATATCGTTTAATACAGTTGCGGCTGATTCCAATGGCCCATCGTGATCGGTGAAAATAGTGAGGTGATCAAGAACGTCTGTATTGAACCTTATTACCATCGCAGGTCCAACAGCATTGGCAAAGACAGACTTTCCATCGACCTTCTTGTATTCTACATTAACACCCTTGGGGGTAACATCAGTAATCTGCCTGAGACCTGTTGCGATTTCGCTTTCCTTGGAAGAGACAGTGGCTTCCTTTAGTGTTAGAGTTGAACCGTATATCCTCCTGTGAAGAATGATACCCTTCCTAGCGGAATCTATTCCAGCGAGGTCGTCTCTTTGATCCCTCTCCGCTATCCCTAGATTCATCGCCTCACCCCTCGCCGAGGTCTGTGTCTTGCCTTCTTCCATCCTGGAGATAACGAAGGTGCTTGTAGCATTGAATATTCCGTCAACTGAAAGGACCTTGGCTGATTTCATGCAGTAGTCCATAAGATTGAATACTGGAAGACCTCCACACACCGTAGCTTCATACCGTAAATTCCTCCCCATTTCCTTTGCCACACTGAACAAGTCGGTATCGGAAACAAGAACGCTCTTGTTGGCTGTCACGACATTCTTTTCATACTCGAATGCCGCCATTATGTGATCTATCCCTGGTCTACCGTCTCTAGTGCTCTGTGTTATCTCGACAACGAGATCTGATTCCAGATCCACGATTGCACTTGTCGCGCTTATCTTTTCGAACGAATCGAGCGTCTTGAGTCCCCCTCCTTCCTTGGCCTGAATTATCCTGGTAAGTGGCACTCCGTCCGTGATTACTGTTCCAGTGGTATCACTTACGGAGACGACGTCTATCTTCTCACCAATCGATTGCTGAATAATCGTCCCTTTGTCATTGATAAGTTTCAACAGATTCCTTCCAATCGAGCCAAATCCAATCAGCTGGACCCTCATGAACGACGTATATTGATTGGTATTATTATTTTTGTTTAGCTTGAGGGAGAAACATTAAATCGTCGTAAGTTAATAGTCAGTTATGAGCGAAGACAGGGTGCTTCCATCTCTTGCAAAGAGCACCGACGAGTACATGGCAGCTTTCGAACTTTCGGAGGACGGATATCTAGAAGAAGCAGAGAAGCACGCTAGAAAATCTTTAGAGATTAAGAAGAACATAGATGCGCTGATACTGCTTATAGACGTACTTGAAAGGCAGAACAAGGATTCCGCAAGTTATCAGAAGATGCTTGTTGAGGAGTATCCAACAAATCCAGATACATACAGGAGACTGTTCATATCAAGCTTCAATTCCAGCAAGGAAGAAGCTCTCTCCTACATCAACAAGGCCATAAATCTCCTGAAAAAACCTGTGTATTACTATGATAAGTCTCGCCTTCTGCTTTCCATGGAGAGGTACCTCGAAGCACTCGCTTCAGTTGACTTGGCAATCAAGATGGAGAATAGGAACCCATCCTACTGGAACAAGAGGGCAGAGATTCTGCTGAAGCTCCAGAGGGTGAACGACGCAAAGGAGTCTTGCGAGGTTTCGCTCAAGATAGACCAGAGGGATAGAAGTGCTCTTACCACACTCTCAAGGATTTATCTCAATTCCGGGGAAAAGGCAAAGGCTCGAGACCTGCTCCTAAAGATTGAAGACAGGGATGATGAGATAAAGAAATTGCTGGAAGAGACTATCTCCTAAGCGCCGTATTTCTCTGCCCTGTTCGCTGAGCTCAGGAGGACGTTCATTAAATCGCTTCCAGTTAGTCTAAGGTATCCATTCTTAGCAGATATTTCATCGAAATCTCCTACGCCATCTCGTCTGCATCCTGGATAATGAAGAAGTATGGGCACCGGGTCAGATGTGTGCTCCTTTACGCTTGCGGGAGTGGAGTGATCACCAGTGAAACAGATGACGATATCGTTTCTCACTTTCATGATGGTTTCTCCCATCGCTTCGTCGATCTTTTCTATGAACTCCTTCTTTGCAATTCCATTTCCGTCGTGCCCTGCGATGTCTGTACCTTTTACATTGACAATAACGAAATCCACTTCCTTCAATGCCTCGATTGCTGCAGAGAACTTCTTTCTCACGTCTGTATCGATAGATCCTGTAACACCGTTTGGAGTGAAGTCCCTCAAACCAACCAGTCTACATATTCCTGATACAAGTGCAACTGCAGCCACGTACCCTCCTTTGAGTGAGTATCTCTCTGCGAAGTTCGGGAGTGTCGGTACCTGTCCTCCACCTCTATATAGTATTGCGTTTGCCTCTCTCAGGCCTTCTGTCCTTCTCCTCTTATTCAACGGATGGTCCTTGAGAATGAGCAGGGAACGCTTGTAGAATTCATTCAGTATCCTCGCGGTCTTTATCCCCTCTTTGGTGGTTGGAACGATGTCTCTGGGTTTAAGATTCTCTGCGTGAGGATCGTTATCTGTTACATCAGTGGTTATCCCCTGACCCCTGAGAACAAGGGCAGCCCTGTGTTCTGTGCCTTCCTTGAAGAGTACCTCAACGTCTTCTATCTTCATGTTAAGTGATTTTGCTAGTTCTGATGTTCCCTCCCTGATCCTTCCAGCCCTCCTGTCAGTTACTGTTCCATTTTTGTCAACTGTTGCAAAATTTGCTCTGAATGCGACATCGCCTCCTTTTAGGGTTAATCCCGTTCCCATGGCTTCAAATGGACCCCTCCCAGTATAGTATTTGAAAGGATCATATCCTAGATAGTTTAGGTGTGAGGTATCAGATCCAGGAATCACCCCTGGCCTTATAGGATCGATAAGGCCGACCATTCCTTCCTTTGCCAGTCTGTTGAGATTAGGCTTGTTTGCAGCCTCCAAGGTTGTCTTGCCATTTAGAGATTCGAAAGGTCTGTCACCGAGTCCGTCTGCTATTATCAAAAGAATCTTCATCAATTGAGATGCCATCATCATAAAATAAATTTATCCGAAAAATACCAGAATTCCGATAATTGTCGCAAACAGGGCAGACAGGAAGTTAACAGAGTACTTTGTGAGGTAACCTCTATTCTCAAGGGTTTCTCCTAATACAGAGTCAATTAGGCAACCGGCAAAAGCCAGGAGTCCAGAAATGAAAGTCAGGTCTAACAATGAGATAAGTGGAGTCGAGCTCAACACTCCAAATATCACGAAGCCTAGGACCGAAAAGAATACCGGGAAGACAAAAGAAACCACTGTCCCTAGAACTGAAATCCCGCCATTTATTCCAGTCTCAGCAGGTCTCAGAGTCAGTATCATGTAGGTGTTTTCATCCAAGGAACCTATTTCTGATGCAGCAGTATCTGAAAGTATAGTTCCGAGGGCAACCAAGTACAGGAAGAATGTGATCTTAGGACTGAAGTTCCAGAAACTCAGCAAGGAGATTGCAGCAGGGAGAGCTCCTGCAGCCAGAACATTTTTAGCCCCCCTTTCGCCTTTAAGCCCTTCCTGGAGGCTCCAGCTCCTCTTTTTCTCGAATCCTGCCAGGGTCGATATGTAAGACAGACCTAGGAACAAAAAGAGCATGACAAAATAGAGCCAACCGCCCCCTATGATTATTAGCGAACCTATCACTCCTGCAGCTATCGCTCCTTCCCGGCTGAATGCCTTGATCTTTAATCCCATCACAAAGAGTAGAGGAATCAATACGAGGAGAACTAGGTTATACTCATCCATGTGTGACTCGTAAATTCGGATATTTTATATATTAATTGTCATTCTAATCCCTGGATTATTTTCATAAATGTTAGAATCACGCTTACTGCATACACCCCCGTTGTTCTCTGCAAAAGTGTTATTACTCCTTTCACAATTTGCTTTGGTGCCCACTAACGAGATTCGTAAGTGCATGGTCCACGGATATTACAGGGGACACGACTGTCCGTCCTGTGGCGAAGAGGGAAAGTTCATTCTCTCGGACGAAGAAGTGGACATGCTTGGTAGGATTATAACGGGAATCCTGAGGCACAAACCAGAAAAGTATCACCTGGAGATCTCTGACAGGGGGTACGTCAACATTGACGAGATGGTCCAGGAGATCAGGTTCTATTATAGAAGATTCCATTTTGTAGGCCCTTCGCATATTTTTGCTATTATCTTGACTGATCAGAAGGGCAGGTATCAGTTGAGTGACAACAAAAGGTATCTGAGGGCAACTTATGGGCATTCAATAGACGTAGATCTTACAGATTTACCCTCAGATAGTATACCTGAGGTGCTATACTATCCTACAAACAAAGAAGAGTTTGAAATTCTAAGAGAGAACGGAATACTTCCCTCCGATAGGAGATGGATTCATCTCTCCAGCTCTAAGGAGAAGGCTTACATTGCTGGACTATATCATTTTGATGCTCCGCTGGTAATCCCTTTGAAGAGTGATGCGATTGTTGGTGCAGGAGAGAACATTTATCACGCGGGTCAGGAGGTCTTCATTTGCAAGTTTGTCCCACCTGTCAGTATGTCAGAGCCTGAGGAATACGAAGGACAGATTGATGAAGAGACTCTAAGGGAGATAAAATTCTCGAAAGAAAAGAAGATGAGAGTAAAACAAGAGGGCTG
>JAKATW010000153.1 GCA_021827945.1 Thermoplasmata archaeon
GTAACTCATGTGAACAAGTACATAATAGACTACATTATATAATTAATTTAAATATTTTACGCTGAAAACCTCTAGAAGCGGCACTTTTATCATGATGAAAGTGCTTAAATGATCTCATTTCAACCGTATTTACTGGAGTTTTAGCCTATCCAGATTATTTAGTTCAGATCATTTCCCATATCGTCTCGTTGTATGCAGTTGAGAGGGTTACATCTATTGGTACATTCGCCTTGCCATAGATAGTAAAAGTTTCTGAGATATGTCGCATCGCGTCGTATCTCTCGACCAATACAACTATTCTGAGAGTGCTATCAACTTTCCTAAAGAAAACGTTAAACCTCTTCAGACCTTTTGAATTGAAAAGGTTGACAAGAATATTAAACGGCTCAATTTCAAGATCCTTCATCAAAGTCTCATATATGTCTGAGTGCGGTGATATTGGTTTTAACTTTGTTTTGGAAGATTTTGGCGCATAAAAGATGAGCTTGTGGTCCACCGGGTTTGAAAAAACTGCTGCCAGCTCCGCTATCGCTCCCTCTTCAAAGAGCATTTTTGCATCTTTCCCTTTAACTCTTGAGAACGGTAGAGAATACTCCAATACGCGTAGAGGGAATTTCTTATTCTTGAAATCCAGTTGAGATATAAACCCATTTGATGGCTGTATATTCATTTCCTTGACTAGATGCTCAAGAATATCATATTTAGCAAGTATTCTAGAAAGATGAGAAAGGGCAGTGTGATGCAAACGAAATCGTACAGTAAGGTGACCAGCTTCGACTGTAAAGTCAAAAGTAGAAGTTGACTCTAACATATCAAGAGCCGCAAGAAGCTCATAGATAGACTCTTCTATAGGTATCCTCGTAATAAGAAACCCTTCGACATCTGTCGTCGAAATCAGGTATCTAACTGGTGCGCTTGGAGTTTCAAGGTTTTCCTTAGGAACATAGACAGAAAGGACTTTTTCGTCGTCCTTGATCTCCATGAATGCTTGGAACGTATGACCTAGAGCTTTAGATAAACTAAAGACACGGTCGTCCTTGTTAAATACAATTTTGCAATCCATGTCCAGCCTCTTGTCTATCTCCTTCAGAAGCATTGCGAGTCGATCCCTCTCTCAAATTAATACTTATCTGATTCTAATCAGTTCGGAGAAAGGAACAATTAATTAAGCGGAAGGTTATCCTTTTCAATATGATTCAAGAAGTTGATAAGAGGCTGGATATGAGCTTGCATTTCACGACCCCTGTCAATAGCTATGTTCTATCCACCCTGGTCAAAGAAAATTCAGTTCCGATCAACATATACAGTCAAGATAATCAGCTGTATGTGACTTATTTTCTCAGCAATGTATCTCATAATGATAGAAAACTCTTAGAGACTCTTAATCCGGTCCTCATGGGGGAAGTAACAGTAATTACCGAAAAGATAGACAGTCCGGTGATGAGGAAATTTAGTGAAAATGTCGATCTCGTTTCGACACTGACGGATGGGGAACTGTTCACAAAGGGAAGAAGCATTTACGCCTGCTTCAGATTCCATTCGTCTCAACTGAAGGAGGCTGCCAATTTACTTAGGATGGTAATTTCCCTCGATGAGAATATTGATGAGATCGGATTCCACAGTTCAAAGGGCATCATCAGTAATCTAGATGCAATAGATGACCGGATATCCCTTTCTGTGGTCACATTTTCTTTCAAGAAAAGCGAAGAGAAGCACTTTGTTTTGGAATGGAGGAACCTACACAGAAATCCGATGGATTCTATAAGATATGGGTTAGATGGGGACAATAGTGTGAGTAATTACGATATGACGAAAGAACCAACTGTAAATTTCCTCAGGGCCATTGACAAGGACCATATACCAATCGGGTCTTACCTGGAGTTCCACGGTTCTGAAAGGGTCGAAGTAACCATATATGTACCCAGTATCCTGACGAAACCTCTTTTGGTTAGGCTCTACGAGACTTCCGAGGCCATGAAAGATTTTAGAATCGAAAACATAGAAAAGTATGCATATAAAAAAGGAAAATTGAGCGAGCTCAAATAGACTGACCATTATATAAACTACTTTAGTATTATTAACTAATTTTTACTACTTTTAAAGCTCGAAAATCCTGCAATCATTAATGTTTCTTTTAGTTCGTCAACAGGCGAAATATGTACCCACGAACGTTTCATACGAGAGAAAGGTATAAATGCGTATAAACGCTCCGCTCAATGTAATGTCAGTGGATTCTATTAATGTAGCTAGAGTTGCTGAAGAATTCGAGCTAGACAGTGAATTCACGTGGGGTAGCAATGTCAAAATTACGGGCAAATCGGGTGCAATACATAAGTTCGATCTGGTTGTGACGTCAAAAAAGGATGAGAACGTAAAAGTTGCCGTCCTCCATGGAATTTCTGAAGATCTTGTCAGCGACATAATGAAATTTAATGCAATAGCAGGTGATTGTGGGATTTCCCTAAAGGCATTGGTCATAAACAAGGATTTAGACGATACTGAGTTGAATCTTACACACATGTATAATATAATAACGATCGACCAGAGACAGGAGTCAAAACCAAAGACAGCAGTTTTCGGGGTAAAAGAATTGGATGAGTCGTTAGGAGGAGCCATGAAGCGCGGAAACGTGTACATGGTCTCTGGGAAAACGGGAGTGGGAAAGACAACGACATGCACTCAATTCCTAGTCCAGGGAGCAAGGATGGGAGAGAAAGGGGCAATCATACTTACAGATACAAGAGGATCAGAATACATCGCAAATGCAAAGACATTTTCGTTTGGATTCGAGGAGTACTATAAAGAAGGGACGATAGAAGTTATAGAACTCTCCGACAGGATAAGAGAATTGAAGGAAGGAGTGCTAGATAGTCTAAAGAACAGGGAAAAGTACATCAGTAAACTCACTGGGGAGATAAGTAGAATTATCATTGAAAGCAACATAACCAGGCTTGCGATTGACCCAATAACGCCTATGATAGTTGAGAATGATGATTTCGTTAACCAGTTTATCATGAATCTTGCGATACCGAAGACTTTCATGATTGTTACAAGCCCAGTGATGAAGAGCGATCTGAGCATGTACGGAATAGAGGAATACTTCGTCTCTGGAGTTATCAAGTTAGAAGTGGATGATCCGACCACGGGATTGAGGAAAGCATCGATAGTAAAGATGAGAGGGGGATCTTACAATCCCTACCCATTTTACTATAAAATAACCACTAAAGGGATTGTCTCTCCCCAATCAGAGAAAGAACCCAAAGGCAGTTCAATTTTCAAGAGAGTTAACGCCTAGGATCAAGTTACCCTAATAATCCAAAATTGAATCCAACACATTTCAAGATTCTCTACTCTTTCTTTTTGGTGAAGAAGAAACTATCTTTCGTATTGTGTGCTGAGTCCCGCCTGAACATGCTTCTGTTGTCCCTCCTTATCATTATGTAAAGGGCTGTTACTAATCCAGCAATAACCAGAGCAAGAACCATTGCTATCAATATATAATTTGGAGCTCGAAGAAATGCGGAGGCAGTAGCTGAGTTTCCCTGAATTGAGATTATACCACTGAGATGGGTCCCGCTGTACCCAAGGGGCGGTGTTATGGTATAATTATAGGTACCATTAGGAACTGAAAACACGACACTACTTCCAGTGGAATTCAGTACTAGTTTAATTTCAACTCCATCGAAAGTCTTCCCTTGTATAGTAACTGACCAATGCGTTCCTGAGGAAATACCTGTCTGAATTATCTCCATTTGATATGTCACTTCTTTCCATGCTACAACGTTGTTGACATTAGTTCCATTTACGGTCAAATTCCCGGAGTATAAAGTGGTGACAAATCCCGATAGTCCTTGTATAATGTATGCGTAGCTACCGTTGGACTCACTGAAGACAACAGTGTTGTTAAGTGATTGCCTCGTGGTATTGTTGAGTGTGACCGACCAGGGGGTTCCGTTGGTAAGGCCAGTTTCAGTGAACGACACGCTGTAGGTGACTAAATAGAAAGTAACCGGAATGTTCAGCGTTGAAGCGTTTAAGGGCCAACCCTTAACTGTGAACTTACCATTGAAAGGGGATGCCCTGTATAAGTCATCGCTTGTTGATATTTGATACCTGTATGTGCCATTTCTTTCTAAGAATGAGATTGAATTTTGGTAAGAACTAAGGCTGTTGACAGGTGTGAGGTTCAAATAAGTCACATTCAGGTACCACATTACTGAAGATGGCAATCTGCTTTCAGTAAATGTGATCTTATGCAACGCATAGAATATAACCGGTGAGGTTGGAGGCGCTGGAGTCACAGAACTTCCACTTACAGTGAAATTTCCGATACTTGTACTTTCATTTGGCTCAAAACTCTTATTTCCTACACTAATTATGTAGAAGTAAGACCCGTTAGGTTCCAAAAAGGAAAGGTTTGAAGAAGATGAGTTGAACGTCGATGGATCTGTTATATTCACATACCACTCGACACCTCCAGGCAGCCCCTGCTCATAAAAAGTCACCGTATACAGTCGCAGGAAAGCAACACCGACAGAAACCGGGTTACCTGTGACCGTAAAATTACCAGTTGGGTGCAGCAGACCAAAATTCTTGTTCACTCCACTGACAGAATAAATGTAAGTTCCATTTGGAGCATTGAATGAAATTAAACTCGAAGTAGTAGAAAGATTTCTGCCGATTGGCCCGGATAAATTAACGAACCACTTGGAATTGATCGGTAGACCCGATTCTGAGAAGCTTACAACGGAAGTAAACAGAGTAAACGTAATCAGTTCTGAGGAGCTTTGACCATTTATTCTTAGTGTGAATGATGATGGAGAAGGATAGTATTCCTTATCGACAGTTGAAACAGAGAAGGTATAAGTTCCATTAGTTAGAGAGAACGAAATCGTGGAATTACTGGAGGAGGCGGAAGATCCGCCCGATTCATTGACAAACCACACATCGTTTTGAGGTAAGCCGCTTTCCGTAAAGATCATCTTGTATAAAATCTTAGAGAAGACCACACTCTCAGTTAACGCGCCACCATTTACTGTGAACTGTCCAGTTGACGGAGATGGAGAATAGATCTTGTTTTCAGCTGCAATAATATACCCATAGGTACCGTTTGGTTCTGAAAAACTTATTGCAGAAGTGGTACTGTTAAAGGACTGACCATTTGAAAGATTGACGAACCATTTTGCACCAGAAGGCAGGCTCGATTCCGTGAATATGACAGAATAAGTAACCAATGTAAATGATATGTAAAAATGTTGAGAAGATCCTGAAACACTAAATGAGCTGGATACTGGAGAGGGTTTGTAATTTTTATTTACAGTTGAAATTGAATAAGAATAAGTACCATTATACTCAGTGAAATTTAGAGTGCCAGTAACAGATGCCATTTGCGGACCATTTGTGAGATTGACGAACCATTTAGTACCACTTGGAAGCCCTGTCTCAGAAAATGAAATATTATATATGCCACTTGAAGTAAATGGGGTCTGAACAGCATCAGTGCTTCCTTCTAAGGGAATACCGCTCTTGCTGTATTCATTGACACCTAAGTAAAGGATTCCCGCAAAGCTAGAAGAGAGCAATATAACTGCAATAAGCACCGCCTTGAATCGCTCTTCAGATGCCGCAGGAGACATACGACCTTATTAATTTCAATTATTTATTAATATTTAAGAATTTTGGATTGACGCAAACTGGCCTCAACAAAATCAGTCAACCCAGTTGGTGATCACAGGACATAACAGATTGTTTAAAAACAAGGTGTCATTGAAACCTATTTGATGTGGAATATATCCTACATATACCCTCGAATCCACGTAAGATCACTTCTTCAAATTAATGCGGATGTTCATGATTTAATATAATAGTGCTTCCTTTGGAGGGCCTAGCTAAATTATCTCATCTATTACAGTAATTCTACCTTTCCATGTTCCTTATCCTGAATAAATCCCTGTCCCTCTTTCGTTTCACGAGAAGTGCGGCGACTACTAAGGAAACGACCGCTAACGATGCCACGAGAATCGAGACAATCAGAAGCTCATTTACAGAAATTGATGATTGCTCAATAACGGTGGCTGATTTTCCATTTACACTGACTGTACCGCTTCCTATGGATGCGTGATAACCGGATGGCAGATCAACAGAATAGGAGTAGGAACCATTTGGTTCATAGAATGTAATGACGTTAGAAGTAGAAGTAAGTGTCTGGGTACTTGGTTGACCTGCGATGGATGGACCTTCGATTGTGGCAGACCAAGAAGAACCAGATGGTAGCCCAGAAATAGTTATCGTTACAGGATAGGTAATTTGTGTCCAAGAATTAGTGACAGTCACATTGCTACCAGCTACTATCACATTGCCTGAATAATCTTTAGTTCTGTACCCCGAAACTGAAGAGATGTTATAGGAATAAGAACCATTCATCATTGAAAATATGAACGGGCCTTTACCGGATCTAGTGGTCCCATTAAGGGTAACGTTCCACAGAGTACCAGACGGCAGTCCCGTTTCCTGGAAAGTAATATCATAAAGCACCGGCGTAAAAGAAACTTTCGAGGAAAACGAAGCACCGTCCACCACAAAAGTCCCTTTTGGAGATGAATATGACTTGTCAGCAGTGGCAATCGAATAGCTGTATGTTCCGTTCACTTCGTAAATCGTGATTGTCGAATTATTTGAAGAGTAAGACTTTCCACCCGTTATGTTAATGTACCATTTAGTGCCATGAGGAAGACCAGTCTCCGTGAAAGATACTTGATATCCAATAGCCACAAAAATAACGCTAATAGAAGTCGAAGATCCATTTACTAAGAAAGAACCGCCGAAAGCTACATATTTATGATTAGAAGCTTCCACGGAGTAAGTATAAGTCCCGTTCGGTTCAAAGAAAGATATTGTAGATCCACTTGAGGAATACGACTGACCATCGGTAAGGTTTACGTACCATTCCGTTCCAGCCCCAATTCCATATTCTGAAAACACTACAGAATACACCTCAGGAGAGAATACAACTTTGACTGTGATACTGTACCCATTCACTACAAAGGAATCAGATGTTGAGACGAGCTTATAGCGGCTGTCGGAAGAATTGACCGAATAACCGTAAGTCCCATTCCCTATTAGGAAAGAGATTGTGGGTAGAGTGGAGGAGAAAGACTGACCATCCGTGAGGTCGATATACCATTTAGTGCCGAGCGGAAGGCCAGATTCCGTGAAAAGGACCTGGTATATTATGGGGTATAGAACTGCTACCTCTACCACATTTGAATATACGACAACGGGGTCGGTGACTACGTCGGTGATAGAGGCTCTGAAATAGTAGATGCCCGGTTGAGTCGTGGAATTTGTAACAAGGTGATAACTTGAGTTGGTTTCACCCACGATCAGTTGCCATGTAGATGAGCCAGGCAGTTCTTCGTACCACTGAAATGCATAAAGACCTGATCCTCCCTGGACAGTCAGAACGACCGTGGTTGAATTTCCTCGGTCTATGGAGATAGAGGTGATTGAACCGACACTCCCGATCGACGAACTGGTAATCAGAGCAGTATTAACGAGAAGGATCGCGCTTGTACTGTTCGTCTCTCCTTCAAAATCTGTGACCTTGAAAACTACCTTGTACTTTCCCGGCTTATAAAAATATGTGCTGTTTCCAGAGGACGTATAGTTTCCATAAGCAGTGAGACCTGAAGGATACTGGGTAACCGTCCACGAATACGAGAAGGGTGAAGTCCCCCCAAAGACTGTCCCATTAAACGTGTAGTTAGCATCGATCTCCGGTGTCCCGGACCCTGGGAGTATCGCACTAGGAGGAGGATTTACTACAATTAATATATGGGCTGAAGATGAAGTTACCGTCCCTTCGCTGACGTTAAGCCATACTGTATAATTTCCAACAGCGCTGCTTGGAAAAGTGTATGCCGACGAGCTTCCAGCGCTGAACTCCGATCCACCTAGCTGCCACGAGTACGTATATGAAATGCCCCCCGGTGTCACAGTACCCGTAAGATAGACCGGATGGTTAACGTCTGTTGAAGTCACACCATTCGTTACCGTCGTGCTGCTTGAAATGCTTACGGAGATGCTCAGGGCAGCAACATTGACTGTCACCGGTAGCATAGTCGCAGACTGAAGATCAGCGTCTGTCACCGTTGCGCCGACTGAATACGACCCTGGCGTAGAAAATGTGATCTGGTTGTTTGTTGATGTCCATCCGGAGCTAGGATTGACATTCCACTGGTAGACAAAGGGTCCCGTTCCAAATCCCGACTGGACATTCAAGGTCAGCGGAACACCTGTTTCGGTTGAAGTGGAAGAAAGTGAAAGTGCGGAAGGTGTGGGATCGTTGTTCACCGTTATGAGTACAGGCTGTGACGTGGCGGTTCCAGATAACGAATCCTTTACAGTAAGTGTGACATCGTAACTGCCGGCATTACTGAATGTGACATCGTTCCCTGAAACAGTATAGTCACCACTCGCAGAACCGCCATTCTGTAGCGTGACCGAGTAGCTATAGGTGTAGGGTGTCGTCCCTCCAGATGTGGAGTTGGTGAAGAGTACCGGCTTACCGACATCGACCTCGGAAGTGGACGGAGAGATTACAGTGGTAAGACCAGATACGACGGTTACGATCGCGTGAGCTGTAGTGCTAGTCTGGTTTACATCCGTGACAGTGTCGTTCACGCTATAAGTTCCAGGCGTATTGAACGTGACCTGGTTTCCTGAACTGGAAATAGAATAATCTCCAGAAGCCGATCCCCAGGAGGGATATTTCTTTATTGTCCATTGAGAGCTGTATGGAGGAGTTCCGTATCCGGACTTTACAGAAAACCCGACCAAACCTCCGACTCCAACTGAGGTTGGTATTATTGAAACCGCGTTCGACGATGTCAGGGGTTTTCCTACATTGACGTAGGTGCTGTATTTCAGTACTGTGGGTATACTCGAACTGTCCTGGATGTACAGCTGGACTGTGTAATTTCCTCCACCAGTAGGGGTAAATGGATATATGATACCTTGACCACTGGTAACAGTTCCAGAACTCCCAGAGGTAGTCAGGTTGGTTCCGTTTACTGCCCACTGGTATGTGTACGGTCCGTTCCCTCCACTCACGGTCGGGGTGTCCGTCAGTGTAACTCCCCCACCAACATCAAAAGTATAGGTTTTGCCACTTGAGCTACCAGATGCCAGGGTCGAGATCAGCTGAGTATAGACCTGAACATCTGCTGTCGTGGGACTACTGGATGGAGTTCCAGTGCTGTCGTAAGTAGTGAGTTGGACAATGTACTGGCCCGGAACGTTGAACACGATCGTCGCGCTCGGGTAAGCAGAAAGCGTATAAGTTGCCTCAGTGACGACAGTAGTGTTGTTGAAATACTCCACTACCCACGAAAAATGATAGGGGGGGCCAGCACCACCCGACCCTGTAGCAGTTAAAGGAGTTCCAACGTCAATGGTGTAATCCGGAGAAAACGTGGAGAAACCGATAGCTTGAAAATTGAGGGCAGAAGCTGAGTTGTGCGATTCCGATGGAGTCCTCGCTGGAGAAGAGAGCCCACCGGTCGGGCTCGAGTTTACAGTTACCACTGAATAGGCAGAGGCAGGAATTCCACCAGCATTTGTGACATTAAGATAGACAACGTATTTTCCCTGCTTTAGGAATGTGAACGTGTTACCGGATTGTGAGTATACCTGGGAAGAGGTGGTATAAGTCCCGTTAAGAGTGACAGACCATGAATAGGACACAGGAGTCGCCGTAGTCGCGTTCGAAAATGTTACTGATCCCCCCGTGTCTATGGTGGTCGAGAGGGGGGAGATAGAAACCTGGAAGTTGATAACGTTTATCGTAACAGAAGATGAGTAACCAGTGACCGAGGGGTTGTTGCTCTCGGAAACTTCCACCTCAAAATACCAGGTACCGACAGTAGTAAGAGGACTGGTAGAGAAAGAGGCGGGCGCAGAGTTGAAAGGTACAGCGCTTCCCATATCCACATATGATGAGAGACCTGGAGCTATGTCCAGAAGCTGTGCTTTGTAAGGGCCACTACCGCCGCTTACTGAGTTTACGTAAATGTTCGTGGCTAGCCCGTTTACCGATGTAGATGGCCCACTGATAGTGACAGTGAGACTCGTAAGGCTACCAGTAGGTTGGGAATTCACTGTCACTTCTGAGGAGGCAGATGAGACCTTCCCTACTGAATCAGCCACCGTGAGCACAATTGTAAAAGTGCCAAGGTCGGCAAAAGTGAACTTGTTCCCAGATTGTGTGATTCCGCTGCCACTGGGGTACGACCAGGTGTACGTGTACGGAGAAGTTCCGTAGTTTGTAGTGTTTGTGTATGTAATGCTCTGTCCTATGTCTATGGAGGTAGACGCAGGTGAGATTGTTATGACAGGAAGCATGTGAACCCTGACTTGTACTGGGGAAGAGGTGATTGTGTTTGAGAGCGAATCCGTTTCCGTAAGGGTTACGGAATATGATCCCGCAACATTGAAAGTAATTGTATTGCCTGATATGGTGTAGCTATTGCTCCCTGATGTTCCAAAGGAGGAGGTGACAGAGTAGGAATACCTGAATGGACCTACTCCACCGGTGGAAGTGTTGGTGAATGCGATTGACTGCCCAACATCGATAGTGGACGAAGCTGGAAGTAGAGTCACTTGTGGACCCGAAGCTACAGTAATGGTTGCAGACGCCTGCGCACTTCCATGCGCATCTGAGACTGTGACAGTAGCCACGTAAGTTCCCTGGGCGCTGAACGTTATCTGGTTGCCTGAGTAAGTCCATCCAGTAGTGGGGGATGCTGTCCAAGAATAGGTGAATGGACCCGTTCCATATCCAGAAGCCACGGTCGCAGTTACGGGTGTACCGACATCCGTTGCGGTTGGCGAAATGGTAATTGCTGATGCAGTAAGGACATTACTGACTGTTACGGCAATCGGTGACGAGAATCCGTAAACTGTTGGATTGCTGACCTCATAAACTTCCACTTCTAGATTCCATACTCCTGAAGTTGAAAGGACGGAAGTGGTGATAGCCTGCGGGAAAGAGGAGAAAGAGGTCACGGGTTGGCCAGTAGTGGAGTAAGTAGAGGAACCCGGGGACATGGCTAGTATCTGGGCGGCGTACGGTCCGGTTCCCCCGGTCACTGAGTTGATGTTCAGAGTAACCGACTGACCAGATTCCGAAACGGACGGACCCGAAATCGTTACGGTCAAAATAGATAGAGTACCAGATGGAGATGAACTTACCGTAACCGTGGAGTAGGACGAGGCGTGACCCTTTGCAGAATCAGTGATGTTCAGATATACTTTATACGTCCCAATGCTTGTGAAGGTGAAGGTGTTGGTCGACTGTGTATATTTACCTGAAGCCGACGCTCCGTTCAGCGTAACGGTCCAGGAATACTTGTACGGCGGCGTGCCAGTACTGGCTGTATTATTACTGAACGTCGTAGATTGACCAATGTCAATTGAAGCAGACAGAGGAGAGAGTACGACAGAAAGCGCAGAGTCCACCTTTACAGCAACTGGCTGGGAAGTAACTTTGTCAGATACCGAATCCAAAACTGAGAGCGTTACGTAATAGCTCCCAGAAGCAGTGAATGTTATTGTATTAGAGCTTACAGAGTAGACTCCAGCGGCTGACCCTCCGTTTTGGAGAGTGACTCCATATGAGTACTTGTAGGAGCCGCTTCCACCATTGGTGGCATTGGTGAAGGTTACGTATTGACCTGCATCAATTGTTGACGCAGCGGGAGAAAGCGATACGCTCAGTTGAGCGTTTACCGTTACTGTCTCGTAGGAATAACCTATTCCACCCTTGCTGTCCTTGATATATAGGTACACATAGAAAGTTCCGTGGGTCGCAGAACTGGGGGTGTAGGAGTAAAACTGGGGGGATGTACCCTGTGTATATCCTGAGTTAGGAACAGAAGAGGCAGATGTGGACTGGACCACCCATTTGTACAAATATGGCGCAGTCCCTCCAGTAAATGTTCCTGAGATCGTCAGAGTCTGAGCTGCATCTATGCTGACGGAAGAAGCAGAAGGACTGGTTATTGAAACAGCTATGTTGCTAACGGTCACTTCTACTACGTTAGAGTAAACCACCTCTGCCGGGTTTCCGCTGTCCGTTATCTGTAGTTCGAAATACCAGGACGCAGAAGTCGCATATGACAGGTCTCCGGTAGATTGAGCGAGCGCAAGCACACCGGCAGAATTTAGGTCCTTTGTGGAAGAGCCCAGATTGGTGAATCCAGTTGCCCCGGCTGTCGAAGCAGTCGTGGAAAACAACCACTGTACTGTATATGTGGGTGTTCCAGTCAGAGTGGTAGTAGGCAGGACTGAGAGGGATGCCGCCTGAGAATTTTCTATAATACCTGGGGTAACTGTTATGACCACAGAAGACGAGGAGAGGGCGGGGTTGACCGTTATAGTAGAATACCCATATGCCTTCTGATTGCCAGAGTCTTTTACGTAGAGGAACACGTAGTACGGTCCCGACCCTGAAGCAGTCAGAGTAGGGGAATCAGAAACGGAAGTTCCGGTAGTCGAAGAGTATCCAGAAGATGGGTACGAGGGAGTGGATGTTGTCTGGACTACCCACTCGTAACTGTACGGGGAGGCGCCACCTGACCAGCTACCTGAGAACTCTCCAGCAGAGATGGACTGTCCTGCGTCGAGAGAAAATGATGAAGGGGATACTCCAACAATAGAAGATAAAGTAGAACTGATTGTTACGGTTACTTGAGCGCTATTGCCCTGAATGTTCCCATTCCCGTCCTCCACCCACATGTAGTCGGTATAGGTTGTAATACCAGACGTTATCGTGAGATCATTGTAGTAGGCCGTCCCTGTGGTTCCCGTAGCTCCGCTGTTTGAGAAATCTGATGGGGACGGTGCTGTGCCTGAAGTACTCCATATGTACTTGTAAGAGGAAGCTCCCCCGGAGAAGGAACCGCTGAATTGTATCGACTGCCCTACATCGACCGAAGTAATAGACGGTGCCACTACAGTCACACTCAACGCGGGATATACACTTACTGTAAGTGGGATGCTAGACACTGCAACTACGTTGTTACTGTCTTCTACGTACAGGTAAACGTAGTATGTGGTGTAAGTGCCAGAGGTGTAGGTAAATGTCAAGGACCCCGTAATCGTTCCGGATGTTGATGTGTTGTACGAGCTGGGTGAATAGGTACCCTGTGAAGAAACCATTACCCAAGCATAAGAATATACTCCGCTCGTGGCTGTATATCCGCCTGTCGCAGTACCCACTAAAGACAACAATTGACCTGAGTCCGTGCTGCTTGGTGAGGGAGATGTAATCAAAGCTGATGGTAACGAATAGATTGTGATCTTTACGAAACCTGTGGAGGCGCTGGTATAATAATTCTGGGAATAAGCAGATGCGCCGGAGACATCTTTATCAAACACGACAGCGAAATAGTATGTTACCGTTCCGCCGGTGGACCCAGATGTGGTTGGAGGAGTAAAGGATGTACCATACTGTCCCGTTGGCGTCGGAGAACTTAGATCCGAAGATGATGAGCTATACCACTCGACGTACACGGCATCGGATGGATTCGAATAGTCTGACGAGTGTGAAGAACTGCCAGAATAGGTTACTGTTGCAGTAATAGGAGATGCGGATTGTCCTATGTCATATATTGCTGAAGAGGGGGTAACCGAAACTGTCGGGTCTCCGATGATTGTAATAGTAACAGTCACGTAGACCCATGCCGGCACGTAGTTGTATGTGCCCTGTGACGGCCCCGTATTTTCGACAAGCAGATAGTACGTGCCGGATTCCACGGTCACCGGACTGTCGTAAATACCGGTTGTGAAAAGACTATTGGAAATCGCATACGTGAATGCGCCCTGTGCACTGGTGACCGAATAGGACGGTGTGACCAGAGCCGTATCGAGATTACCCGATGCGAACCCTCCCGTTCCGGCAAAGTCAAAAGTGACCGATTGACCAGTACTCTCTGCTGCGGACAGGGATGTTGCGTTGCCAGACCCACTCACAGGCAGAGTCGCGGTTATTCCTAGAGGGGGACTAATTGAGACCTGTACGAAAGAGTATACCCATGCAACCGGAGATGTGCCCACATCCTCTACAACAAGATAGTAGTACCCACCAGTCAGTTGATTGGAAACGTCAACTATGGATGAATCGGAGGAGAGAGCTACCACGGGTGTTAGGGCAGTGATACTGGAAAGAGTGGAGGTCGAAGAGACAGCAGAAGAAGAATAGTACAGTCCAGAATAATAGACACTGGTCCCCCCATATCCCGTGAAATCAAATGTCACGTATTGCCCAGAATCTACGATCAGTTCCTGGAGTGAAGTCCCGTTGGAAACAGTCGACTGAGTCGGAGTAGGCGAGTTCGCAGCTACCGATATTGCCAATCCGGAAGATACAGTGACCTCCACCACGTTCGAGTACGATGCGTAACCGGAAATACCGCTATCCGATACCACTGCAAAATAATAGGTAGTTCCAGATGCAGAGGTCGGGATCGGGAAGGAAGTTCCTGTCACTCCTGTAGGAGTTCCTCCTGACGTAGAATCGGAGGAACTGCTGTACCATGTCACGCTTGCCTTGTTGTTTCCGTCGTATTTCACATTGGCAGTTAGGAAAGAGGACTGGCCGATATCTAGAGTCAGTGGTCCCGTTGGTTCAACCGAAACCTCAGGAGCCAGACCTACCTTTATTCTCAGAGTGGAACTAGCACTAGATCCAAGTGAATCCGTTACAGTCAAAGTCAAAGTATAGATTCCTGGCAAAGAGAAAGTGAACGTATTATAAGTAGAAGTACTAGTTCCCTGCGACCAGCCACTTGCTGGAGAGATATCCCACGAATAAGTCATCGGACCTGTTGCCCCCCCATTAGTGGTGTTCGATATTACAGTTGATTGACCTGTATCAACGGAGGTAGGGGTAGCACTAATCGAAACAGACAGTGCTTCGTAGACCTTTACCTCTACTATGTTCGAGGATGATGAATAACTCAGAACCCCGCTGTCGGATACCACTGCGTAGTAGTAGGTTGTTACTGAAGTTGACGTGGACGGAGTGAAGTGGAACCCTGAAATTCCGGTGTCCGTTCCCCCAGTAGTCGAGTCCTGACTGTTGCTGAACCATTCCACAGATATCGTGTTCTCCCCCCCATAATTGACTGACGCAGTCAGGGCCGATGCAGACTGGCCACTATCATAATATACTGGCCCGGTGGGAGAGATTGAAACAGTCGGGTCTGGATAGACCAGAACGATTATGGTGTTGGACTGGGTGGTAGCACCCGTGGAATCAGTAATGATTAGATAGAAGCTCGCTTCGTTCCAGGAGACGGTGTTAGGCGTGAAAGAGTACGTAGCGGAAGTTGCACCTGGAATCGAAGTGCCATTGAGATACCACTGGTACGTAATTGCTCCGGTTCCAGTGATCAAGGACGTGAAAGATGTCTCCTGTCCCACGTCTACGACTGCTGTTGAAGGTTCTGAATATATCGTAGCTTGTGGCAGCGGTCCGACCGTCACTGTTGCTGAAGATGATGATGTTATCCCAGCGCTGTCAGTAATCGTTAGGGTTACTGTGTACGTCCCTTTAGCAGTAAACACAAATGTATTTTCTTTAATAACCGATCTGACCCATCCTGTAGAGGGAGATACTGAATAAGAGTAGGAATAAGAAGGCGTCCCCAACTTCGTGATATTAGTAAAGGTTACCGACTGACTTTGGTCGATTGTCACGGAAGATGGTAATATCGTCACCGTGGGGAGAGAGTTAACTGTGATAATAGCGGATGCTTTCGCATTCTGAGAGTTGCTGTCTGTCACGTTGAAATACAACTTGTATGTACCAGCAGCAAGAGAAGATCCGAAAGTGAACCCGTTAGGCCCCAGAACGGCATCGGTCCGATTGGTATCGGATCCGCTAACTTCAAGAGTCCAGGTGTAAGGTGTAACTCCTCCACTAATAGAAAGCACAACTGATGTGCTTTGTCCACTATCGAATGCGGATGGTGAAACCGAGATTGTCGCAATCGGTAGTGAAGTGACTGTGACGGTAACGACATTTGAATCGAGATCGCCTCCGGGATTGCCATTACTGTCGCTGATCCATAAATAGTATGTTCCTTGTGAGGATAGATACCAGGTTGAAGAAGATGAAAATGAAATGGATACTGAACCTCCTTGCATAATCGAGCTGCCATCTGCGG
The DNA here is from genome assembly GCA_021827945.1 of Thermoplasmata archaeon. Classification (GTDB taxonomy): domain Archaea; phylum Thermoplasmatota; class Thermoplasmata; order Thermoplasmatales. The sequence goes on from JAKATW010000153.1 coordinate 16,230, forward strand.
TCGTCACAATCGCTGTCGACGAAAGTGCAGAATAGCTATTCAGTTCATATCCCGGACTGGTAGTAGAGACATACCAGTATCCCAGGTAGTTTGGGAAATTGGAATTAAGACTAGCTGTGAGAGTCAGAGTCTGACCCTGACCAACAGTAGCCGTTCCTGGAGAGATATTGAATACCGATGCTTTGCTTACATAATTTACGGTCACGGTTATATAATTTGATGTCCCAACTATGTAGGCATTACCATCTGGGGAGTTGCCGTCCTCAGCATATAGATAGACGTAGTATGTACCTGCTCTTGCAAATGAAAGAGAGTTTGAAACTGACCCAGACGTTGTGTTAGCATTGTAAAAAGAATCGGAAGAAACACGAGGCCCGTTCTGCAAGTTAAGATGATCAGTCTCAATCCAAGCGTAGAGGTAATCTCCACTTCCACCGCTGATACTCCCTTGAGCAGTGAATGACTGCCCTGTGTTAACGTCGACCGTGCTAGAAGACGTAATGGTAGGAGAAATCGCCAGGTTTACAGTGACAACTATGTAGTTGGATGCCTCAGTTATCCCTCCCTGGCCACTCGTTGCAAACAGATACACATAATAAGTCCCGGAATTCGAGAATGATAACTGAGTGTGTACTCGCCCGTTTGTGGAGTTGAATGAGGTGGGGTTCGAAGGGGATTGCGATTTGGTTGCTACCCAAGCATACCCATAATTATCGTGGTGGTCACGACTGTAGTAGCCGTAAGTGTGATATGAACCGTATTGCTCCTGCCCAGATATCTTAGCTGTCGCTGTGAAGGACTGCCCTGCATCTACTGTCACAGAGAGCGATGAAGTTATTTGAACTGAAATAGTGGGAACTGCATTACTCACAGTTACGGTTATATAACCTGATGTCCCAACTATGTAGGCATTACCATCTGGGGAATTGCTGTCCTCAGCAAATAGATAGACGTAGTAAGTACCAGCCCCTGCGAATAATAAGGAGGCGGATACAGATCCGAAAGAGTTATTATTATCATCAAAGGAGTCAGAAGAGACGAGGGGTGACCCAGGCGATTGAACTATCATCCAGGCATAGAGGTACGTCCCGCTTCCTCCAGATATATCACCAGTAACAGTAAAAGGCTGCCCCGAGCTAACGCTCACATCTAAGGAAGAAGTTATCGATGGTGAGATTGCGGGATTGACCGTCACCACTATGTATCCAGACGCCTGAACCAGTTTGCCTCCACTGTCTTCTCCAAAGAGAAACACATAATAGGTGTTAGAACTCGAGAATGATAACTGGGTAGTTATTTGACCGTTTGTGGAGTTGAATGAGGCGGGATTTGAGGGGGACTGAGAAGTAAGAGCGACCCAAGCGAATTCATATCCTGAACCAGTACCTCCAGATATGATGCCGCTCACGGCAAAAGACTGCCCTGCATCCACTGTTATGGGAAGGGATGACGTAATCTGAACTGAGAGTGCCGGGCTGATAGGACTTACCTTGACTTTTATGTAGTGGGACGATCCAACTATGTAGACGTTCCCGTCAGGGGAATTAGTGTCCTCTGCATAGAGATATATTTCATACTTTCCTTGTATCCCTAGCGCTGGGACATTGGAGGATGATAGAGTTGATGATACTTGACCCTGTGAAGTGTTTCCGGCCTCAAAAGAAGATGCAGAGATTGATGGTGTATCGCCTGCGACTATCCACGCATAGAGATATTCCTCACTTCCGCCAGAAATACTACCCTGTGCAGTGAATGATTGCTGTCCTTTAATGTCGACATTATTAGGTGCTACGATTGAAGGAATGATAGGTGATAGAACAGAAACTTGTATGTAACTAGATGACTGGAAAACAGCACCGTTACCTTCTACACCAAAAAGATAAACGTTGTAATTACCGTCGTTTGAAAATGAGATGCTAGTTGAAATGGATCCTGAAGTGGAGTTAAATGATGCCGGAAACGACGGACCTTGAGATTCTGTTTCTACCCAAGCAAATCCGTATCCTGAACCAGTACCTCCAGATATGGTACCCGTAGCAGTGAATGACTGACCTGCGTCAATCGTTATCGATAAAGGTGATGTTATCTCGACAGATAGGGTTGGAATCGCGGGGCTGACATTGACCTCAGCATAGGCAGATGCACTCTGTTGAGCATTCTGCATGCCTACGGTTACCCAGAGATAGTAGGTGCCTGGCGTATTTACCGTTGCGCCAGTATTGGAGGTCGTAAAGGTGAACGATTGGTCCTGACCCAGGATGTTACCAGTGGGGCCCGAAGAATCACCAAGTTGCCACTGATAGTAATCCCAATTCTGAGATTTGGAGCTTGCGGTGAACACCTGATATTGCCCAATTTCAAGGGAAGAAAAAGAGGGGGAGACCGTAACCTTTGAATTATCATTGGCCCCGTTTAGAGATGGGCTAATTAAACTCACGTTCGACGTCAATACTGTCCCTGAGGAAGAGGGAGCAGACGGTGCTGGCCAAGTCTTTACTACGCTACCATTCCTTACCTGTTCATAATAACTGTATTTTTGCCCGCCCATGGTTTCTGTGACGATGTATATGTGAGAAGAGGAGCTATTTGATGTGCCGCCTGCCCCATAAAAAGCACTGGAAATCGATGATGTTACCATTATGATGACTATGAGCGTAATTATAACTCCGACTATTCTTGTTCTTTTATAGCCAAGGCTCATTATATCTTGGAACGGAAATATTTATTTATAGTTTATGTATAAAAATTATGGAAAATAGCTTGGGAACTTGTCTCATCTGTTCAGGATGGGCAAGAAAACAATCCTCTTCCAATGGTCTTACTTTGATGCAATGAATTGATGAACACTAGGGATAATTATTTTTGACCCACGAACCTCTTTATTGGACACTGAGCACCGCAGAAAACGAGGCCTGTAATAGGTCTAGTAAAAATAATGTCCTGCTATCTAGGAGAAGACTGCCCGTGTATATCAATTGTACCATCCAAGTAAGCTGGTGGAGGCAAAATAGTAAGGCTTTATTCCGATGATGTATAGGCCCAGCCTTATGGCTAGATTCTTGTAAGAGAGATAAATTGTATCGAGCTTCGGTCACTATCTAAAGTAACGAACTATCATCTTAACGTTAATGTCGACATACCTTCAGTACCAGTAGATTATTGTTACAGTTTCTGTAGCGCTCGTTAAAGTGTTCGAGTTACCTACCCCTATCTCAGCACTTGACGTAGGAAGCACGGGGAAGTACGCGCTTCCATTGTGCCCTATAGTAGTGGAACTGTCATAACTGACTCCGTTAGCAGACCATATCACGATACCGTAGGTGTTAGCTGTAGTTGAAGAGAGGACTTGGATTTGAATGAATCCTGCATAGCTGACGTTGAAGATGGAAAAACTGTAAGAGTCTGGACCCTGACTGACTGTATAATTCTCCTCTAGTATGATTGACTTGCCCAACTCAACGATCTGTTCTAGAGTTGTAAGTTGGGCCGTCAGATTGGCCTTTTCATTTGTTAGAGATGTAATAGTTGAGTTTAGAGAGTTCAATTGATACTGTAATTTTAAGTTAGTGGCATTCAGTGACGAAATTGTTGAATTCAAGGAATTCATTTGTGACTTAAGGCTGACCAAGTCGTTGTTTAAGGACGAGATGGTGGAATTGAGGGAGGTTATCGTACTCTTTTCAGAGCTTATCTCGGCATTCAGAGCGATTATTTTTTGGTTATTGGAGTTTGAGTTATCAGATTGACGGAGAGCTACATATCCCAGAGATCCAGCTAGCACAATGATGACAACTATCAGCGCAATCACAACGGTGATTCCCACCGTTTTTTTGGGTTGCGTCGATCCTGTTGCGTTGCTCATGAGTCATGAACTTTTTAGAATTATTTAAATTTTGCATTTCTTTTTCTCACTTTCTGGACTCTCACTCTTTATATTTCCGAGTATCTTACCACTTCGTGGAAATTAGGATAATCAGAGGTGTAGAAATTTCACTACGAGACAAGGTACGTCTTGTGGGTGATGTGCATCTTCCAAGATCTGCAGGTCCATTTCCTTCCATAGTGTTCAGAACCCCATACGGTAGGGACGACGAAAACTACAGAAGGTACGCACGGTTCTTTTCTTCAAATGGGTTTGCATTTCTTAATTCTGATGTGAGGGGTAGAGGCGATTCAGAAGGAACTTTCGTCCCTTATTTCAATGAAGGAAAGGATGGTAAGGACGTAATTGATTGGGTCGCGAATCAGTCTTGGTCAAATGGCAAAATAGGAACTTTTGGCGCGTCTTACTCGGCGAGGATACAGTGGCTGACTGCTCTTGAAGGACCGAGGAACCTCCTTGCGATGATTTCAAAAGTATCCCCTTCAGATCCGTTTGTGGAGAGTCCGACTGGAGTCAACGATCCGATGCACATATCGTGGAGGTACCTTGTAAGTGGTAGGACGCTCAAGAACACTGAGGACATCGACTGGGATTCTGTTTACAGAACTCTCCCACTCAAGTACATGCCAAGAGAGTTGGGACTGGATCTTCCAGACTGGGAAGAAGACCTTTCCCATCAGACGTTCGACAAATACTGGGACGCCATTGGTTATCAGAAGAGGTTTGAAAAGATAGACGTTCCTACCATGCACATTTCTGGATGGTATGACGACGAACAAATTGGGACATTCATCAACTATGTCGGTATGCGCAAAAAATCTGCGAGTCCCAGATCGCGTGATAATCAGTCCATAGTCATTGGTCCGTGGGGTCATAACGTCAACTCGACCCCAAAGTTAGGAGATGTGGATTTTGGTCCTGGTGCTATTATTGATTTAGATTCGCTTCAACTTAACTGGTTCCGAAGGTGGCTGGTTGACGAAAACGTATCAGTAGGAAAGAGGGCAAAGATATTCATAATGGGAGAGAACAGGTGGGTGGATTTTGAGGATTGGCCTCCGGTGAATGTGTCTCCTTCTAAACTCTATCTGACAAGTAACGGAAGAGCAAATAGCCGATTCGGGGACGGGAGTCTGGTATGGAATGCAGACGAAATTGTTGACGGAAAGGACGAATATAAATATGATCCATCCGATCCTACTCCGTTTGTTACAGAGATCACTTCTTCGCAGATCGGGGGACCAGATAACTACTCGTCAGTTGAACGGAGAGATGATATCCTCGTTTATACGTCACCCAGACTGGAACGAGACATCACGTTCCTTGGGGCGGTAAATGCGGATATCTTCATGGAAACAGATGTTCCAGATACTGACATCATGGCTATGCTGCTTGACGTCTGGCCGAATGGATATGCTCAAAGAATGTGTGATGGGATGACAAGAGGGAGGTACAGGAGAGGAATGGATAGTACGGAACTTCTAGAAAGCGATAAAGTCCATGAATTCGAAGTTGACCTATGGAATACTGGTCATACGTTCGCTAAGGGGCACAGCATAAGAGTCAGCATTGCATCTGCTGCCTTCCCCAAATACTCTAGAAATCTCAACACGGGACTGGACCTTGCGTCCGATGCCACGATGAGAGTTGCCAACACAAGGATAATTCATTCGAAAAGATATCCCACCAGTTTGTCATTCTTTTTGTATGACTGACCAACTCAGTATTGATAAAAGGATCAGAGTAAGGGCTGTTCAATCCCGCGAAAGAGCCGTACTTATTTTCAAAGAAAACCCTCTATTCGATTATTTTTCTGACGATGACAGAGCAGATTCTATACTCTTGCAAGACGGCAAGATTAGTCTCATCGGCGAGAGGTTAATCGACAATAATTTTGCCACACTGGCTAAAACCGAATTCTGCATATCCACCCCAAGCTTTGAATTCAGAAATGGAAGGCGTTGCAGCATCCCGACAGATGAATGGTTCCAGTATCCCCTGAAGGGGGAATATCTATTTATCCAGGAACACAGGAAAAAGATTGAGGAACTGATCGCTTCTATATTGTCTGACATGAAGGTGGAAGACTCCGAGGAGAATGTCTCGAAATCAATAAGGAATCTACTCCTTGGTTCTGGATATTTTCTATACTATAACCCTGTAGTTGCTTTTGATGTGAATACGCTGAACATATGGAACAAACCTGGTCAAAACACCCTGAAGAAAATAATGTACATTGAGGTTGCGGCCAGACGCAGTGGGTTGACAATAATGTACTCAAACTCATTTCTTGCAACTAGAGAGGAGGAATATTCCGGAAAATATAAGCAGGGCATGGACGCATTAGAGATTCTCAAGAAGAAATTCGTCGAGGGAAACATTACTTCCGATGTTGGATCTGAACTCGAAAGGTTCCGGAACAGAAACCTGTACCTTACAACCCCGCTATATCCTTTCGGTTATCACCCTATCCCCGGGCCACATGAAGTCATAAGGACAGGAGATATTGCAGTTTTTGATCTCTGGAATTATTCATCGGACTATAGTTTCAGGAGAAAGGTCGTTGCCATTGCAGGAAGCTACAGGGCCCACATGATCTAGACCCTTCCGACGGTGAAAGATGCATAGCCAACTCCCGTCTCTCCACCTGTGATCTCTATTGAATTCGACAGCTTCAGCAGATCCACCTTACCTGAATATGTAGACAGAAGGGTCACGATTGGTCCAAAACCACATGCGCTGATTTCACCAGAGTACTCATACCGGTAAATTGCCTTGATATCCCTGTTTAGGACCGCACTGGAGAAGTACCCATCAAGTTTCCTTAGCCTGGGCAGTGGGAGGTAGTGGTTCAGGTCAGAGCTCGCGACTATCGTAAAATTTCCACTAAGTCTCCTCAACCTTGTTGCCAGGTGTTCTGCTGCCTCCAGACTCTGGTCCATCATGACTATCGGAACTATCTCAACATCTCCGTAGATGTACTGCAAAAATGGAATTTCCACTTCAACTGAATGCTCCTCTGCATGGGCGAGGTTGTCAACCACGATCAGATCGTCCTGTATTTCGTCGATGGCTTTTTTCCTCACCCTGGCTACTCCGAGAGGCGTAAGATAATCCTCGTTTCCTATAGATATTGCGGAGCCCAGGCCAGTATGATTGGGCCCTATAACAACGAAGAAATCATATCTTCCGGAGTTGGCCAGTGAGCCGAACGAGAAGGCTGCTACCGGCCCACTGTAGTCATATCCAGCGTGAGGGGCGATGATTCCCTGTTGAGGAGCAATCTTCTTGATCTCTGGAATGTATCCCGGCCCGTTCCAGTGAGTAAATGCCCATGCGATCTTATCTCTCAACGCATCCGGATTGGATGGGTAGAAATGGCCACTGACGTACGGTTTCCTCATAGTTTAGCCAGACATACATGAATGATGCGTTTATGAGTTTTTCACTCTCTGGTTAAAACTGACCCGATATCAAAAATTTAACAATCTGGAATTTTCCAATTGAAGCTTTAAGTACGCTGAATCATACTGCTGAAACGAATTCCAAGGTATTCCATAAAACTCCGGGGAAAATGTTTGGGACTGGCAGAAGATTACAGTTCTGCCAGGAAATCTTCCTGTTTGAGTTGAGATGGATCCTTCCCTGTCTGGGTCATTACTCCCTTAGTCAGCAGGTAGTAGATAAGTGCAAGACTTTCCCTGCCCTTATTGTTACCTGGAACGACCAGGTCTACAAAGGATGTGCTGTTGTTCGTGTGACAAATAGCAACAACTGGAATACCATTTATGATAGCTTCCTTCTGAGCTTGATTATCTGTCGCAGGATCGTTTATCACCACAACATCCGGCTCTATATATCCCGAGATAGACGGATTTGTGAAGGAACCTGGGATGAACCTGTCTGTCATGAACCTTGCACCTAACGCGGCTGCAGAGGCCTTGACAGGCTTCTTTGCATATTCTCTAGATGCCACAAAGACTATCCCGTTCGGTTCAAACTTGGACAGGAACTTGGCTGCGATCTTCAATCTCTCATCTATTTTCTTTATGTCCAGTATGTTCAGTCCCTCTTTGTTCACGTAAGCAGTAAACTTCTTCATGTCCGCGCTTCTTATCTTCGTGCCGATATGTATCGCGGAATTCCTGTACGTATCTTCTGATGTCAGCAGATCACTCATTCATGTCCACCCATTCCTTCCTGAATCCTTACGAGTTCATTTAATTTTGCTAATCTTTCTCCACCTACTGTTCCAGTCTTGAGGTAGTCAGCGCCTATGGCAACTGCAAGATGCGAGATGAAATAATCAGTTGTCTCTCCTGATCTATGGGAAACGACAACACTCATACCGTGGTCTTTAGCAAGTCTCCAGGTCCTCAGGAGCCTTGAAAGCGTCCCGACCTGATTCGGTTTCAGAAGTATCGCATTGCTTGCCCTCTTTTCAATGCCCTCCTGAAGTCTTTGATAATTAGTCGTATAGATGTCGTCACCGATTATAATAGCCCTGTCCCCAACTCTCTTCGTGAGTTCAGCAAAACTATCGAAATCGTTCTCATCAAAGGGGTCCTCGATGACCGTATACCCTCTGTCTTTAACGATGCCCTCCACGAAATCGACCTGCTCTTCCGGGGTCAACTTCTTGTTCCTGTATACGTAGTGCCCCTTCTCGTAAAAGTTTGATGCAGCAAGGTCCATCCCGTTCTCGATCATCAAACCCGTCTTTTCTGATACCTCTTCCGCAACATCCTTCACGAGAGAGATGACCTTTTCGTCATCGAATGGAAGGACCCACGCCTTTTCGTCACCCATTCCTATTGGAATGTCAAGCTCCTTCGAGGCCCGTTCCTTTATCCTCTTGTGTACGAGGGAGTTTGTCCTGATTGCATCGTATACATTATCAGCGTGAGAAGCGACCAGGAACTCTTGTATGGTGGTCCCATTCACGGCATGCTTGCCACCTCCCACGACGTTTCCGAGTGGAGTGGTCATCCTGACATTGAGTCCTCCGAGGTACCTGAATAGAGGTATACCGAGCTCATCTGCAGTGGCAAATGCGTTAGCGAGCGAAAGCGAAACGGCTAGGTTCCCTCCAATGGCGGAGAAATTCTCTGTTCCATCTATGTCTTCAAGGAACCTGTCGAAGCCTTCCTGATCGCTCGACTCAATCCCAATGATCTTCTTGGAGATTTCATTTCTGAACAGCTTTATCGACTGTTCTATCCCGCCGTCTGGATAGTCCGCTACTTCGGTAGTTCCCTTTGAAGCTCCGCTGGGAGCAGCAGATACCCCGAACCCGTACTTTGTGTATACCTCGACCTCGACTGTTTCGTTCCCCCTGGAGTCGAGGATCTTCCTGATTTTCGAATCAACAATCTCAGACATTTAGTTTTCACCCCTTCCCTTTGAATTTGCCTGGGCTGCGGCCAGAATCGCTATCGGTACCCTGTACGGAGATGCTGATACGTACTTGAGTCCAATCCTGTGACAGAATTTAACTGAATCAGGATCTCCTCCGTGCTCTCCACAGATTCCCACTTCAATATCCGGTCGTGTCTTCACTCCCCTTTCAAAACAGATCTTCATCAATTCCCCTACCCCGCTATCGTCAAGGGACTCGAATGGGTTGACCTTGAAAATACCGTACTCTAGATACTTTGGCAGGAAAGTCGCCTCCACGTCATCTCTTGAGAATCCGAAAGTCATCTGTGTCAGGTCATTCGTACCAAAACTGAAGAATTCGGCAACCTCTGCTATCTCACCCGCGGTCAGAGCACCTCTCGGCGTCTCTATCATTGTTCCGAACTTGTATTTGAGGTCTTTTCCACTGAGCTCCTCTTCTATCACCTTCTCGAGTCTATCACGGACGAGTTTCAGCTCCTTGACGTCTATTGTAAGTGGAATCATGATCTCCGGGATTACAGTTTTACCCTCTTCCTTGACCTTGAGCGCTGCTCTCAGGATAGCTCTTACCTGCATTTCGTATATTTCAGGATATACTACCCCGACCCTTATCCCCCTGAAACCTATCATCGGATTAAATTCACTGAGCGAATTCACCTTCCTCAGTATCTCTTCTTCTTCCTTGAGTCGCCTTTCTGTTTCCTTAGTCTTCCTCTTGTGCCTGATTTCAACGAGGTCCACCATCAATTCCTCCTTCTTCGGGAGGAATTCGTGCAGCGGCGGGTCAAGTAGTCTTATGATAACCGGGAAGCCGTCCATTGTTCTGAAGAATTCTACGAAGTCTGTGAATTGGAGAGGAAGTAGCTTTTCCAGCAGTGCTTTCCTCTCTTCGAGAGCGTCGCTCATTATCATCTCTCGCATGATAGGGATTCTCTCTGCACCGAGAAACATCCTTTCCGTTCTTGCCAGCCCTATCCCTTCTGCACCATTCTTCCTCGCCAGTATTGCTTCCTCTGGAGTGTTGGCATTAGCAAGAACTCCCAGTCTCTTGACTCTCCTGCACATATTAATAAATTCCTGGAATTCACTTCCCATCTCGGGGATGGTGAGTGGAACTGTTCCCTTGAACACCAATCCCGCCGTACCATCTACTGTCACTTCCTGGTGCTCCCACATCAGCTCCTGCTTGAAATTGACTGATCTCTTGTTCAGGTCTATCTTCAGGTCTTCAGAACCCACTATCGCTGGTTTGCCCATGGCTCTTGCAACGACTGCAGCATGAGAGGTCATTCCTCCCCTGGCTGTCAGTACTGCTTCCGATACAGCAATACCATGAACGTCATCGGCAAGCGTCTCATTTCTGACCAGGACAACTTTTTCTCCCTTCTCATTCATCCTGACCGCTTCTTCAGGATCGAGCGCTATTTTCCCTGTCCCAGCGCCAGGACTAGCGGCGAGTCCCTTTGCGATAGGAGATCCAGCACGCTTTGAATCCACCTGTGGATGGAGCAATTGGTTCAGCTGTTCTGGTTGTACCATATTTACGGCTTCCCCATCTGTCAACTTTCCCTCCTTTCTCATATCCAGTGCTATCTTCACTGCTGCAGCAGCGCTCCTCTTCGCTGATCTCGTCTGCAGAAGGTAGAAATCACCGTCCTGGATCGTGAACTCTATGTCCTGGACGTCCTTGTAGTGACCCTCCAGAATCTCCGCAGATCTCTTAAGTTCAGCGTAGGCATGCGGAATCTCGTCCTTGAGTTTGTCCACTCCTGAAGGAGTTCTAATTCCAGCAACTACGTCCTCTCCCTGTGCGTTAATGAGATACTCTCCGTAGAGCTTTCTTTCACCCGTATTGGGGTCTCTTGTGAATGCCACTCCAGTGGCTGAGTTCAGGCCGATATTGCCGTAGACCATCGCCACTACCGATACGGCGGTTCCAAGGGAGTCCGGAATGTTGTTGATCTTCCTGTAGACCACTGCCCTCTCGTTCTTCCAGGAGTCGAACACCGCATTTATGGCAAGTTCAAGCTGCCTGTAGGGGTCGCTCGGAAGTTCCTTTCCGGAGGTCCTGATTATATTCTTAAATTCGCCTACTATCTCCTTCCAGTCACTTTCGCCAAGCTCAAAATCATTCCTGATGTTGAGTACGTCCTTCTTTTTCTCTACCACATCATCGAACATCCTTCCGTTTAAACCGAGGACTATCCTCCCGAACATCTGGATAAATCTCCTGTACAGATCCCAGGCGAACCTCGGATTGTTTGATTCTCTTGAAAATTGTTCTACGTTCTGGTCGTTCATTCCCAGATTGAGAACGGTATCCAGCATCCCTGGCATGCTTACTGGAGCGCCAGACCTCACTGATACTAAGAGGATCTTTGGAGCACCGCCAAAAACCCTCCCAGTTTTCTTTTCAAGCGCCTTCATGGACTGAACTACGCTTTCCCAGAGTCCCTGCGGAAGTTTGCTATTCTTGAAATAATAATTGCACACCTCTGTTGTGATCGTGAAGCCGGGTGGAGTCTTTAACCCAATTCTCGTCATCTCGGCGAGACCTGCACCCTTCCCACCCAGAAGATTTTTCATGTCCTTTGATCCTTCTTCAAAGCTGTAAATATACTTAGGTTCAGTAGGCATATTCCATTATGTTGAATCGAATTTTAACATTTGCTGTCGAAAACACTGCATGGGATGAACCTGTCAGTTTTATGCATTTTATTGATACTTTTATGTCTCTTGTTCACACCCTTGGAGATAGGGTTTCTTAAGTCTTTACCGTGATAATTGAACATCAATCTTTCGTAAATTCCTTCTCCAGTTCATCCGCGGAGCTTATATACATTATACTAGATCCTGACGAGAGCAACTCCCGATTGAACTCAGGAATTTTGTTACGATCGAAAACATCAAAGATGTAATACCCCTCTCCTATTTCGATGATTCTACCGTACTTGAAGTCGTGAGAAGGGTCGATGGTGCCAGTGACTCTTACCAGTGACTTCCTATCCGTTCCTTGAGAGTCATACTTGATTTCGCCTTTCTTCAATATTATGGTTCTATCCGAGAGTGCTCTGGCCTCTTCAAGTAGATGAGTGCTCATGATTATAAGTCTGTCCTTATCCTTCTTCATGTCACGCAGGACTTTCCTCATCTCGAGCATTCCTTTGGGGTCCATACCAAAAGTGGGTTCATCGAGGACAAGAAGCTCTGGATTACCCACTAGAGCAACAGCTACTCCAAGTCTCTGCTTCATGCCCCTAGAATACTCTCCACTCTTCCTCTCCAGGTATCCGGAGATATCGGTGAGTCTTGATACCCTTTCCACTTCCTCTTTCAGGTCCCTGCTGCTCTCACCCCTGATCTTGGCAGTAAACTCAAGGAGTTCCCTTCCCGTGAGATAGGGATAGAATTCCGGCTCTTCTACTAGTGACCCGATGTTTGAGAGCACTTTTCGTGGATTCGAATCAACGTTCACTCCGTTAACGTTAATAGATCCCGAAGAGGGCCGCACTATGCTCGTAAGAATCTTGAAAAGGGTCGTCTTTCCGGCCCCGTTGGCTCCGAGGAAAGTTACCAGGCCATTACCCTCTATCAGGAGACTGACATTCTTAAGTGCCTGGATTTTCCCATAGTTTTTTGACAGTGATGAGATCTCCACTTCCATTCACCTGACCTCCTTTCTTTCAAATATCACCAACGCAGTGACTAGCGAGCATATTATGTAAATGACCATGATGGATAGAGACAACAGCAGGGTGCTCAGCGGAGCACCGTTCAGACTGAACCCACTTCCGAAGACTGAGGGGCTTACATTGAGGAAGATCCTCGGGATTACGGATGCGGCATTGTCCAGCAAGAAGAATGCATTATAGTTGTACAGTAGTGAGAGTATGAGGTTTGCGGCGTTAAAAACTATGAAATAGATAATGAAAGTAGTAATGTAAGAATACAGGTTCTTGCTGAAAAGTGAACTTACCATGAACGTGAAAGCGCTTATCGCAAGTATGAAAACTAACAGTACTCCAACCGAGAGCAGGATGGAATTGAAAGAAATTCCAGGGAACAGATATTCGGCCGTTGCCATTTCAGAAACAACGAAAATGGCCATGGAGATCGTTGCGGCGGAAGCCGCTGCAAGGTACTTTCCGATGAGAAGAACGCTCCTGTCCACGGGGAGTGCGAATATGTGGAAAGCAGTCCTGTTTTCGATTTCGCTCGATATAGCAGGGGAGGAGAAGAACACTGCTGCAAATACCGGTAGATCAGACATGACATACGACCATAGGTAGAGCACTACTTTCTCCTTCAGGTCAGATGGTACAGACGTCTGGGTAGAGAAAAGGGAATCTATCTTAGGAAGGTAGTGAATGGAAAGATATATCATCAGCACGGATGCAACTGAGACCAGAGAGAAGATCAGGTAGAAGCTCCTTGACCTGTAGTAATTCTTGAGATAATATGAGTAGACTGTTGAAAGTGATGAAAGGGTTGATTCCACAAATTTACCTCATCGAATCTAGCTTGGCATAGAGCTGTGAGAGACTACCGAATTCATAGCTCACTTCTATTTCGTGCGGGGAGATGGATTTCAATTCAAAACCTTGGTATGTCATTGAGCCAGTAAAATTGAAAGGCGTAGTATTCGTCAGTTCGACAAATGCGTTAAAAGAAGTCTCGTTCGCTCCACCCCAGGCATATGCAAACGGAAGGGTCTTGTTCGTTGGAGAGTAGTAGAACGATAAATTATCGTTCTGGTTAATGAACGAACTCCTAGAGACAAAATTGGATCCGGAATTGAATGAATTTATGGAATTCTCTATCCCGCCGATGGAGCCAATGACCACGTTTCCGCCATCAGTCATATAGGCAAAGAGATTCCTGTCAGTGATGTTCAGCAGGGGAACCAGCGAAAAGTTAAGGTCTAACATACTGGAGAGTGCGGATGAAACATTTATTGAGTATATCTGAAATCCATCGTAGGTGGAATTGTAGCTGACCGGAAAGTTAAATGAAGAGTTCCCTGCTGTGAAGGAGATGTTTCCAGATTTGATTCCAATGGAGTTGAGCAGTACTGCAGTTGTATTGTTTGACTGGAATAGGTAGAGACTTGTACCGTTGTAATTAACCCACAACACTAGTGACGAATCGTATGGGATATAGCTCATGGGCGAGCCTGCCGTTTGGGAATCCATCATCGCATTGTAAGCAAAGGCTGTAGCAGTGCCTATCAGGACCACGCCGATAGCTATTGTGATTGCAATCTTAGCTGTTCGATTCACTGCATCTGGATCAAAATTGGAGATAAATGTTTTCTTCTATTGAAATTCTGATTAACGTCAAGATGAGTGTGATGTGTCGGCGCCTACCTTCCCTCACACTGTAGGTTGGTTATCTTGCGTATTCCATATGATCTAACTGTATCTCAGTATGGCTCCGATACCGCCGAATGAGTTCAGGAACAGAGCTCCTTCGTCTGATTCGTCACCGACCAGTTCAATCTTGGAATCGCTGTTCTGCCCCTTCTCTATGTACTCTTCTATCAGGTCCGCTTGTGCAACCATAACCATAGGTTTTCCGCACTTGGGGCAGATGTGTTCTCGCTCTTCCTGGGTGATCTCTGATAACTCAGTCCCGTCGTTTTCGCACCTGTATGTGAACTTCATTTTCCTGAGTCCCTTGGAAATGATGAGTGTGTCGACCCTTCCCTGATTCAGAACGCTGGTGACTTCCTTGTCCCCATATGCTGCCAGTCCGGTACCCTTCTTGATTTCGACAAGCAACCTTTCAATAATCTTCTTCTCTTTCGCCACTTCAAGGTTGCTGAGAGTCTGTGATGCCTTGTCGACAAGTTCCTTCAGGCCGTATTCGTTGGTGTAACCTACGTCATACAGATCTATTACCTTCTCCTGAATTTGATACTGCAGATAACCGTGTTTGTAGAAGAAATCCTTCGTTGATCCAGGTCCTCCTATCAGGACTCCTTTGAGTTCCTGTTCTCTCAGAAAAGCTGTTGATGCCAACTCACCTATTTTGGTGAAAAATTCATGAGCTGCAAGTTCGATCAGTCTCTCGTACCTTCTCGAACTCTGACCTCCCTGGTGATGTTTGCTAGGGACCTGGGAGTCCTTGTTCTCGATTTCTTCGATCCTTGAGCCTCTGAGTAAACCAACTGTGGCCTCTGCCCTATCGATGACGATCAGGCCATAGACCTCCTTCTTCTCTAGCATGGGAAGTATAGGATCAAGATAGAACTTAGAGTCACACCTGTAGAGGAAACTTGTCACTGATTGAGGGGGTTCGATGAAATAAGAGACCATGTCACTCTTGTCACCCCTCGTCGGGACGTATCCAACGAAGATGGCAAGCCCGTGTTCAGGGGGGGCTTTGTAGTACCTGAGTTTGCTCATAATACTCTCAATAGCTGTAGTGACGTTCTTCCTGGTGGTCTTGCTCTTAATGTTGCTTGAGGTAGAATACTCGTCCCTAAGATACGCAACCACATCGCTGATCTGCCTTTCCGGGGGAACATATACAGATATTAGCTCTGTCCCTCTGCCCTCTAACTTCTTGATCTGGTCGACGTATTTCTTGAACTGGTATTCCTTTAAAGATTTTTCAATATCCTTCTTGTTCTGTTCTAGTCCGGACATCTCTCCCCGTCAACTGGTGGCTTTTGCCTCTGGCTCTGGTTCCACCTTTTTCTCTTCTTCTTTCTTTTCTTCAACTCTCTTTTCGAAAATTTCTTTGAAAATGACGGTCTTGTTGGCTACATATTCTCTTATCGCACCGACTATTGCAAACTTTGCCAGTGGCCAGGAATCGTCTATCTTTGCGGAGTCAGGAATCGTTATGGTTATCTGATCCCCTGTTTCGATCTTGAACTTATCGCTGTCCTTAGTGAAATTTATCTCGATTATAGCTGCGACTTTGTTCTCTTCGCCATCAATCTTCTCTAGAACCTTGTAGATGTATTTTATTGATTTGCCGGCCAGGGGGTGATTGAAGTCAACGACCACTCTTCCCGCTGTGACCGTCATAATCTTCCCGTACTTGTCGCCTATTCTTACCATCTTTCCTGGCTCAGGGTATACGTCCTTGCCATTCCTTCCTGCTCTCTTGTCCTCTTCGATAAGGGATCTCTCCACCTCTCTGTATGAACTCACTCTAACGCTGTTTGCGTCCCTGACGCCGAACGCCTTTTCAGGTGGGAGCAGTATCTCTTTGTCTTCTCCTACACCTGCCTTCTGTATGTCATCCTCAAGATCCTTGAGGAGTCTTCCGGATCCGAGTATTGTAACTATTGGTTTATAGGAAGAATGCTCGTCATAAATTCCATTATCTTTTGCCTTCTTTTCGTCCGTTGTTTCCACTAACTTACCATCATCCGTGTACGTGTCAAATTGCAGTTTGATGAAGTCCCCTTTTTCCATGTATCCCACTCTTTCATCCATAACAATCAAAACTATAAAAAGGCTAGGAATAGTTTGAATACAATAATTTGTGGTATATTTGATCTCCCAAAGAGTTTTTCCGGCGTCTCAAGACCAGTCTGTACAAACAGATGAATCTAGGCAGGACCATAGCCTATTTTTATCTACTACCTCGCAATCTCCCATGTTAGCCCCGTGGTGTAGTGGCCAAGCATAGCGGGCTCTGGACCCGTTGACAGCAGTTCGAATCTGCTCGGGGCTATGTTGAATGAGTTCTCCAATTCTTTTTACAAGAATTACAGTTATGCAAATATTCTATGCAATCGCCCCAATTTGCATATAGGAAAAAGATTCAGGTGACAACAAAAATTAAAGAAAAAGAAAAAAGAGTTAAAATCAAAGGACTCTACTTACTTCGGTCACGGTATGTCGTGTCGGAGGATTTACCTTTCCAATCAACCCTGCAAGGGATTCTGCGCTGGTTGCTTCCCAGTTGCAAATTGCTTTATTCCTGTTCTTAAGCAACTGTACTGACTTTAGGGAAAATCCCTGAGGGAGGCTTCCATTCTTTTGCATCTCAATTATGCTTCCTACAACCTTCATCACTTTCTCACTGTCAGACGCATTCCATTCGTGCTCTACTATCACTTCTGTCATAGCCAAGATATTCATGGAATAGTATTATAAATGATGCCGTTCTAGACCGGTATATGGATGAAATCGAAATCTCGATAAAGAACAGAACACCGTTCTCAGTACTCTCCCAGGAATTCCCAGACCTTACGATCTTCAGATGGTGTAGTTCCATCATAGACTATGTTGAGATGTACGGACACAAAGAGAGGATTGAAGAAGCAACGGAGAGATTGAAGGGCGTTACGGAGAGGATTCACAGCTTTGTCATCACAGCAGAGTTGGCCGAGGATAGCTCGTCCACTGCGATCTCTTGCAGATGCAGCGTAAACAACTCCACCATAAGACTAGCAGAGTCTATGAATCTCTTGTGGGAAGCTCCTGCAATCTACAAGAACGGAGAGGAGAGACTTAGACTGATATCGTTCTCGAACGATGAATTCAGTTCATTTTTTGATAAAGCTTCTTCCTGGGGAACAGTCAGGATTATAAAAAAGAAAAAAATGAGACCTGACTCGTTACGGGACGTATATAGCATCTCACTGAAAGAACTGTTTGGATCTCTCTCTTCGAAACAGGCGTTATATTTTAGAGATGCAATAGTTAGAGGGATGTTCTCTTCTCCAAAGAGAGTCAAGGTGGAGAAAATGGCCAATATCCATGGCATTTCTAAATCAACAATGCAGGAGCATTTGAGGAAGGCAGAGAACAAGCTAATCAGATCAATGGAACCTTACCTTACTCTTTATATTCATCCGGATACGGATCAGTCCTAATTTTAGAATGAATAGTGAAGATGGATTTCCCCATGCCTGGATCTACCTAGACTACCTGAAAGAACTGAAAGTTTCTGTCATATTGAACAACCTAAGGATAGAAATTTTGTATGATTTTCGGCTCATTAATCCATATCCCTTATGTCCCGGATGAGGTCCCCCAGAACTCCCTCGACAGTTTCGAGAGGAGCGACATGTCGTTTAAGAAATCTCTTGCCTTCTGCTGTTATTCTATATTGAGTAATCATCCTCCCGTTGACCTCGACTTTGCTCTCCCTCCTGATTAACTGTTTTCGCTCCAGATTCTTTAGGAGAATGTATATTGCGCCACTGGGCAGGTCCTGTTTCAATTCAGTGGATATCTCTTTTTGAAGAACGTATCCGTGAGAAGGAGACTTTTCAAGGTTTCTCAGGATAAGCAGTGTCGTGATACCTCTGAGAACCTTCTCTTGGACTAACATTGTATATGTAATAACTTCACAGATTAAATATTTATAGATTAATTACTTATCTATTACCATGAAACTCGACGATCTAAAAACTGGAAGAAGTGCAGAAATGACGGGTAACAAGAGCAGAGAACGTGCACATCTTCATGGCAGCAGACATAGAGAAGATCCTCTTCCCCTGTTGAAGAGGATAGGAATACTTCAAGGATCGGCTGTCGCTGATATCGGTTGCGGAGATGGTCACTTCACCATACCGATAGCATCTATGGTCTCCGAATCTGGTACGGTCTATGCAGTAGATTCCAATGAGTATGCTCTTTCATATCTGAGAGAGAAGATTACGAATCTTGGAAATGGAGAAACCGTAATCAAGGTAGTTAATGCCGACATCATGGATAGTGGAATTCCTGAAAGGTCTATGGATCTGGTCTTCCTTGCTAATGTGTTTCACGACATTGACGATAAGGGAGAATTTTTAAAAGAAGCAAAGAGGATGTTAAGACCCTCAGGAAGAATAGTTGACCTTGACTGGACAAAGACCGAAACCATCTTTGGACCTCCATACTCCATGCGAGTGGAGGAGACGGAAGTGGAGAGTCTCTTCGAAGAATTTGGATTTGAACTGGCCGATCATTTCGCTCCTGACCCTTACCATTATTGTTTTGTGTTTAAATCTCAAGATTCAGATAGCGATATCATAGGAAATAAGCGCGTGAAGGAAGATGTCAACTGATTTCCACGATGGAATGATTGTTCCCGCGAAGAAAGTCCATGGCAGATATCCCCTTATTGCAACTTCTCTGGGGCACTTCCTGAACGACGGAATGGTATTCCTGGTCCCGGTAATTATAGACTTGATAGCTGCAACACACGATATCAATCCTACCCTGATCACGACGGCTCTTGTATTATTTTATGTGACCACTGCCATTAGTGCAAACCTGTTCGGGCGTCTCATAGACCGTAGGCACCTGCAGTCTTGGGGAATGATCATCGGAATAGTGATCTTATCAATCGGGATGCTGTTCTTCGCACTGGCCCTGGACCACGTGTTTGTATCAACATTTGTCATAATATCTTCAATGGTCACCGGATTCGGTGCTTCCTTCTATCATCCGACAGGTACCGCAATACTTCAATCCTACTACAAGGGGAATAAGCTTGGTAGATATCTGGGTGTAAATGGTTCGGCAGGAAGTCTTGGACGGGCAATGTATCCCTCTCTTCTGATCCTTGTCAGTATATTGCTAGTATCCAACTCTTCGAGTGCTGCCTTCTTTGGAACACTCGGAGTAGTCATCTCAATAGTAATGTTACTTTTCATGCGAAATTACATTGCTGAGGAGAGAAATGCAAGAAGCGACCCCCGAAAGGAGACCAACCGGTCTATAAAATCAAATGAGAGTACCTCAACGCGGAAATCGACTATCACGGCAGGAATAATCCTCCTCGCGATCGTTTCATTAGTACGAAACCTTGCGTTCTTTGGTATAGTCTCCTGGATACCTGAGTACTTTACTTTCGTAAGGGGACTGGGAGCATCCATAGGACTTGGCACGATGATGACGTTAATGTTCTCTGGAGGAATCGTGGGACAACTCCTGTTTGGGCTCCTGGTGGAAAGATATAACAAGAAGATGATACTAATTTTGACAACTGTATTCTCAGTTCTCTTCATGTTTGTCTATCTTTTCACGACGGGAATTATTTCCATATTTGCTCTTGCACTCTTTGGATTCTTCAACTTCAGCGGATTCCCAATATTTATGTCGATGATATCTGACTACGTCCCGAGAGGATCAACGACAGTCAGCAATGCAATTGTATGGAATCTGGGGGGAACAGCTGGACAGGCAATCGCCCCCCTTATCATAGGAATTTACATAGCAGGCAAATATTCTCGCCTACCGATTGCCTTCGAGACAATGTTGATCCTTGGTCTCCTATCGGTACTTATAATATTCGCTCTACCGAGACCGCCAAAGGTATCAAAGGCTCCTCTCTTCTCCTAAGGGCTTGTCTTACGGGCCTAATATTTTATTTATTTTTCTCCATTTCTGATTGCAGCGTGAAAATCAATCCACCCTAGAGAAATTCAGTATAGATCGATCCAAAGATATATTTCTGCGTCATTTGAATGATATTGTGACATTTGTTCTGGATTAAATTTCTAACGACGTGGATCCCGACAATGATGTTTTACGGTGGACTGGATTCACCAGTCTGGATAAGGATGCTCATTCAATATTTTAGTACGTAGAGCGAGGTTGTGAAATTCTTGAAATGAGTGTTCCTGGAAGAAAGGATGGGTGTACGTAACTTTATCTGGTCAGGTGAGTGCGAATGAATGAGCACCCGAAAGTTCAACTCAGGATATACACGGAAAAGAGTTTGGAAGCACATTACAGAAAACTTCTGTATGAACGGGCTGGTAGGGAGGTCATGTCTTCGATGATCTATGTCCCTGAGTAATTCTTATATATTCTCCCAATCTATTCATACAGTATGATAGATAGCGATGCGTCTACGGCGAAGACACTGACACTTGTTGCAATAATACTTCAAGTCATATTTTTTGCAATCGGAGTCATTTCAGTTGTCGGACTTGTAGCCTTCCTATCAATTAGAAGAGTTGTAACCTCCACAGGCGGGACGACTAGTACCACAATCATAAGTTCCGGAGCTATGGGAGCTTTTGCGGTGCTATTCTCCATATTTTTCCTCTTAGGTCTTATATGGATTCTGCTTGATTACTTCCTGGTTTACAAAAAGCTCGCAGAGGAGAGAGTAAGAGAGGCTGAGGTTCCCTCCTTGGTACTTGGAATAATCCAACTAATATTCGCAGGGGTAATCCCAGGAATACTTCTTATCATAGCATATGTAAAGATTAGAGATTCCATCGATAGGAGCTCAAACAAGACCGCGCAGATCCCCCCAATCTAAAATTTCTGATCTCTCAATTTTCTTTGCTCCTGGACTGTCCTCCCAGATCGAGCTCAGAACAGATTTACATTGGCGAAATAAGAATACTAATGCCTCGAATCCGAATACATCTCTGCAACGTATTCAGCGATAGCAGGAGCGGCAGTCAATCCGGGTGATTCTATTCCAATAAGATTTATGAAGCTTGGGTATCCCAGTTCTCCCTCTTCCTTTATGACAAAGTCCCTGAAGCCATCATTGGGTCCCTGTAATTTAGGCCTCACACCTGAAGAATCTTCAAGGATCTCCCTGTTTGCAATTGAAGGCAGATACCGTCTCACGTCATTTCGAAATTCTTCAATGCTGGATTCCACATTGTAACTTATATCTTTTACGTAGTACGAGTTTGGTCCAAGTTTAATGGACCCTGAAAGGTCTGGAGTGAGGTGGATACCAAGTCCCGCACCCTTAGGAACTGGATATACAAGACGTTTGACCGGGGGATTCCCGCTAACTCTGAAGTAGTCCCCCTTGCATGGATGAAGTCGATAACCCATACGGTCGACATCAATTCCAACCATGGCTGCGATCCTGTCAGAGAAAAGACCTGCAGCATTGATTATGGTGTTAGCGAGGAGCTCAAATTTGTTCAATCCAGCTACTGCGGTGATTTCGTAACCGGTATCAGCCGCTCTTATTGATTTCACTTCGGTTTCAGTCGCGATAACCCCTCCATTGATCCTGGTTCTGGATTGATAATATGACATCAGTTCATCTGGCTCAACAATGCCAGACGACGGGGAGTAAAGCGCTTGGTCAACAGTTACGCCCGGTTCAATTTTTCTGACCTGTGCTCCCTCTAAAATCTCCAACCCCTCTACACCATTCTCCTCTCCCTGTTTCCTGAGTTTCTCGATCTCCTTTATCTCGCTGTCTCCATTCGCTACCGTGAGCTTTCCAAGTCGCTTGTATTGAATCCCATTTTCCCTGCAGATTTCATAAAGCTTTGAGTTCCCGGATATGCACAGTCTAGCTTTGAGAGAGTTCCTTGGATAGTGGATCCCTGAATGAATGACTCCACTGTTGTGGCTGCTGGCTTCCTGTCCTGTTCGCTTGTTCTTTTCAAAGATGAACACGCCCTCATTATTCTTTGATAATTCAGCTGCTATCGAAAGTCCTATTACTCCTCCACCGATGATAACAATATTAGCTCTCTCCATTCCTGACAGAGCTAGATGAAGTAGTGATGAATGTCTTTTTTGGTTTGGATTGGAACGTTTTTCGTTTCATAGATGAATCAATCTGCGCTATCGACAGGATATGTTCGTTTATTCAGCATGCGAGGGCCTGCGAAGGTAAGCTGAAACGCTCCTCTTGTAGAGCTCCCTGAACACGCCGTCCTGATTTACAAGCTGATCTAGCTTACCTTCCTGCACAACATTACCTTTTTCCAGCACAATTATCCTGTCGGAGAGGGTGATCAAAGAGAATCTGTGCGATATCAGTATCAGCGTTCCGTTCTTTGCAAAGTTTCTCATAGCAGTTATGATGTTTTTCTCAGATTTCGAGTCGATCTGTGCCGTTGCTTCGTCCATTATTATTATATCTGGATTTCTAACAAAAGCCCTCAGGATTGAGACGGCCTGCCTCTGACCCTCCGAAAGGTTTCTTCCCATTTCACCTACTGGAGAGTCTATCCCCTTTGGAAGACTGTGAAATATATCATTCATCCCGTAAATCTCTATCAACGATCGGAGTTCCTCCCTGGTTATCCCGCTCTTGGAGTATTCAATGTTCTCAAATATTGACCCATTGAAGAGAAAAGGTTCTTGCAGAACAGGAACGATGAGCTTCCTGTAAGACCTGGTTTCAAGTGTCGCCAGGTCTTTTAGGTCGATAGATATTTCGCCCTCATCGGGATACCTGAACTTCAGGATAACGTTAGTGAGAGTGGTCTTTCCAGCACCCGTCCTACCTACTATCGCAACGCACTCTCCCTTGTCGATTTCCACCGAGACTCTTCCCAGCGCGATACTACCATCGTATGTCACCCTCATGTTGCTTCCCTTGATAGCCTTCGCTACTGCTGCG
>JAKATW010000154.1 GCA_021827945.1 Thermoplasmata archaeon
CCATATTGATTGACGATTCGTTTTATGAAATGCTGGGTCTGGCTTTCATAATGGGATTCTCAATTTTTCTGTCTTTCCCCATAATGCTGAGAAAGAAGACGAGTCCAAAAACGACTATCCTTCTAGTTTCCTTCGCTGTCGGAATTCTAATTTTCCTTATTGGTGATATTTTTTCAGATGTCGCATCTCAATTATACGTTTCTGGTTCGTATGTAGCCAATCCCCTCTCCACTCTGATTTTTATTGCATCAGTTGGAGGGCTCTATGGTTTTCTATACTTCATCGAAAATCCCAGGAAGCTCTCCAGTTCCAATGTTCCTTTTGTGCCAAAGAAGGTAGCTCTCATTGTAGCGATTGGAATGGGACTTCAGAACCTGACCGAGGGATTGGTATTCGGATATGCATACGTTGTTGGACTGACCGGGCTCTTCTTAGTCATACTCACTGGATTCATCCTCCAGAACTTCACTGAAGGATTTCCGATCGTGTCTCCCTTTATCGGTGTAGAGAGACCGAATATGGCATATATAGCTGGACTATACTTCATAGGGGGGTTCCCAACCATTGCAGGGAGCCTTATTGGTTATCATTATGTAAACCCGTCACTAAACATCATATTCGACGGCCTGGCCATCGGAGCAATTATATATGTCCTGATACCAATGTCGAGAAATCTTTTCAGACAGGCCGATTTGGCCAGAGTCCAGTCTCTAATCTACTCAGCAGCCATCTCCGGATTTATCATAGGGTTTGCCGTAAATGCCATCTAATATCTGTATGATTGAAGACTGTGAAGATTGAAGTCAACACTTCTACCAACGCTGTTTCTGCCAAAATGCTGTAAATTGATTTTAACATGGGAAGAACAAGCTAGTGTTCTCTATAGCCTGAATTACCGACTAATTGATGGTTTCTCTCTAGCTCGCTGCCAGTTCTTGATGTCTTAAGAACAAGCAATGCTAACATCTCTCTTGCAGGATGGAAGGTCATCTTATCCTAAAGGACAAATTCGTCTTTCTTCGGAATATCAGAGAATTCATGATAATTGATGAAGTTTAGAGCTTTTCCATCAACAACATGCAATGGCAAGAATGTTTCAGTTTGTCCAGACAAAGGTTAATGCAAAACACTTATCGTCTCACGCCATCTTAAACTCTTAAGCACTCTTAATTCTTATATACGAAATTTGGCTCAACCGTTGTGCATCCATCCTCGTTTGAATATTTTGCTCCAACAAAAATGGAAGAAGCCTTAGAACTCCTCACTAAGTATGGTGAAGATGCGAAAGTGATGGCAGGTGGACAGAGCCTTATCCCACTTCTGAAATTGAGACTAGCATCTTTCCCTTATGTGATCGACATTTCTGGAATAGCTGGACTTAACAGAATAGAAGAAAAGGGTGATTACCTGGAGATCGGCGCTCTTGCAACGGTAAACGAAATAGAAGAAAATTATCTAATAAGGGAACGGTACAGGGCCCTCCACGAAGCAGCTGGACTGATCGCCGATCCGCTTGTGAGAAACAGGGGTACGATTGGTGGTAATATATCACACGGCGATCCCTCAAACGATCTGCCTGCAGTTATGATAGCACTGAAAGCGAAACTAGAGTTATCAGGGAGAAACGGGAAGAGGATTATTGATGCGGATTCTTTCATAACAGACTCCTTTACTACCGTACTTAGCGAAGGGGAGATACTGACCAAAATACTGATACCTCTTTCTACTAGAGAGTCAGGCGGGTGTTACATAAAACAGAAGAAGAACGCAGGTGATTTTTCTGTCGCTGCGGTTGCAGTCAATTTTGTGCTCGATAGCAGCGAAAGAGTCAAAAGTGCTGGAATTGGACTTACGTCTGTGGGTCCGCGTCCTATCAGAGCGGCAAATGCAGAGAGTTTCTTGGAAGGAAAGAAAGTCAACGATTCTGTAGCACGTGAGGCTGCTACGATAATAGTTTCCGAATCTGAACCTTCATCAGATTTTTACGGTACCGTAGTCTACAAGAAGAAAGTGCTGCTTAGTATAGCGGAAGAGGCTATAAACCTGTCATACGAGAGAGCGATGGTGAGATAAATGAGCTTGGTTAAAATAAAGACAAAGATAAATGGTAAGGAGGTAGAGTCGGAGGTAGAACCCAGAAAGTTGCTGGTGCATTTTCTCCGCGAAGACCTGGGGTTGACTGGCACACATGTAGGTTGTGATACGTCAAACTGTGGAGCGTGTACTGTACTACTGAACGGGAAAGCGGTAAAATCATGTACTATGCTTGCGGTCCAGGCGAATGGAAAGGAGATCACCACCATAGAGGGTTTATCTAAAAACGGCGAGTTGCATCCAATTCAGAAAGCATTTCTGGAGAAACACGGGCTGCAATGCGGCTACTGTACATCCGGGATGATCATGACTTCATTCTGGCTGCTCAGGAAGAACAAGAATCCCACAGAGGAGGAGATTAGGAAGAACCTGTCCGGAAATCTCTGCAGATGCACCGGTTATCAGAGTATAGTGGAATCGATCAGATATGGTGCAGAGCTGATTAAGGAAAAGGAGGAACAGCAAGAGATGGTGGTGAGGTAGAGATGTCATCGCTGCGCTGGGAAGATGATGATCTTGCATACGATTCTTCTGTGTTCGTCAGGGGAAAGGGACACTACGTTGATGATATCATAATTCCCGAGATGTTGCATATGACGATCCTCAGGAGTCCTTATGCGAGGGCAAAGATCCTGAGTATAAAAGGAGGGCTAAGTAGTCGTGACCTTGGTGCCAAAATGGCATCAGTTGGAGAAGGTGCAGGTCCGAACCAGAGAGGTTCTATCGAACCTGTTTTTGCGACTGGTTATGTGAATTACGTAGGGGAGCCTGTAGCTGCAGTCTTTGCAGATGATAGGTACAGATCAAATGACCTTCTGGATTCTATAGAAGTTGATTATGATCCCTTGAAGCCTGTGGTCACGATCGACGATGCTCTCAATGCGGGTCCAATTCACAACGGAATGACCAGTAACGTGCTGGTAGAAAGTAGCAAAGGCACGGACTTCCCAGATCCAAAGTCACCCATAGTACTCGAAGACACCATGGAAAATGACAGGGTGTCTACCAATCCTATCGAACCTAGAGGGATTGTCGCGAGCTACGTCAATGACATCTTAAACGTTTGGGTTTCGACTCAATCCGTGCACAGCATAAAGGATGGACTTGTCGAATCGCTCAAGCTGAGCCCGGACAGAGTGAGGGTGATGCAAACGGATACTGGAGGGGCCTTTGGATCCAAGGGGGGTCTGTACCCCGAATACGTAATTGCATCATACGCATCAATGAAGTATGGAAAGCCGGTCAAGTGGATAGAGACAAGGAGGGAACATCTTTCGTCCACTAATCCTGGAAGAGGGGTCAGAGGAAGAGTCAAGATCTTTGCGGAACAGAATGGAAGGATCACCGGAGTAAAAGGTGATGTGCTCGTAGATGCAGGTGCATACGGGACTGGTATTGCATCTTTTTCGGCCGGGTTCATTGCGATGATGATGACTGGGCCTTACTCTATCGAGAAAGGCTACGTCACGGGAAGATCTGTTATGACAAACAAGGTACCGCAGGGGCCATATCGTGGAGCAGGCAGACCAGAGGCATCCTTCTTCATTGAACGGATGTTAGATCTGCTCGCCGATAAGCTGAAGATGGACCCTGCGGAAGTGAGATTGCTCAACATGAGTGATAAACCGTTTACGTCTCCGCTGGGGATGAAGATAGAGGCAGCCAGACCATTCTTCGAGGGCGCTGTAAGAGAGCTAAGGTACAGGGAGGAGACAAAACTGACGAGAGGGGTGGGTCTTTCATTTTTCGTACTCGTACCCGCAGTCTATCCAGGAGAGAGTGCGAGAATCATTGTCAAGGATCACAGGATAAAGGTATGGTTGGGTGGCAACAGCCACGGCCAGGGACATGAGAGTTTCGTAAGAAAACTCGTCAACGAGGAGCTTGAAGTACCTGAGAGCGTAGTCACCCTCTTCAGGGGGGACACCGGAATGACCAGGGAAGGTGTCGGATCGTGGGGAAGTAGGTCGGCTATAGTGGGAGGGGCGGCAATAGTTGCGGTCTGTAGAAAGATAAGAAAAGATGTTGAAAAGAAATTTGGAAGCTACTCGCCTGAGACCCTTCTCTCTGGTTACTTTGACGAATTCATAAACGAGGAACAGAAGATGTCGCTGAATTCGTTTGGGGCCAACCTCGTCACCGTGGAAATTGGGAAACTCGGCAATGTGAGAGTCAAGAAATGTATTGCTTACTACGATGTCGGTCGGGCCCTCAATCGGGAAATGGTGATTGGCCAGATTCAGGGTGGGATGGCTCAGGGGATAGGTCAGACACTTCACGAAGGTCTATACTACGATCACGATGGACAACTGATAACTTCGAGTATCTCCGATGCAGGTGTACCTCTCGCTGAGGATCTTCCCAACTTCGAAGTCAAGATTGCAGAGCACAGGTCTGCCCTACCTCACGGAGCAAAGGGAGTAGGTGAGTCCCCCACGATAGGCGTCCCACCTGCCCTCATAAGGGCGATAGAAAGAGCGAGCGGAAAGAGGTTGAGTAAGACTCCTGTAAAGCCCGATGATCTGATAAAATAGTCTGTATCCTACTTTTTTTCAAATTTTTTTTCCAATCTTTCCAGGTCTTCCACGGTATCTATATCAACGAGGTGCTCCGGAGATACTTTCACTCTTATCAATTGTTCCTTATGAGATTTTGCCACGTCACGAGCTCCTCTATCATCGTTCAGAAGCTTTAGTTCTCCATAAAGTCTGGAAGGAAATATTATAGGATTCCGGATTGTGTTTCCTACCGAACTTGCAATTACACATTCAGGATGTTTAAAGAACTCAAGCAATAGCCGATCTATGTCACTTGCTAGGACCTTTGGTTGGTCTGCAAGGAGAAAAAGAATACCATCTGTTTGGTCTTCCAGAAATTGAGTCGCAAGGGAAATGGAAGTACCAATTCCCCTGCCAGCATTGACGTTAACTAACCAGGTTACTCTACTGTCCAACAGGTGATCGACTTTGCCTCCCTCTGAAGTCACAACTATTTTAATTCCGATGTCTGCAATATCTATTGACTTCAGAGACCATTCAAGCAAGCTCTTTCCCCAGATCTTATGGAGAAGCTTGTTCGAACCGAATCTACTGGATGCACCTGCAGCTAGAATGACGGCCCCGATCCTCATTTTCCCGACACTACAGCTCATTCTAAAACGCTTTTCTGAACGAGTCAGTCAGGACTGCAATATACTTCTCTGTCGTATTGTTGATGACCCTCGAACCCATTGTTGCGATCATTCCACCAATGGTAATGTTCACAGCCCATGTCACTGAAGTTGAACCATCGGGGGTGTCAGAGAGGTTGTAAGATGCTTTGAGATCAAGAGATCCGGTTGCTCCAGATCCTCTGGCAGAAATCTCAACTATCTTGTCCTCCACTCTGTTCTTGATCTCCAGTAGCAGGTTGAACTTTCCCTTTATTGCTGACTGACCCGCCTTGACTACAAGTCTAGCGGAAGTTTCGCTCACCTTTTCAACTGACTGAACATCAGGAATAATGGAGGTAACTCTATCTATGGTCGATACGAAAGAATAAACTGTATGTGGATCTGCTCTGACTTCAAATTCCCCTTTGAATTCCATATGGGGTATGTAGGATAAACAGACCCTTTAATCTTACTAATGCAGAACATTGTATTGGTCAGTTTAAGAAAAATCATTTATACAGAGTCTGATTCTTAACGACATTGAATAACTGGGAGTTTCCGCAGATCATTTCGGAACTGGTAAAAAAAGAAGAGCAATTCGTTGTCGCAACTGTTGTGAGAGTTTCAGGTTCATCCATTGGAAAACCTGGATTTAAGGAAGTGATATCCAGTTCAGGCGACGTCATATATGGCACGCTGGGAGGAGCATGCCCTGATTCAGCGATTGTTGAAAAGGCAAAGGAAGTGCTCAAGACTGGAAGTGCAAAAACAATAAAGGTGTTCTTAGAGGATGTGAAGGAAACGCTCATCGGTATGGCGAAGAATAACGATGATGAAATTCACGTCGAGACAAACTGTGGGGGTATAATGGATATCTATCTAGAGCCATATAAGAGAAGCGAACGACTTGTGATAATAGGACAGGGCGGAAGGGACGAAATAGAGGACGGCCTAGTCTCACTTGGGAAATCCATAGGGATGAGCGTTACAGTCGTAGATCCGAACCCGATGATGAATTCAAAACCCGATATGATTGTGGATCCAGTGAACTCTCCACTGAGTGATTTTGATTTTCACGAAGATGACTTTGTGGTGGTCCTCACGAAGGGTACAAGGGACCTTCAAGTCATGGAGGCAATTTCAAAGCACAAGGTAAAGTACATAGGAATCCTGGCGAGCAAGAAAAGGATCAAGTCAGATCTGGATGCTCTTGAGGCAAACGGGGTGGATAAGGAGTTCCTGAAGTCTATCCACGGTCCAATAGGGATTGATATCGGGGCTATCGTCCCTTCTGAAATAGCCCTCAGCATCATGGCTGAAGTAGTTTCTATCAGAAGAAAACATTAGGCTGCATTTGTAAAAGATTCTCTATCTTGATAGATACTGCTCCTTAGTCAGTGAACTTTACTTCCTGGCTTCCCAGATACGTATCCAGCGCTAGCTTTGCTGTAATTCCAGAAGATTCCACCTTCTCCCAGCTGCGCAATCTCTCTCTTTGATGGTAACTCTCCTGCCATCAGTTTTGTGAAAATGACATCAATTGAGTTAAAATTGCGGTACCTTATCCCTCCAGCGGATATACCAAACAGGGGAACTTTCTTCCACATAGAGACGATAGTCATCGTGGTAGGCTTCATCGGAATTCCGTATGCAATAACTCTTGCACCCAAGTCCCTGATTGTACGCGGGGTCTTGTCCGTGGGATCAACAGACATCCCTCCAGTCACAATGATTGCATCCGCACCTGCGTCTCTTGCGTTTTTTATTGCCCTTGTTTCAATATCTTGATTGTCCGGGACGATCTCTTTGTATACAATTTTCCAGCCATACCTATCACACTTCTTCTTCACTATCTGGTAGTACTGATCTTTTTTTCTCTTTTCAAAGATTTCCGTTCCAGTTATAATTAGTCCGATTCTGGACAGACTGAAAGGCACGACTCTTATCATCTCCTGGGAGACGAGCCTAATGATTTCATCAAATCTCTTTCGCTTTATTCCAAGAGGGATTACATCAATGGCAGCAACGATCTCCTCCCTGCCCACTGCTTCATCATTCTTTTTGGTAATCAACAGCACTTCCTGATTTAAATTGAACTTGACGAGTTTTTCACGGTCTACTCGTACGAGGCCAGGTCTTTTTGAGACAAGAAAAGCGATTCCATGTTTTCCTGCAGCTACAGAGGTGCTTTCATCTGAAATCC
>JAKATW010000155.1 GCA_021827945.1 Thermoplasmata archaeon
TCAGAGTTGACCAAGAAATCTCCGACCTTGTGGAGAACCTGCTTCGTTATAAATTGGCAAGAAACAAAGCAGAGGCTGTAAGAATCATTATGAGGCAAGGCATTTCAAATGCTAAAAAAGTAGTAGAGCGGAAGGAAAAAGGGAAGGAAGTCGTAAGAAAATGGTTAAAACACGGGCTTCCCGAATTATCGAAAGACCTTTCTACAATCTCGATCAGGGCCAGGGAACGATGAATCAATCGATACAACTTGATACTGGCTGTTTGGAATGAGAATGATTCGTGGAAGGCAGAAATGTTGTCTGTTCTCAATGGAGAAAGGGACACAACCTAAGATTCTCCTAAGCAGAATTTGAGTATCAGGTACATGATTCTCATGCGGAATCACATTTATAGTGAATTGTTATCATATTACTTGATGGAGGGGGACAGGGTCTACAATATAGAGGGACTCCTGGAGCAGACTAAAACACGATTAGTTCAGGAAGAAGCCCTCAATTCAGACGTTAAAAAAGCCATCCTCGATTTTATTGACGATCTCACTATGGACTACTTATCCCATCACATGCGGTACTTTTACTTAACGAGACTTAAGGTACTTGCCCGAGTCCTGGGAGATGCGTTCCTACACCCAACGAAGCAAGATATAAAGATGACAGTATTGAAACTAAAAGCAGCTAAGACCAGGAGAAATGGCAATTATGCGGATAGCACGATGAACGGGTTATTCATGACGTTAAAGAAATTCTATCACCTCTATGAAAATGGTAAGTACCAAGAATCTGTTAGTGGACTCAGACTGAACTGGCATCCTGCCAAGGACAAGAAATCCGAGGAAATCGTCTCACCCGAGGAGCTTGATATGCTACTCGGCGCCAGCCGCAACGAGAGGGATAAGGCCCTTATAGCGATGCTCTACGATTCAGGGTGCAGGATAGGGGAACTCTTGACGCTCAGGGTCAAGGATATAGAGTTTGACAATTATGGAATGAAACTGACGGTAAAGGGGAAGACATGGGTAAGGAAGGTCAGGGCTCTTAACGCTATCGCGATATCCTATGCGATACTGTGGAATGTTGTTTGATCCGGCATGTTTCCGTTGAGAATGGTTGCAACAGGAGTGTAGAACCTCCGTCCCATATTACTATGAATTCATTTGTTCATTTTTTTCATTTGTCATCAGGGTATAGAAAGTTCAAGTACCTGGAACTGGAATTATGGAAGTGATGGTGAAGTCTTGACTCATCCCTGGAAGTCTTCAGGAGATAAGAGGACGGTATGGTGGTACTACGAACCTTCACCCACCATAATGTATTACCTCAGCGACATGAGAGACGCCATTAGATATGGTGTAACGAAATCTTACCTGCAGTGGAAGAGTAATGGTACTATTCCCTCCCCCATAGACCTGAGGAAGTATATCAAACCATGGTTCTATTCCAATTACGGCTATGCTAAGCACCACATCAACCCAGTGTGCAGATCATCTGTTTCCATTCTCCGCTCATTCAGGAAGAACCACAGAAACAAGAGATACCCTCAAGTCAACAGGCTAGCAATGAGACTGGATTCAGAGCTTGTGAAGATCGTTGATGGGAGAGTGAGGATAACAATGAGACCAGGGCAGTACGAATTCATTCCCATAAACACCAGGAACAAGAAGTGGGAAGAGTACTCAAAGCACAAGATAGGAGAAGTTCTCATCACAGACAGGATAATATCGATCTCCTTCTCCATTCCAGACAGGAAAGAGATATCTGGTAAGAAGATCGGGATGGACACAAACTTTTCCAACATAACAGGAACAGTGTTTGATGGAGGCATAAAGGAAGTTATTTGGAAATCAACCTCCAGCATAGGGAGTATACAGAACGACTTCTCGAGGAGGAGAAGGGAATTACAGAAGCACGTCAGGAATCAAGAGAAGAGAAATAGGAAGATGAAACGGACAAGGGGAAGGGAGAGGAACAGAATCAACGATGCTATGCACAAGCTATCCTCTTCAATGGTCAAGGAACATCCAGATGCATCATTCATACTTGAAGACCTGAGTAACATAAGAAAAACTTCAAGACCACGATCAAAGAAGATGAGAACACATCTCAACAGGTGGCCCTATTCAGAGTTCCAGAGGATGATAGAATACAAGAGCAGATTCAAAACGATATACGTGAATCCGGGAGGGACTTCGTCAGAATGTCCCGTCTGTGGTGGAAGGCTGAAGCACCCTGCCTGGAAGATATCAAGATGCTATAACTGTGGTAAGGACTACGACAGAGACAGGTTGTCATCACTGGCAATAACCCTGCGTGGCCTTCACCTGTGCGGAGACCCGTTCCCCGTGAGTGCGAAAGCCTCTTTACCATCTGTGATGGATGAATATCTGTACGTCGGCAGTCCACCTGAAACTGCTGGAGCAGGAGGGACTGAGATGGTATATGCTTCGAACAATATTATGCACAACAATGCATAATGTTTTGAGAACGGATGGGTCCATGGTTCTAGGATGTCGAGGGTTTATGTCAACTTGAGCGATGAGCAGGTAGACGATGCTGTCCTGAAGGTCTATGGAATCGAAAAACAGAAAGACGGAAAGGGGAACACGATTCAGTACGGGCCTAAAATATGCGTTAAATGCGGAGTCGAGAATCCATCGATAGCTGATTACTGTTCCAAATGCGGCGCCCCCCTTAATAAAGATAAAATTACAGAGCCGGGAGGCAATGCGAAAGGGAATGAAACTGCGAATAAAGAGCAGTCTTTAATTGATAACAGCGGTAAAGAACTTGCGAAGGACTTTGATCCAAAATTCAAAGAAAAAATACTGGAAGACTTGCTAAATGAAATAGTCCGCAATTCTCAACTCAAGGAGAAATTTTTAAGGGCTTTAATGGATAAATAATAGATCATTTTTCGATCAACCTTTCAATCTCACTAGTTACCTCTGAGAAATTTGGAAGGCTTCCTATAATGAGACCTTTTAGATCATTTTTCCAGAGCCTTTCTTTCGCTAGCATTCTCGCCTTGAATTGATCTGAATTGAATTCTATTCCATAAATTTGGAGTTGCTCTCTTATTAGAGAGTGATCGACTTCGATTCCTTTTTTCAAGAGGAACCATAAGTCATATACGTCCCTTGGCTTTTCTCGCGTAACTATTGCCCTTATTTTTTCTGCCAGTATCTCTTTTTCATTCATGGCAATCACATCAAAGGCAGGTATGTCGCTGTAAGACGACACAAAAAAGGACTTTACGTAATGCATAGATAACCTTTCCCTGTGACTAATGTTCAATGAAATATGACAGGCGCTTTCCTTTCTACCATCATATAGAGGACCTCGGAAGGAGAAGAAAATATTTGTTTCGTTATTGTGAGCTTCTATAGTGGAATGTGAAGTGACTCCAATTAGTCTAGTCGATCTAACTAACAGGTCGGTATGGCGTCTATAATCGAATTTCTTTGAATTTAAAGTGAAATCAAGGTCTTCGCTAAACCTATTCAAATTATATAGCTTATAAAGAGACGTTCCACCTTTGAGAACGATAGCATCCCCAATTTCCTGGCTTATGGAAAAAAGAAGCACCTCCAGCAAGTAGTCCTTCTCTGCATTTGATATGGAAATTCTCTTTCTC
This sequence comes from Thermoplasmata archaeon, assembly GCA_021827945.1. Taxonomy (GTDB): domain Archaea; phylum Thermoplasmatota; class Thermoplasmata; order Thermoplasmatales. The sequence continues at coordinate 3,632 of JAKATW010000155.1, forward strand.
TCTGCAACCCTTTTCAGTTCTTCTCTCCTAATCATTTCCCCACGTTATCCTTTACTTCCCATTTATGGTCTATTAAGCCCTTGCTTGGAAGATTTGGCTCGAGAATCGTTACCTGGTCGTATATATGGCCCTTCAACCTATAGAAGAAGTCGTATCCACTCATATCCATCATGTATCCAATTCTCTTGATTAATGCTACATTTCTAGTCCTCAAAGAGTACCCTATCAGTTTTTGCTTGCTGATTCTATTTGCCTTGAGTTGAATGATTTCTTGTATCTCTGGTATTGAAATTTTCTTGAACAGAACGGAGTCAACAATCGCTTTCTCTGGATCCGCCATAAATATCTCAATTCCGTCCCTTACGATCTTCTGGTAGCCAAACAGCTGACTAGGATCAATTTTTATGAAGAAAATTTGAGTATTCAATATGCTGAGGACCGAGTTTTTTCTATATCTTGTGGTGAATACCCAGAATGAGTGTGGGATTTGCTCGGTCAGATTGTGATAACTCAAAGAATTCCATATGGATAAATAAGAGGGCCACGTTATACTTGAAGCAACCAATAAGGGGTCGCTTTGGGTCGTATATTTCCCTCTCTCGATCCTTGTAATTTTATTCCGTGAGATCCATCTATGAACTACCTCGGTTGCATATTCTGGTGACTTGCCTAAAATGCTGGCAAGCTGGACCGTGGTAAAAATAGGTCTATCCTCAAGCGTTCTAGAAATTTCTTCCCATCTCACGCAATAGCTATGGTGTTGTTAAATATAAATTTTGTTAGTAGTTAATTATCATTTATGATAGTTAATAGCTTACGTATTTTATTCAACATATCCGAGGTTATCGTTACGCTTTCACGTTGGGTTACTGAATCAAAAAGAACCTAAGAGGATTCTTAGGAAAAAGGAGTTTAAGTGAACCCAGTTATTGGGCTGTGCATCGAAACCCTCCGGTTGTTTGAACTCCTTCCAGAAAAACCAGAACAAGAGATTGCCGATAATTTTTTGAAAAGTATTAGAAAAAAAGGTTGGTAGGCTAATGCATTACCAGCGAAAGACTGACTTCTTCAAATTCCTTGTCAAATGTCCTAAGATTGTCCATGCCATTCGTCTTTACTTGAGAAATAATTGTGCAATCTGTGAAGCTGAATCTGGTTGTTTTCTGATTTCTGAAAATTTGCCAGGAATGGTCAAGCATCGGCTGGTCCACTCTCCACAACTCCAGCGATTCCACGATCTATCGCCGACAAAATCTTTCTTGAATAGGAATAAAATGAAGGATCGCTGTGGATGACATTTAAGAACACGTTAGTGTCTATGCAGGTCTTAATCCCACTCATCTCTGATTTTTTTCATCATTCTTTTCGCTGATTTACTGAATGGAGTCGAATCTTCTAAAACTTCAACTGTACCTTTCTTTTCAGCCTTCCTAATGATGATACTTCCATTTTTCTTTTCGAACAGCACTTTATCGCCAGCCTTTACTCCAAGATCCAGTCTAAATTCGACAGGAATAGTTACCTGCCCCTTTCCTGTCACTTTGCTCAGTTTTGTCATTATATCATTACCACGAAGTGAAGAATACCTTGTATTACTGCCTTACCTGTCGATGAAGTATGCAGCATTATTCTAAGATTGTCAATGAGCTTCTGACTTGATGACCGAACCTTCTGCTTTAAACTACACAAAGGGTCTGTAATATTTACACTCACACAGCTTTAAGTCTGAGCATTCACCAAGGGGCTGTTCTCTTGTTTCTTCTACCCCTGAGATATTTAGCAGAGATCAGGACAATCCCGATCGGAATTCCAAACCACTGCAGTACGTCAACCTCAAAGATAAATGATCCAGGCTTGCCGTAAACGAGCCAGCTGAGGAATTCCGCAAATGCAGAGAATATTATCAGCCAGGTCAGTGAGATGATGAACTTGTTCTCTTCAAGGAGCAAGAGCCTAGATGTCTTTCTTGGGAGCTCAATTACGATCTGAGAATATCCAACTGCGAAAAGCGCTATGGAAGGGAGGAACTGCACAGTATATGATATGAGATTGTTCCCAGTTCCAATTAAAGCTGTCCAGTCTCCGTCAACCAAGATGGCTAGGTAAAAGGTGATGAATCCCGCTACGGGAATGGAAGTGAGCAAGAATACAAATCTCCCTTCTTTCTCGTGACTTTTCTTTCTTATAGTAAAATAAAGGAAGTATGCTATTCCAGCAATTAAAGCAGCTAACACGCTGAAGAAGGAGATGTTCAATCCCGTCAATAGTGCTTGAAATTCGCTTGTGTACAGCCTGTAAATACTTGGAATGGCGGAAGTGACGCTGTTTCTAAAAATCTCAGCGGCAAAATTACTCGAGAGCCATGTCCATATTGTGAGTAAGAGGAATAATATCAAAACTGATACATAACCTAGGTTCCTCCCTCTGAGTTGTATGCGCGAAAGGTCAGTGGCAGTGATATCGATGATGGAAATCATTCCAATACCTGTCACCAGGATTATCCCAGCAAACACAAAGGAGATCACCAGAACCGATGCTGTGCCGATGATGAATAGAGAAATGAATAGCCCGATGATTATTATTGCAGTTAAAAATGTGCTCTGAATCTTGGAATTATTCTTCAAGCTTCTCGGCCAGTAATGATAGAGGGAATGGAAGATCGACTCGAAAGCTAGTATTATGACGGCAGCGTAGATCAATTCGAGCGAAAAAATGGGGGAAAAGAAATGGGTCAAGGTACCCAAACCCGCTGCAAGTGATAGCCCTGAGAAGGGGATTATTATGTGTTTGTATCTGAACAGGTACGTCAAGTCGTGCTTCAGTGCTTCGAGATTCTTTCCCCTCGATTTGAGCGCTTCTTCTTTTAGCATTGCATATATGGAGAAAATAGACAGCAGAATCAGGACCAGGACAGAAGTATAAGACCAGAGAGTGAAGACCGCACTAAATTCTATTCTGAACATGAGTGAAAGAGAGACCAGTATTGGAATCGCAAGGAGTACAAGAGAGATTGAAAGTATGGAAAAGCCTCGGGTAATTCCGTCAAGCCCACTTTTATCTGTTTCTGAAGTATCCGCGACAATTCCGTTTGACTCGTGTTTGCTGCTTTCTGTCAATGCCAATTTATCTGAGCAGTGATTTAAAACTTTCTTAGTTTTCCTGAGTAATTTGAAGAGTAAGAGAAATAAAAATATGTTTTTGACTTCAAATTTCCATCAGTTCTACAAACTATACCATAAATACCTTCAATATCCACAAACGTGGGAATTGTTGATAATTTGCGTAGAATTCGGCTAGAACAAGATTAAATACATCGAAACCTGTATACAAGTGCAAGGTATTCGCTCAGAGCGATTGGCGGAGTAGTGCGGTATGCCGAATGGTCCGTGGAGCAAAATGATATCAATTGACTGTCCGTTTGAAGATGCGACCCATACCTATACATTGGTCTATCTCATTAGGGGCCAAGACACCATCGTCACGACTCTGAATTACGAAGACAAACAGCGGGAGAATGAACCCGAAGAAAAGGATGTCACGATCTTAAGAGCATTCAAATGCCCCACCACTGGAAAACATTTCAAGGCTGAAATTGAGATGTCAATCTCACTAAAAATGGATAAAGACAAGATTTCAGTGCAGTGAGAATAATGTCAAACGATAGACCCAAGATTGTTTCAGTTTCTCCGTTGTCGAGTTCCGAAGAAACGTACATAAAAGCGGCAGAGAATCAAGCTGGAAAATCTTTCGACGTCTTGAGAACATTTGCGGGCATGATGATTTCAGTTCAGTCAGGTTTCATCGCAGTTTATTTTGCAATTCTGAAATTCATAGGCATCAATGCTGCTTCGGGTACGGGTTTCTTACCGCTGGTTCTGATCTTTCCACCATTGTTTTTTGGGCTGGGCATAGTTTTCTTTATCTTCGTTGCTCTCCCAATTCTAGAAAAAATGCGATTGGATCAGCCCGATAAGATAGTAGAAAAGTGGAATAGGGTGCTGATGATCAAGTTCGTTTTCATAATAGCGGGACTGGTCTCTTTCTTCATTGCAATTGTCGGAATAATTTACGTAGGCATGTCTGTGCTGGCCTGAACTGAGTTGAGACCTTTTGCAGCCTAAGACCCAAGTTAAAATTATTTCAAACAATCCTTCCCATCATCCTCTTTGCAAATATTGGAACCGCTTTGTTCACAACAGTTGGAGTCTGGTAGCCGAGTGTAGATTGGATGCGTATTTCTAGGTCATCCGACGAGAGAGACTTCAATCTTCAGCTCATTTCAATAGACTTTTGACAAGATTGACAAATAAGTTTAGATGGTTAAGCCATATTAACCGGAATAAACCCCTCTGATACAAAAGATAGAGTATTCGGAGACTCTTTTCGTGACACCTGACATCCTAGCAATAGATGCTTTCTGAATGGGTCCCAAACCATTTAGACAGCCCTCTTCAATTTAGAACACTCATGGTTTACCGTACTGTCTTAAACAGAGGAACTCTGCTGTAGACCAGAATAGTATCAATCGAGTAATAGGAATGATAAACTGTCCTTTTCTGAGAGCAAATATCTTGATCTCTTTCTCGGAAGTAGAATATACGGTTTAAAGAGCCTTAATTTGTCTTAATGGATAAGTACCACATAAAAAATCTTCAATAGGTGTTTTGATGAATAAGACCATTGTTGAATTAAAATTCTCTTATCCTTCATTATAGTGCTGTCGATCGGAACCGTAGTTGCTACTAACGGGAACGGAAATGGAGGGGGATTTGATCCGCATGGACATAATTACCAGGCCCGCTTTTTCGATGGCTGATGCGGTAACTATCTGAAACCGACCACTCAACTCGGATATGGGACTTGGAACTCTTGACTCGTGATAAAACGGTCAAAGGACTGGATATCATTGGAAAATGAACCTGTCGGTTACCAGTTAACCAAATACTGGAGTTGGTATTCTAGCGATATATCCCCATCAGGTTGGTATAGTTTCAACGGACCGGGTGGTTACCCGTTTATAGTCTGGACTGACCAGAGCCAGATTCCCGTTGGAACCACGTACTTCGTGACTGAGTTTATGAAAAATTCAGGCCGTCAGCGACAATCCTACCGCGCGGGCTACTTATAAGGCCAGTGGAGTATGATGCATGATGGGGAGATTATTGAGACCGTGTTCCAATGTATGTCGACTTCCAAGATGTGGTTAGTGTATACAGCCCGAGTGGCAACCTTCTTGAAACAGTCAATGTGGCCGTTGGACCCGCGATGTGACTGGGACAGCCGATATTCTAGTTAAGATCTTTCTTATTTTTTCTCATTGCTTTGACTTCTAATCAGTTTCATAGCTGTCGAATATTTCCTGGTCACCCCTTATAATTTCAGGGTTAGAGGTGCCTGTTTCGTAGACATTACATCCCCTATAAAGTCAACTTGGTGCTTTCTGCAGCTAAAGATAAGGACTATCCCTTCTAACTCCCATAAGAGATAAATACGGTATAAAGTATATTTAAAAGAGTTGGAGAGAAGAATTGTATGACCCAGAGAGTCAAAATTACAAACTCGACTGTCAAATTCTTGGTTTTCTTCATCCTAATTGCACTTCTGCTTGAAGGGATTTCAGTGCAAGGGGGGAATGGTCAGGTTGCTAATTCCAATCTGACCATCTATACCGACTACAACATAACCTTTTCAGAAACTGGACTTCCCACGGGAACTTCCTGGACTGTCAAGGTTATTTCAAACTATTCCGCAAATACCTCATACAGCTCAAACAGCAGCCTCCTGGAATTTAGCGTGACCAATGGAAGTTACACTTTCGTTGCGCTTTCCACGACATCATATGTCACTCCTGAGGCATCTGGCAGTTTTAGTGTGTCGGGTTCGCCAGTGTCTATATCGATTAGCTTTCAAAGGACTGCGGTCTCTGAATACTACCAGCCTTTCATTCTGATGAATATGTCACAGGAGAAAGTCTTAGATTTGAGCTCCCAAACTGGACCTAGCGCACTGAGCTTTGGGGTAATGAACACAACGGTGAAGGTGCAAGTCTACAACAACAGCGGGATGATCTATGAGAAAAACATAACTGGAGACCCCACAGACTTTAACGCTACCATGGCATCGAACGGCTATGGTTACGTCAATTTTCTGTCATCTGGTAGCGTATCAGTTTATGCAACAGACGTAGGTACACACAGCGGTTATTTTGCGCTGGATCTGTGGAATTACTACATATCCAATTATTCTGCCTCCTTAATTACACTGCCACCCCATTTCCAAGAGGTTTTTGGAACTGGATCCCTTAATCCAAAGATTCCTACGTTCGTGGCCGTGAACAACACTGGGATGTCATTTACTCTCGTAGCCCCTTACTACAAGGAAGCAGTTCCTTTTTCCATCTGGATTGGAGAAGGTTTCAACAATCCACTGACAGGGAAATACTGGTGGGCTCAGGTTGGATTCAATAACTGGCTTACGGGAATGTATGACGTTTCGTATGCAGGTTGGGGAGTCTTTTCAAACTATGTTAACACCACTGGAGGAACTGACTCTAACTACCCCCTTGTACCAAATGAAACCTACACCTTCACAATGCAGGCTGAAAACAACGGGACCTGGGGGTTCTTCGCTAACGGGCAACCCATCAATGAAAGCGGTCACAGCGCTTACTTTAGAGCACCTACAGATTATGCAAGCGGGGAGGCCTACCTAGGTATCGAACCGTTGGTAGGACAAAGGGCAGGTCCATTGAATTCCACGAGCTTTTTCCAGGGATCAATCGTCATCCCCAATGCAGAGTCGTTCCTGGTAAATGGTACATGGGAAAGGGCCTCCAACCTTTCATTCCTGTACGGAGTAAGGGACTGGCAGGATGGTCACGGTGGGACGACTGCTGGAATGAATATTTGGGGCATAGAAGGCAACATCCAGAATAAGAGCATCCCTAAGGGAGAGATTGTACTGAATAATGGCCCTTACACTCCATACGATGTTCCTTCTGGAGTAAATTATGATGTTTACCCAATATCAGGTAATGTTTCATTTCCGTGGGAGAACGAAAGTAGATTTGGTAACTTCGTCACTGTTTCAGAGGAATCAAATGGCACGATTCTTCTGACTCCTCTTCAGAAAAACACTGAGATTTCAATCGTTAGATTCCAGAACGATTCAGGCTATGTGTACAGCGATCACGACATGATCATTTCTCATCCCGTTTACGCAGAGAATCCAGCACTCGATTTCAAGGCAGCAATCTTCGCAGTCCCTATAAACGCATCCACTTCTTATTCGGGGTACAATGGAATCTTCCAAGAGATCGCGCTGAGCCCCATATTTTCGACGAGCTCAAAGCAGATAAATCTCTTCTCCCTTGGAAATGTTAGCACTTCGTATTCTGGTCAGGTATTCATCCCAGTTTACATTAATAATGCTCAATCACTTGTCAACCTAAAACAGATCTTTTCTTTTGACTCTTCTCTGCTTCAATTCGTTGGAACACTGGGAGTGATCTCCTCTCAAAACATCACCTTCAGTTACGAGAACCTTTCAAGTGGAGTATTGGAGCTAAGAGCCGAAGGAAGCTTTGACATTATCTCAAACCATTCATTGCTCTTCTATCTCGTGTTCCAGCCATTAATCGAAGAGCAAACATCAACAGAAATTCTTCTAGACAGCGCACTGGTGAATGGCTTTGCAGTGAACGGAAACAGCTCTTCCAATGTCACTTTAGCGGAGGGATGGACTAGCATTGGACCATCAGACATCAAAGTCCCAGGAAGCAACATGTCCTATGGAGGGCTGATTTCTGACGTAGCCTTTTCACCGATCGATATGAATGTACTCTACGCTGCTTCGGGCCAGAGTTATCCGATGTCTGGACCCAACGGCTACCCGGGCGATTCAGGTTTCGGTGGAGTACTGAAATCGACCGATGGGGGGAAAACCTGGACCGTTGAGAACTTGGGCCTTACCACTGCTTCGATAACTTCAATGGCCGTAAATCCTCAGAACCCTGACATAGTGGTTGTGGAGACTAGGGGAATGGAAGGTGGGAATCCTGTGGGTGGTGCAATTTTCAAGACGGTCAATGGTGGACTCAGCTGGGAGCAGACATATGACTCCGGAGGCTTTCAACTACAGTATCTTAACGGAACACTCTACGCAACCACGTTTTACTCCCTTCTTGAATCAAACAATTTTGGCACCACCTGGACCAAGATAGCGGACTTTTCCAACATAGTGACCTCCTCTCTAATTCTGGACAGCGGAGGAAAGATTTACGTGGGTCTGTGGTCTCTTTCTGGTAACGTCACCGACGAAATCATGGAATCCACTGACCACGGTTCAAGTTTTGGCTTGTTGGTTAAATTCTATGAGTCTGAATTTAGTGGCATGGAACCTTCAATAAGTCAGATCGTTGCCAGTCCGTCCAACGACTCCAATATGTGGGCGATCATTGATTCCCCTTACCCTGCTAGAGAACTTGGGAGTCCCTCCCTCTACAGGTCTCCCGATGGAGGGAAAACGTGGCAACAGGTAAACACCACCGCTGTTGGAATGGGATACCAATCAGAACCTCCCAGCTATATGACGTTTGACCCTTCAAATGGTAGCATTATCTATGTTGTCGGGAACGGCTTTATCTTCGTATCTACGAATGGAGGAGACACCTTCACTGGTGTTTTACCGCCAAATTCGGCAACCTTCCCTGACAAACTGGTTGTTGACCCATCAAGTGACAATACTATTTTCTTATGTTCCGAAGGAGGACTTTTCGTCTCTCACGACAGAGGAAAGAACTGGGCCCCACTCTCAAACTTTTCTACCAACCTCCTCTTATATGTTGCGGTGGACAATTCGAAAATATTCGGCATTAGTGAGGGGCAGAGTCCGTTATATTCAAGCAACTCTGGCAGCAACTGGACAATCATAAACAAGGGATATCTAGGAGTCGTCTCCGTAGATCCCTACAACTCGTCCATCGTGATCATGTGGACAGAAACACACACCACTGCGGGGGGCCCATTCTTCTTTGTTTCGGTAGACGGAGGGAAGTCTTTTTTCCTGCCGAGTATTAATTTCACTGCAGAGGTAAATCCTAGCGTTGAGAACATAGCTTTCTCGAAAGGAGTAATATTCGTGCCAGGCGGGACTGGAATTTTCTATAGCAAGGACAACGGGGCAACTTGGTCTGTCTTCGAAAATTCACCCACTAATGCTTCAACAGTGGTTGACTCACCATCTGACCAGAACATCCTCTATTCATCTAACATTTCGGGACTTTATGAATCCACGGATGGTGGCGTCTTATGGAACAAAATCAACTCAAATATTTTTGAGGCTCTCTCTGTTGACCCATCAAACTCCTCCATATTGGCAGCAACCACGACTTACGGGAGCCCGTACGTTTACAGGTCGATGATCAGTTATGACGGTGGAAAGTCTTTTGGATATCTTGGAATGAGCTCACACGAGTTTTTTCTCTCATTTTCTGATATTTATTTCCAGGAAGTAGCGGGAAAACTTGGACTCGTATTCACATCAGATCAGGGGCTATACCTCTCATACAATCTTGGTAGTACCTGGACAAACGTATCGTACAATCTTCCCTCAACTCTGATAAACTCATTCTTCTCCACTGGAAATGGTACTTCTTACGTAGCTACCTGGGGTTCCGGAATATACACAGATCCTCAGCTATTCAATCTGAGTTTTCACAGAGACGTGCCAATACTGTGCGGATATCTTCCGGCCGGGTATAACGTAACAATAGACGGGGCATCAATCTATGAACCTGGGTACTTTTCGCTGGATTTGAGTCCGGGGAACAATTCAGTAAATTGGGAAGGAAAGGAACTCTACCTGACTGGGTACAACGGGGACATTTATTTCCTAAACTTCAGCAACATGCAAATACATTTATCTATCTCGGACAGGAATCTCCCGGAGGGAGTTCAGTGGAATGTTTCGGCAAATGGGAAAACATTCGCAATACATGGAAACGATACCATCACTCTTCCTCCCGGGACAGAAGGTATATACGTGTACCCTGTAGCGACAGATTTCTCAATATACTACCCCTCTAGGGATTTTTACCCTATCAACTCCTCGTCCCTTATTTCCTCAATCACAGTTCTCTTCAGTGAGAGCGTTCAAACGGCTTACGCAAATTTTACGTCATCTATGAACGGAATGTTCTGGTCTACCCAGGTCGCGTACAACCTTGGTTACCTGCTTTTCGCCGGTGGCACTCTGGGGTTAGTCAATGCCAGTTCTAGCCGTGCAACCATTCTCCAAATTCCAGATTATGCAGGTATAGCGGATACGGTTGTACCTTTCAAGTCCGGATTCCTGATCGGAGGGTCTGCTTCGCAGAATATACCAGGCATATACTACTACGATATTGCGACTGGAGTCTTCACAAATTACTCCTCCCTCCTTCCATCGTCCTGGAATGAGACTTCCAGCAAAATCACGAACATCTTCGAAATTAACAGCAGCTCTTTCGGTTTCCTCGGCGTTGGTGTAGGATCAGTTTATTTCGGGACTATGGAGAACGGCAGGTTCGTGAGCCTTGACCAGTATCTCCCACCATCGTTTACACCTACAGGAGGCTATTATGGCACTTATTCCGCCGCATACATCTCTTCACGTCGTGCAGTAATATTGACAGATGGATCTGACATAGGCATCTTTTATCTTAACAATCTGACATTCCACGACACCTCTTTGCTGATGCCTGAAGGGTTCTACATAGGATCAGAGGGTGGCGGGCTCGGATACAGCTACGTAGCCACGAACAGCACCACTGCTATCATAACTGGGTTTGCCGGAAATCGGCAGTTTATTCTGTTTTATAATCCAGTCGGAGGGGTGCGGGACCTTTCTTCCTTGTTTCCCTCTTCTCAGTACGTGGATACGGTATGCTGGTATGGCAATGACGTCGTTCTGTCCGGATATAGTGAAAATAATTCGTCTCCCTCTATCTTCATTTACAACACATCTTCTGATATTCCTACGGTGATAGGGACAAAGTATTATGGAAACGTGAGTATGGTCGATAGCGCGATAGAGGTGGGTAATTCTATCTACTTTTCAACATTCAAAATGATCCCCGTACCGGGTCAGAGCTATGTAATCTATACATCCTATTACGGAGATGTAAGACTCACTCCTACCGGAAGGGTGAGCCTGAACTTAAACGTCCCATCTGACATTGGCATCAACGGCAAAACATACTATGCAAAGAATGCAACAATAACGGAATTCACAGGGAACTACACAATTTCGATATCATCTCGAGGGTACACCAACTTCTCCCGGTCTGTTTACATTTCACCTTTTGAGACCTTGACCCTGAACGTTACGCTAGCGAAAGTCTACAATGTGACCTTCGCAGAATCCGGTCTTCCACCAGGGACGTCCTGGAACGTGACGCTTGATGGCACCGTCGAATCGTCCACCTCTCCCTCCATAACATTCTCCGTCACAGACGGAAGTTATTCATATTCGATCGGCGCAATAGCAGGTTACACCTCACTATCAACTTCTGGAACTCTATATGTCAACGGAAGCAACGTATCAAAGTCCGTCTCATTTTCACCAACCACATATATCATCACGTTTGCTGAGTCAGGTTTGCAGAACGGAACAGTGTGGTCCGTTACTCTAAACGGGACTGTCAAATCGTCTTCATCAGGCAACATAACGTTCAATGTTCCAAACGGAACATACCCCTATTCAATAGCACCCGTACCTGGATATTCCGTAATCTCGGCGCTAGGATACAACGAGACCTCAGGGTCCATAACGGTCAGTGGTTACAACATAAAGTACCCCCTTTCTTTTCTGCGCAGCAAGGGGTATTTCCTTGCAGAAGTCAACCCTGTGAACGCTACCCTCTACATCAACGGTACTGCTTACCAGAGGACTGGCGTCCTGTTCGGATTGCCCGCAGGGAATAGCGGAGGGATAGAGGTGGAGTACTTCAACGTCTCACTGGGTCCTGGAACTTACCAGGTGAAGATCTCTGCACCGGGATATCTCACCTACAAGACAACGATAACGATGTCCTCCCAGCTCACTCCTATTCATGGGAACTACACACTTGAAAAGTTATCAAGCCATTCATCACTTCCGTTCGTTTACATCTCAATCATAGCAGTAATAGTGGTGATAGCTGCAGTCACCACAGCAATACTTCTGAGAAGAAGGGGTGGGAAGGGGTCAGAAAAGCTTAGCTGAGGAGGATTGGGGTGGAATCGATAACCTTTTTTTGACATCAACGACGATACGTTCCCATCCCCCTTCCGCTCTCCGATAGACTACTCTAAACCACACATCAAACTATGTTACTCGACTTCAACTCTACTTAAGCACCCTCGATTATTATATTCATATGAGTATTATTACTTATCAAAAACTTTGTTTTACTTCAATAAATGTTACAACCCTTTTCCTACTATATTTCACCTGGATCTCCTTCGACCACCTAAGTTGATTCCCCATTCTCGTCAGGAATGATTCGGCTACTTTATCTAGTGTTGCCGTAGGGGGCTTTCATCTTATCGGGCGATATTGTACTCTCAAAGTTCCAGGCTCTTCTTCATCCGAAAGCGGCAAAGGAGCTGGAGGAATTTTATGGAGAAAGGGGGAGAGATAAAAGGGATCATTATTTCCAATAGACCCATCTGAAGTGAAGAGCGGGAGGGAGTTCGGAGACATTCTGGAAAAGGTGTCACAGATATTCAGGGTCAAGACGTACCATGACCATAGCATCGACGAATATGTGCTGACAAAGGTGAAGACAACTATACTGATAAAAAGATGAGCGCTGGGTAATCACAATTTCAACGCATCGTTCCACAAAGATCTGTATGGAAAACTCATTTAATGTAACCAAAGATTTTTAAGTCAAGGGGATTTATTACCCAGGGAGTTCAAACTGAATGAAAGTAGACAGATTGGCTAGGAGTATAATCATGGGAATAGTGATTGTCTTGATGCTCTCTGGAGCAATCCAATCCGTAGGAAGCTACAACCATTCTGTGCCCGGCAACTCGGACCATCAGATAAATGGTCATATCATACCTGCAAACGGGCCTGGAAAATACCCAGTAGGTCAGCAGGTGAACGTCAACAATCTATATTCAACGGAACCAGCGCCGATGGGTATTGCAGACTATGGGATCGGTCCTGGAGGCAGTCCGTATTCATATTCCACCACTTCTTTTCTGGGCAACATCAACATCCAGAACCTTGAAACATATAACGCTTCACTGAACGGATCTTCGACACAGCTCACGTTTCAGTTGAACATCAACTATGTCTTCTACGTCGGATCAACTGAATACGTCTACTGGGTCCAGAACGTTGCAGACTTCAACACATCTGCCACCCCGTCCATAGGCTTCATAGACAACGTCTGGAATGAAACAGGAAGAAATACCAGCGTTTACAATTCCACCCTCAGCGGTAACGGCACAGTCGGAAATTCTTCAGGCACTTACTTCTACTATTCCTTCGCCAACCAGAGCCTTCCAGGGAATGACATCTATGTTTCCTACCCGCTCAATATAGAGATGGCCATCAATTACACTTCCACACCCCAAGGCATTCCAGAACTGATTTTCATGTACAACGATGGTCATGGCTGGCAGACGTACGATAATGTTCTTTTCAAATTTGCGACAAATGTGACAAAGGTCGATGGTTTTGTTGTTGATGGCTATGGCTACGAACCTGATGGATATTCGTTCTATGACGCAGAGCTGATACTCGGTGGACCGGGGGATGGGACTCAGACACTTGATGTCAAGTCGTCGGTTACGCTTCAGCTTGAGTATTACAACGGCCACAACTATCAGATGGTGACCAACGCATACAACTTCGGCAGCGATACCGCAGAGGGCATATCAAATGTGACCTCTGCTGCAAATTATTACAAGTCTGACGGATCGCTCTTTGCTTCGATCGTGAATGGTACGGGCAAACTGGCTCAGATCTACAACAGGGGCCAAATAGGGATACTCAACGTATCCGCAACTGGATTGTCAGGATATGTACTTGTAAATAGCACAAAATACAACTTCGTTGGGGGAGATGCAAACCTGACCATTGCACCCGGTACCTACGACGTAAAGGTCTACAATTCCAAGGGTACCCTGCTGGTACAGAAGAATGAAACCTTCACCGCTGGAGGATATCGCTTCCTCTCCACTTCCAGTACCTATAGGGTGACATTCATGAGTTCAGGAATTACGTCCGGTGCCACCTGGTACCTCAATCTCTCCGACGGGACGTCGATGCATTCGGCATCTCAGAACTTATCCACCAATCTCACAAACGGGAGCTACACATTCAACGCATCTTCCGGCGGTACTTATCGCGCGAGTGGAAGTTTCAATGTTTCCGGTGCGAATATGACCGTGGACGTAGTTTTCAAGTCATCTATAGCAAAAACGTACGAGATTGTTTTTCAAGAATCGGGACTGATAACTGGGAAGGCGTGGAATGTGACTCTCAACGGTAGCCTGAAGTCGTCAACTTCATCTTCAATAGTCTTTGACGAAATGAATGGGACGTACAACTTCACAGTTGGATCTGTGAGTGGCTATTTTTCCACCCCGTCATCTGGTGAGACCATTGTTTCAGGAAAGAATGTCAGTATCCCAATAATCTTCTCCCCTGCCGTTGCCATATCCAAGTACAGCGTCATATTTGTCGAGTCGGGACTCGTGAATGGAATATGGTATGTCAATATGACAGATGGGCAGTCCGCTTATTCCTCAACCACAACTATCTCATTTCTTCTTCAAAACGGGACTTACAACTATTCCGTATCAACGGGAAACCTCCTGTTCACATCCACTCCCGTGCATGGATCTTTCGCAGTAAGCGGCTCTTCCCTGCGGGTGAATGTCACCTTTAATGAACTGTTGCTATCTCTGGAGTTCAACGAGACCGGACTTCCTTCTGGATCAAAATGGTCAGTGACACTCAATGGAACGACAGAGTCATCTCTCTCGAATAACATAACGTTTTTAGTAACTCCCGGAACCTATGTGTACTTGATCAGCGCCCCTTCTGGTTATACCGCGTTTCAACTCTCTGGAATAGTCAAAGTAGTCAACTCATCCTTAACTGTTCATACTGCTTTCAGTAAGTCTGAATACAGTGTTACGTTCCTTATATCTGGTCTACCATCTGGAACCTTGTGGACTATCACCTTCGACGGGGCTTCATTCACGACATCTTTCAATTCGGTTTCTTTCACAGTGACGGACGGAAGTTATCTCTTCACCATGGGAAGCGTGACCGGCTACTCGGTTCAGCCAGGGACCGGCACATTGATTGTGAATGGTTCTTCCATAACTGAATCTATAGTGTATTCCAAGATTGCGGCGTACGGATACTTCACAGGTTCAATTACGCCATCAAATGCCACCATCTATGTGAACGGTCAGTCCTATTCGCAACTGAACGGGCAGTTCAACATTTCCCTGTCGCCAGGGACGTACCAGGTCAAGATAGAGGCACCCGGGTACACGACATACACTACTAACATTACTGTCTCATCTTCCACAATTACTCCTCTACAGGTCCACAGCATCGCAAAAGCACCTGGTGCAACATCCTCTTCTCTGCTGGAAAAGGTTGCCATCGGGATTGTCGCAATACTGATAGTCTCGTTGATCGCAGTTGTCCTAAGGAGGAGAAGGGCTTAGAGACAGCACAACGATAATCCGAATGATGAAGTATGCATATGGTAGTGACCACTCAGAATGCAGTCAGTAAACCTATTCTAGGGGACGCTGTGTATCATGGGTGAAAGAGAGATGCCCGCAGATTTTGATTCTGGTGCCATGTTAAGAGTGGGGGAGTGAAAAGAGATTAGACAATACTGACGCATCGAGGCGTAAAGTGTCAGAGGACGACCGTGAGCTGACAAAAATTGTAGAGGGACTGAAGGTCTCGATAAAGATTGTAGGCTGCGGAGGCGGTGGGACAAACACGATCAACAGATGCATGAGGGAGGGCATATTCGGCGTAGCGATGATAGCGGCAAACACAGATGCTAAACACCTGCTGACAGTTGTAGCAAACCGGAAGATCCTCCTCGGCAAGAGAACCACCAGAGGGCTTGGAGCTGGAGCAATTCCAAAAGTTGGAGAGACGGCTGCAAAGGAGGCTGAGGACAATATAGTTAATGCACTAGGAAGGACTGAATCACTGAACAGGTCGATTTCTACAGATATCTGATGAAGTTCCAGGCAGCAAAGAAATTCACCTACGCTTCTTCAGACCAACTGCCTGATCGCACATTTCAACGATCCTTGTCGTTTCCTTTGCAAACCTTTCGTACTTCACCCTCATATCGTCCAGGGTAGACCTCGTTTCAAAAATGTACCCGCTGATAGACCTCAGGGTCCAAAGAGAATTAAATGTATGAACGAATTCTTCAATCTCGGTACCCAAGATTTTTGACAGCTTTGCGTCCTCCTTAACGGTTTTTGTGACCAGATCCCCGATCGAGTGCGTCTTTGGGGCTTCGATTCCGTTGAAGAAGAGCAAGGCCTTCAGAGAGATTTCTGTGGACATCTCTAGACTGTAGACTGCCAGATCGTAATTCCCCGCCTCAGCGTTCGCAATGGACGAGGACAGCCACCTCTTCGCACTCTCAATTGCATCCCTCGCTATGCCTTTATCTTCCACTTCAGCACCACCCCACCTTCAACAATCTCCTTCTTCCAATCAATGCTCCTCCTAATGTCTATCCTGAAATTTGTCAGTGTATTCCTCCTTTCGAAGAGTATGACCCCTTCATCAACTATGCTCAAGTAAATCGGCCTGAATAATTTCAGATCTTCCCCTGACAGGATGAGCGGCCTGATCCTTAAATAGAATCCTGTCTGAACCAGTGATACCCTCAGCCCTTCAACTTCGTCTATTGAGTCTTCTATTTCATCGATGAAGTTTATTGCCTTACCCCTGACAGCCACCAGAATATCAGTATCGCTATCTTTCCTATACAAACCCCTAGCGACTGAGCCGAAAAGCATTATCCCCAGAACATTCTGATTTCCGGTTATCACGTCCACGAAACCATTAATGTAATCTCGCAGTTCCTTTTTCAGGAGAAGGAAACGAAGTCTCCTCCCCACAAACTCCTCTATGACATCCCTGGAGGTTACCCTCCTACTCCCCTCGGATGAGAGCAGCCGTTTCGCTGCATTTACTTCCCCTAACGTAGAGTCGTCCACCAGCATCTGTCTGAGCTTGCCACTCATTACTTTATGTATCATTAAAATATACATAAAACTTATGTATATCATTTTGCAATGATAAGCGCACACGAATGGTAGTGTTACTCTAAAATCCAGATTGAAGGTTTTCCGCGGAGAGCTTTCTTCAAAGTCTAGGAACACAAATTAGATTTAGATGTGACTACTCCATCAGTCTGAACTCAAGTCGTCTGATAGAATATCATGCCTAATCCTGTCTGTTAAGACATACCTGTTGTCTTGACTGCACAAAAGAGTGCTGGAATCTTTGTTTGGGTAGCAGGGGAGACACATCAACACCGCAACGACAAAAAAATATCACAATCAATTTCGGTCTCGCTTTTTTTTTGGTTTTTGGGGTTGAGGTAGTTGACTCGTAGGTTGAGTCATAGTCCCTTAAACATTAACCAGAAGTCCAAATTTAGTACATTCCAATTTAATGTTTTAGTTTAACCTTATTTTATGAAAAAAATCCACGAATCTGTTTCAAAAATGTAGGTTACTAACTTACTTTTTCAATAGCCGATTCTTTTGGATTTTTCCCCCCTTCATTACGAAGAGAACGTTGTCTGGACCTATAACATCTATGTTCGTCATAGGGTTTCCTTTGACAGCTATCACGTCTGCCTGGTACCCCTTAAAAATGGAACCCACATTCTTGAGTCCGATGCATTCTGCCGCAATGGAAGTACCAGATTGAAGCGCTACCTCTGGTCCGGTCACAGATGAGATGAGTGCAATTTCCTTGTAGTTCGTACCATGAGGATCATCCGAGCTACCGACAAAATCTGTTCCTACAGCTATCTTGATCTTGTCGTCAGATGCAAGTTGCACTTCCTTCTCTAGGTGTCTTTTTATGATTGCGTCCTTTGTTGAATTTCCGCTATTCTTGCTCCTCACGTACGTTGACATTGTGGGAACGTAGAAAGTTCCACGCTTCTTCATCTCTTCCGCAAGCTTCTCAGTCAGGCCAAGTCCGTGCTCTACGCTATCAAATCCCGCAAGTACAGAGTTACTTATCGCTGATTCTCCGTATGCATGGGATGCAGCCTTCACAAGACCCTTGTGCGATTCGTCTGCTATGGCTGACAACTCCTCTAGGGTCAGCTGGTTCTTGATCTGTCCTCCTCCTGCAAAACTGGTGGATGAATAGGCCTTGATGGATTCAGCTCCGTCCCTTAGGTTCATCCTGACTGCTCTTCTGCACTCCCATGGTGAGTCACAATAATATGAGTATGATATCTTTTGAGCAAAGTCAAGGTCAAAGTTTCTAGGATCGTCATTTCCTCCTGTCTCTGCAAGAGAGAAACCTGCAGATATTATCCTAGGCCCATAGAGCAAGTTCATTCGCTCCGCCTTGCTCATTGCAATGGAAACCTTGTCGCCCATCGTCCGTACCGTGGTGAAACCAGCGTTAAGCAAATTCTTGGAATCTTCCACCGATCTTATCGTGACTATGACCTTGTCAGTAAGGACCCAATCATTTAGAGAGTGGTTGCCCGTTCCGAAGAAATGGATATGCGTATCTATGAGCCCTGGTAAGAAAGTCACGTCCTTATCGCTAAGTTCCTTTCCATTTGCCATTCGAGTTGAATTCCTTGTCTCTTCGACATATTCAATAATTCCAGTTTCTTCGCTGACTTTGAATTCTGCATTCTCAATCAATTTTTTTCCATCAAAAGTTCTTCCTCTAAATATCATCTAAAAGTATTGTAATACATTCTTAAAGCATTATCGATTTCAAAATGATTTTTTCCTCATGCTGTTTTGCCCAATAATTTTCTTCTATACTACGTGTCCTGTCCTTTTAAGAAGGTTTCATCATAGCGTACCCTTGCAAAACCTAGTATCAGATAGAGTCTATAGCTACAAATGTACATCAAAATCTACTGAATTGTACATTGTGATCAAAATTTGCTGTATGATATGCGCTTTTTATACCGATTAGACAGGGAAGGATGGCAGGGAATAAGGGGAGGTGGCCCATTTGCGCCAGGTCAACAATTCAGATATTAAGTGATACCACGTTTACAAGAGAAAGAACTCTTCGAGAGATTTGAAGAAATCCTCTCTTTTGTCGAGGTAGAGGGCATGCCCTGCCCCCCTTATAGCTTTTAATTTTGACCCTTTGATGGCGTTGCTGTACCTCAGGAACGATTCCATCGGAATGACGTTGTCATTTTCTCCGTACATAATCAGGACTGGTTTCCTTATCAGGGATGCTTCCTGTGACAGGTCATCGCTCCACACAGGCCCAACCAGGACGAGTTTGTTAACGGATTCGGGATGTCTTGATGCGTAGGAGATGGCGAACGGTCCCGAGAATGATGCACCCAGGAGTACGAACTTCTTGAGTCCTACACTCTTTGCGAACTCTTCTATGAATGTGGCTGCGTTGGAATACTTCCTGGTGGGAGGGTAGAATTCATCGTTCTCCTCGCTCTCACCCCAGCCGGGATAGTCTGCTGCGATGTAATCGAGACCCATCTCATTTATCCTACCGGGTGCTCCTATAGACGACCAGGTTTCAGCCCTGAATGACTTTCCGTGCAAAAGCAACAGAGTGTCCTTTGATCCTGCAATCTTGCTCTCGAAGTAATGGACCCTCTTTCCTTTTATTGTGATGAAGTGATTCGACGATTCCATAAAGAGATATGAAAGAACAGTTATTACGTCCATCGTTCATCTCAGAAGGCTGCAAAGGATTTTATGATCGCACTTCTGATGTTTTAAGAGAATCCATAATTCTGCCCTTCACTATTCCTTCCGGTCGCAACTATCCTTGACCACTTTCACGCTATCGTGAGACTTGCTGAGATCAATCTCTTCTCAAATGGTACTCCCAAAAAGTCAATGTAGCCCGCAAATCGTTTAAGAGTCTAATAATTTCTTCAGTTTCTATTTCCGTATCGGTGTGGAACTAACACTTGCCTTTTTCATTCCTAATCAGAATAGATGTTTGAATATAGCAACTAGATTAGCGACGTCTGAGATCTTTGGAACCTCCCTCATCCGCTTCGGTGATCCTGATCGAGAAGGCGTATGCCCCGAGCGCAATCTTACTTAAATATACATGAAGCATCAAGAACGGACACCCTCCTGAAAGCGGATGCATATTGAATAGATTCGTTTTGGCGGGACCTCAGTAAAATATCTCAAAAGTATGTAAACGCCTGTATTAGACTATCGAGGAATCTTCTCAATTTTGACAATGCCTAATATTCGAAAAGGTTGAAAACAAGTATTCTGATGTGGTTATGGACATGTTTACTGTAAAGGGCGTAGTTAGCGGGAGTATTCCTTTCAAAATGCACACTTTTCCCGCAGCTACGGGTCAATTCTCGTGGGGTGCGGTTCGCGGATGAAGAAAACTGCAATAATCTTCAGTTACAATGACGGAGATCTTGTCCTGTCCCCACTCCATTCAGTCTTGAACAGTGACGTCGACCAGGTATTTCTCCTCTACGGAGGGGAATCCATTTCACAGGAAATTGCCAAGATTGAGGACACAAGATTGATCAAGGTGCTCGAGAGGGAGAGGAAGGGTAAGGTGAGAGCGTTGAATTCGATAGTCGCAAACATAGGGGGAGATCTTGTGTTCCTCATCTCGGGAGATGTCTCGTTCGATCCCTCTCTGGTCAAGAGGTGCGAGAACTCATTCACCGGTACGACCGGGGCCGTTACCGTCAGGGTAACGCCGTCAAATTCAGACACTCTCACAGAAAGGATCGGCTCTCTGATGTGGGAGATGCACGATGTGCAGCTGGACTATTTGTCTAAGATGAGCAGCAATGTTCATGCGGGGGAGTTCATCTGCGTACGGAAGGAGCTTCTACGGAACGTTCCAGAAGTGATAAACGAAGACGCGTTCCTCTGTCTCAGGGCAGCACACAACGGTCTTTCAGTCAATTATCTGAAAGATGGAGAGGTGCAAAACATCGTACCGTCAAATCCCTTTGACCTGTTCCAGCAGAGAAGGAGGGTGAATTTCGGGCACATAGAAATATCAAAGATGGGATTGGATCCCAGAATAATGGATACTCTCGTCTTCAGGGAGACGTCACTCTTCCTCGACGTATTCGTTACGTTCCTGAAAGAGAAGAAATGGAATCCGTTCGTTCTCTTTGGGGCCATCTCTATTGAGATACTTGGAATCCTGTCGGCTAGAATGGATTATCTTTTTGGGAAGGATCACAGAAAATGGGCGATGGTGAAGAGACGGAATCATCCAGCTGATCTTTCCGGTCGTTAAAGTAATACTTATATTACTAACGCGTATTACTTGTTATGGAAATAATCTCAACGAAGATCGAAAAGGATACGAAGGAGAAAATGCGGAAGTTCTCGTACATCAACTGGAGTGAAGTGATTAGAGAATCAATAAGAGCCAGGATTGAGGAGGAAGAATCAAGAACGCGAGCGATTGATAGAAACAAGATAAAAGAGGCAATGAGTATAGCCGCGAGTGTTAGAAAGCCTTCAAAGGGCTGGAATTCAACAGAGGAGATCAGGAAATGGCGAGATCGCGTAAGTTAGTAGTAGATGCGTCTGTCGTGGTAAAATGGTACGTCGAGGAGGAATACTCAGCACAAGCTTTGAAAATATTCGAGGACTATAGTGATGGAAAATTTGACCTGTTGTCCGTCCACCTTATGCCATTTGAGGTTCTTAACGCTCTTCGGTATAATCCTGCCATGGGCGTTCGTGATATTGAAAGGGCTGGAGAGAGTTTATCTAGATCACAAATAACCTTATTTCCCCTACTGGATGGACTTTATCTCGATTCGGTAAGAATTGCAACCGAATATGGCACAACGATCTATGATTCCTCATACTTAGCTCTTGCCGAGAATGCTGAGTGCGATCTCTGCACTGCGGATGAGAAATTTGTCGACAGAATTGAATCTGACGGGAATTTGAAACTCTTGAGAGATATGTAAAACCATGTAAAACAAATGCAGTAGGTGTTCATTTCCTCCGTCTTTTAAGCAGGTGTCTAATCATTTATTTGGTAAAACGGTAAGGCAGAAATCTCTGATATCCAGAAGACCGCTTCTCCCTCTTTGATACCTCAACGGAGTTATCAAAGCGGACGATAAATGATATTGAGAATTTATTCCTTATTTTCACGAGAAAAAGAGCGCAACACGGATAAGTCAAAATCAGGTGCTACTGTTCGAACCAATATGAAAGAATGTTAAGAAGGGCACTACTATTCATCTCTTTACAGGAAGATTAAATACGAATTAAAACATTTAAACAGATGAGTCAAAATGAAGTTCTGGGTGCATCCCCGAACACAAAAACAGAACACGATGCCCTAGAAAATATCAGACTATTCTCACTTCTTTCAATAGTCGGTTTTGTGATTGATGCAGCGATCGCCGTAATCTCGGTATTCTACATAACGAGCTTGCTCTCTTCTCTCCTTCAAACTTCAGCTGTTTCGCCTTCCCTGCTAGGATTCGATGTTGCAATAATTGTCATGGGTGTCGTTGCTGCCATTCTGCTCCTGTTGTCTTTCGTATTTCTGAGAAGGGGATACAGGACACTCAAAGGCATTTCTACGGCTTTTTCATCCCCCTACACCGGGGTCAACCTATTCTTCATCGGTCTGGTTCTCGTCGTCGTGGGAGCAATTGTGTTCATTCCCATAGCACTCCTGCATGTTTCCTTAGCGCATATTGCGATCGGGATGATTGTGGTAGTACTGATAGGGGCCGTAATGAGTTTCGTAGGCGAGATACTTGCTCTTATAGTCGGTTCCTTCAGGCTCAAGACTCAATTCAACAACTCCACTTATGGCACTGCAGGAATAATGTTCATAATTGGGATATTCATTCCATTCCTTCCTATGGTTGGAGCAATTCTGCTGTACACCGCAACGAACTCTCAGCTGAAGAAAGAGCCGAGAATCCAGAAAAATCTTGCACAATAAAGACAAATTAATCCTGGCCAGTAAACATCTCAGAATGGAGGGAATGGATAGATAATATCTATACATCAAGAGAAAGCAAGACCGGTTATGAATTCACACTTATCCCGGTCTCCAACTGTAAAGGGAAATAAAAGAAGAGAAGTATGTCTGAGGCAGCTCTTCTTCCCCCGATGTTCTTCAGAAAGCCATTCCTCGTTGCTATGCAGGGACCACCTTCTTGTCACGCGGAAGGAACCACGTGAAGACAACAGCACCGAGTATAAGCGCAGAAAGGAAGAGGAAATAGGAAGTGACAGAAGATATCACGACCAGAGCGGACAGTGTGAACACCACCGAGAATATCCTGCTCACGAATGCCATGAAACCAGTCGCAATTCCCTGACGACTCTTGGCGTAGAATCTGCTGATCCATTCCATAATTATCGGATAGGCAGGAAGCATGATGAACCCGCTTATTGGCAGAAGAGCGTACATTGTTACCTTGGAAGCTACGAATGCCAGTGCTACAAATATCAGGAGGACTACAGCAGCAACAATTCTCAGATAGATGGTTCGGAGATCTTTCCTGGTAACGACATTCGGGAGTATGAGTATACCAACTAAGCCCAGAATGAGCGTCAGGGCAACCACCGTACCAGCTACTTGGCCCATCCCTATGGTCTGTATGACCGGTTGCAGCCAAGTAGATAGATTGTCATACGCAGCAACCCCAAGTCCGAGGATTACCCCGAGGACCCAGAGATTCCTTTGTCTTACCGCATATTTCATCTCCTTATATACTGACACGTTTTCCTCAGGTTTTCTCGCTTCCAGGCCGAGAATTCCTACGAGGAATAGCACAATTCCGACAACAGAAATGAGCGCTGTGGGAAGGAAAACCATGTGCAACCCGCCCAGATTGTAGAAGTATTCACCCGCAGCAAGTGAGAAAATGGTACCGAGATAGACAGAGAAACTAAGCATCGATATCGTGATCGGTTTTCTCTTCTCAAAATATGTGCTCGCAAACAGTGCAAACGCGTTCAGAGAGAAGGGTTGACCTATCGCTCCAAGCACCTGGAAACCAAGCAACCAGATATACGCGTGCGGAGAGAAAATCCTGAACGCTCCGCTTGCAAACGTGAGAATTGAGCCGACAGTGAGCCAGAGTTTGAAGTTCTTGTCGAGAAGAATTCCTACAGGTATCGTCAGGATAAGGAAGAATATGGGATAGATTATGGCTAGAAGTCCAATGGACCCATCCGATACTCCAGATATCTGCGCAACATTTGTCAGTATGGGAGAATATGTGACCCATATGGCCTGTGATACGAATACTATGAGGATTAGACCCACAAGTGTCAGAAACCTTGACTTCATCGGAACACCTCATTGACAATCTCGTTGGCCATCTCCTTTGCAGATTCTTCAGGTATCTGTTCCAGAAGTTTCACGAGTAATGCCGCGTTGATGTTGCCCTCCTTGACCATTGTCATGAGGACTGTCAAATCTCCCGTCGAAATACCCTCCATAAGCTTTTTGAAAGCAGGGTCTTGAGGAGAAGCTATGGTCTCTCTCGCGGCCCTTATGAATGCACGGGACAACTTGTCGTGAATGGGACTCAAGGTCATATGAACGTTGTAGGGGACGAGGTCTTGGATCGCCTTCTGCACTTCGAGGTGCCAGGACCTCTTCTGCATTCCATAAACGAATCCAAATACATCGATATTTTCATTGTAGAGAGAAAGGATGCTTGATTCCAGAGGTGCAGTAGATCTGAAACCCAGCTTTGTCATCTCCTTGAACAGGTAATTCCTGGCAGAGAGTACCTTCTTTGCAAGAGACAGATATCCATCATTTCCGAGATAATTGATCGCAGTCCACGCACTTGCCATGGGACCAACGGACCTCGAGGACAGTATCGACGTATTGACAAAAATATAGCTGGGCCACGATATGTTGATGTAATTGGAATATTTCTTCATCTCTGGATTCCTGAACAGGAGTACTGAAGACCCTTTCAGGGAATATCCATACTTGTGGGTATCCATTGAGAGCGAGGTGACACCTTCCTCCTGGAAATCGTACTTGGGTATTTTCTCCCCCAGCTTCTCGAAGTATGGCAGTATGAAACCTCCAACACACGCATCCACGTGAAGGGGTATCTTCCTGTCTTTAGTTATTTGCCCCATATCAGTGACAGGGTCGACCGTTCCATATGGGAAATTTGGGGCAGATGCAACTACCAGAGCGGTCCTTTCGTTGATTGCAGACTTGAGGGATTCTAGATTAGCCTTCTTGCTCTCACGGTCAATCGGGATGACCTTCAGCTTGAGATCAAAATACTCCGCTCCCTTCTCCCATGATGGGTGACCAGAGGAAGGAAGCACGATCTCAGGCACCTCGTCCTTCCCCCTCTTTTTTCTGAATAGGTCTCTTGCCGCCTTCACCGTCAGTAGAATGCTCTCCGTTCCTCCATAGGTCAGTGTCCCGAGGACACTCTCGTCCGCGTGAGTGATAGATTTTGCAAATCGGACTATCCCCTTCTCAAAGAAAGCAGCACTCTTGAATGTGGTGAAGTCAAGTGCGTTCCTGTCGTAGAACATGTTCAGTGCTTTGTGCTGAATCTCCCTGAGTTTCCTATCCCCCGTTTCATAGACGTAGGTAAAGAGGTTTCCAGAGTATGGATCAGGATCCATTTTTTCGATGCTAGAAAGAGAAGCCAAAATATCCGGCCCGCCGGTCATGGCAAGTGTTATGGTGAAAGATATATTTTATAATTGCCCAAAATTAGGTGGGCTAAAACATTAGTCCAGTACATTGTTTTTCATTCAGTGAGCCTCCTCAGGAAGGCAGTACCTTTGCACCCTAGAAACGGGTTTCCTGATGTTCTTTCTAGTCCCTCTTCAGGAACCCCTGTATCTGACTTAGCGGGCTGTTGAACTCACTCGATACTCTTACATCAACAACAGACGGGAGTCCACTGTCCCTTGCCCTCTTCAAAGCGCTCATTATTTCTCTCGGGTCGTGAACGGTCTCTCCATAGCCTCCGAGACTTCTGGCAAACTCATCATATTTCCTGCTTTGAAGCAGCGCAAATCTGCCGCTGTCCTTCTTCCCGGTGGCTAGAATCCTGTTGTGGTAGACATCGCCCCATATCATGTCGTTCATTACAACGACCACTATTGGAATACCGTACCTAGCTGCTGTCTCAATCTCAACTGCGCTCATCAGGAAACTGCCGTCTCCTGTTACGACGTAGACGTCCCTTTCGGGATTACCGAGCTTGGCCGCAATTCCCATCGGTACCCCCATCCCTATCATTCCGAATGGGCCGTGAGACCACATTATCTGACCGGGACGGTAGGCCCTAAGATAAAGAAATGCCCAAGCAGTCGTGTCTCCTCCATCAAGGACAAAAAGACCGTTCTCGCCAGCAAATTCCCTCAGGTCCCTCATCAGACGCTGTGGTCTGATCGGTGTTTCGTCAGAAGCTGCATCTTCTTCCATCTTGTTGTAGTAAGACTTGATCAGGAAGGAGGCATTGGTGCTCCATTCGCTACCGGTCTGCTTTCCCTTACCATTCCTTGATAGTGACTCGAGAATCTGACTCGTCACCGCTCTTGCGTCTCCCCATATTCCTACATCTACAGGCTTGTTCTTACCGATCACTGAGGGATCGACATCTATGTGTATCACCTTTGTGCCTTCACCGTAGAACGACACATCACTACCGAACCCGAGAAATTCATCGAATCTTGCGCCGATGGCAATTATCAGATCGGCATACCTGGTTATTATACCGACATTCGCATTCCCTCCAAAGAGAGGGTGAAGAGTCGGAATGCAACCTACTGCAAGACCTTCAGTTGCGACCAAGGCCTGTGCTGCCTCTGCCAACTTCACTATTTCGCTACACGCACCAGACCAGTAAGCCCCACTGCCAGCCACGATCACAGGCCTCACTGATCGCTCTATAAGTTCCCTAGCTCTCTCGATAGCGGAGGGATCACCAAATATTCTCCCGGCTGGCCTGTACCTGTCAGGAGACTCGTACACAATATCTCTTTCACATTTTCCCAGAGAAACGTCTTTCGGGATTTCAAGGAGTGTGGGTCCCATTCGTCCCGTCAACGCCTCTCTTGAGGCATCCTGTACGTACTCGTTCAACCTGCATGTTGAAAGGACCAAACGGGAATACTTCGTGTACTTCTCAACCCAGGTATGCACATTGACTTCTTCGAAGGCCAGCTTATCTATATTGGAAAAAGGTGTTCTCCCTCCTAGGGCGAGAACAGGGCTACCTGCGAGATATGCCTGCGCAAGAGATGGCATTATGTTCGCAACTCCTGGTCCAACCGCTACAGCTACAACCCCAAGCTTCCTGGTGCTCCTTGCATAACCATCGGCAGCACTCGCAGCTGCCTGTTCAGACCTCATGGAAATGATCTCTATTCCTCTCTTTTCAAGTTCCTCATAAATCGGCATGATCCAGCCATCAGGGAGGGTGAATACGTGTTTTACTCCCTCCTTCTCCAGCGAAGACGCGATTATTTCTGATCCTGTCGGCATCTCAATTCCTCCCTTATTGCTTGAACCCTCTTTGCATAAAGACTCGAAGGCGTTTCGTTTCCGTAATCGTAGAAACCCCTCTGCGTCTTAACTCCCAGTTCGTTATTTCCGATCTTCTTGGAGAGCCAGTCGGGGACATAACCCATCTCTCGACCCAACCTCTGTGTCAGGTACATTCCAGCAAGGTAAGTTGTATCTAGTCCTATGTAGTCAGCGTTTTTCAGGGGGCCGAAAAGTCCGTAGAGTATTCCCAGATGGTATTTCCACACGCTATCGACGTCTTCTATCGAAACTCCTTCATCGATGAGGCGGATAGCCTCAGACGTGACGGCAGCGTGAAACCTGTTGACTATGAACCCGGGGATATCGGGACTCAGCACCACTTTCTTTCCGACCGTCTTCTCCAAAAAATTTCTCGTAATCTCCACGACTTCCTTCCCAGTCCATTCAGATGGCGTCATCTCCACCAGCGGAGCTACGTATGGTGGATTCATCCAGTGAACCCCGATTATCCTTTCCTTGCTCTTGAGACCGGCTGCGATCTCACTTATCTTTATGACAGACGTATTAGACGCGTGTACTGAGTCGTCTCTTGCGTTCTCGGCAAGCTTTTCAAACAAATCTCTCTTGGCGGATGGATCTTCGGTAATGGCTTCAAATATCATGTCTGAATTTTCTACTGCCTTCTTGAGATCTTTCTCAACCACTACATTGTCCTGAACCCTTGACGCACTTACGATCGTTCCTCTCCCTTCAAGGTCCGCTAGTAGATCGGAAATACGTTTGCTTGATGCATTCAGCAGATCTTCCGTTAGATCATTGAGAAACACTCTGATTCCATTCAGTGCCATAGTTATAGCGAGGCCAGTCCCCATAACTCCAGCGCCAATAACAGAGGTCTCCCTAACTTCCTTAGATGAGGTCATAAAATCATCAAATTTTATATTTGGATTGTACTAAAACTTTTCTTGGAAACCTGCTCTGTTTGACGGATAGCCTTCAGTAAATTATTCCATATATCCGTGAATTCATGTGGATTTGGTTATTCCATTTCAAGCTTTAGCTGTGGGAGTACATCATGACTGTGATTGCTACATTTTCGTGTCTATCTGCATCCTGATTCCTCTCGTCTCCTATTTAGATGGGATTAAAACGGTTAGACACTTCAAATCTGAATATTTTACCATCTGAAGTGGAAAATATTACATAATTATAGGCTGTCAGACTATTAGACAGAACTCTTCTAGTTTATTTTCCATTGCTTGCGAAATATTTAATAAAAGAATTTCCATTTTAACTATTAGAGGATATTTGGATGACTAGTGATCAAAGAAATAACCAACCATCTATGTCCGATCCTGTACCTGCGCCTCCCAAGAAGCAGGGACTCTCAAATTCTAAGTGGTATGTCATAATCGTAGTCTTGATTGTGATTATTGCTGCCCTAGGGGTCCTTGCGTTCTATCACCCAACCCCAACGGTGCCCGTGGGGACATCTGCAGATATAACTGCAGCAAGTGCAGTTGCGCAGTATAATGTTCCGTACAACGTGTCAATAAAGACGAACGGGATGTTCAACAGCATAGACTTCTACTGGGGAGACGGATCACCTCAGGTGATTCCCTATTCCGGATCTGACTTTGTGAATGTATCGCATACATATACAGCACCTGGATCTTACTATCTCTACTATACAGTCAACTACAAGACGTCGGTCTTCACAAGCAATAAACAGATCGTACCTGTTTCGGTGAGTGCTGCTTCGACCACACTCCCAGATACAAGCTCTTACGGAGACATAGCACTACAGTCCGCCTCAGCTTCCCCTCTGGTCAACAATACCTGGATCTACTCTCCTGGAACAATTGTATCACTCTTGCTCGGCTACTTCACTCCTCCCGCAAACAGCAGTTACCAGGTCGTTTCCCAAGCTATTACAGTAATGTTCAACGGGAGTGTTGCTGCAAGTTTCGTACTCCCCTATTTTTTTAACGCCTCCTCCGGGCTGTATGAACTTCCGCTCAGCAGTGCCATATACAATTTGACTGTAAACCAAGGATATTACCAGGTGGGAATATCAACATATACGGCCAGCGTGAATGCAACTACGGGAGCAGTTAATTCTTCTCAGGGACTCTTCAAGACCAGCTACTACCTTGACATACCAGTATTCACTAACGCTGCCACCTATACTTCTGCTGTGAACTCCGTAACTCTAGTCAATGCAGAGGCTCAGACCGGGGGTTACAAGACACTTGACCCGGCCATACAATACGACATTGTGAGCTATGAAGTTCTGCTGAATACAATGATAACTCTGGTGGGATACAACGGCAGTAGTTCATCTCAGTTCTTCCCGTATCTTGCTGCTTACATGCCAACCATAGCCAACGGTGGCATAAACGACAACTGGGCAAATTACACAGTCAAAATAAACTCTACCGAAGCAGGATACAGTGGTAGTTACAGGGTAACCATACAGCCCTATGAGAACTACACGTTCCACATCAGGTCCAACGCTACCTTCCAGGATGGGTCCAAGGTCACGGCATGGGATGTAGCTTTCACATTCGCAAGACTCCTGCTATTGGATGCGGGAAGCCCCGGTACTCCAGGCTGGATCAATGCGCAGTATCTGCTTCCGGGAAATTACTACGCCTCCAATACATTCTGGAACATAACACAGAACATCACGTGGGACAATGCAACGAATAACGTGACTTTCCACTTCCAGTCTCCGCTAGCTCCAAGTCTCGTTTACGAGATTCTTGGTGATACAAGTGGGGCACAGATCCTCGATGCTGCTTGGGTACAGGAACACGGAGGAGGAATCGGATGGAATACATCAGGCTTTGCTGCTTATCCAGCTCACGGAAGCGCTGGGGATTACATCACCTATCTCATCAACCATGTGATGGCATCTGGACCTTACATGATTGAATATACAGTACCTGCCTCAGAAGTCGTCCTCATCGCCAATCCCAACTACAATCCTCCAGGCAACGGATGGGAGCCCAAACCTAAGATAACTACAGTAGTGATAGAATATATGGGACAGGAGACCACGAGGTATCTGCAGCTGAAGTCAGGCTATGCATCTATTGCAGGCATCTCTGCTGCAGACTGGTACATTGTTCAGGGGCTTCAGAGCTCAAAGATAGTGAACGTTTTCTCCTTCCCGACTCTGACCATATACTTCTACGGAATGAACGCCAACATAAACGAAACCATGCTATCTGACCAGTACCCACAAGCCAACGTCCCCCAGACTCTCTTTGATTCTATACAGGTAAGAAGAGCTTTTGCGGATTCCTACGATTACTCTTACTACCTCGCTAAACAGATAGGTAATGAGGTCTACAACACCACATTCGGAACTGGATATGCTGGAACTCTTCCATACGGCATGGTGGGATATCAGAGCAACCAGACCCTGGTAGCAGCGGGAGTCTCCCTTCCTGAGTTCAATCTGGCTTATGCAGAACAAAATTGGACAGCATTCGAAAATTCAGCACTGTTCAGTGCCATGGGACTGGTACTGTCTCCGACAGGAACTGTTCTCTATAGAGGCTCTCCTCTCAATATACCGATCTTTGTTCTGACAGCTGATCCCCAGGACGTTGCAGGAGCTTCAACCTGGATCGGTAATCTTGAGAAAGTTATCCCAGGACTTGCCTCAAACATAGTGACTGTTTCACTTCCAAATCTGATCGGCTTCCTTGCAACTGGCCAGAACCCTATGCCTGTCTACCTAGCATTCTGGGCTCCTGACTACCCATATCCTACCGATTACATCGTACCGATTGCGTGGCCCTCAACGTCCAGCTTCTACACATCAGCAAATGCGTTCTATCCGAGCTGGTTCAACAGCTCATCTAACCCCCTGAGCGGTCTACCGGGAATGGTTCAACAGTACAACAACCTGACCCTGATGGACAACGCATTTGTGAATGGAACCAAGACAGGTAATCAGGCGCTCTCTCTGCAAAACTTCCATGCGTTGAATGAAATGCTGGTCAACATGAGCATGTACGTCTACCTGTACCAAGCAAATGGTTTCTGGATCGTGAACACTCACATCAACCCATCAACAATTTCTGACTATCAGGAGAATGTCATGATGGGTAGCGGAG
Organism: Thermoplasmata archaeon; assembly: GCA_021827945.1. Classification (GTDB taxonomy): domain Archaea; phylum Thermoplasmatota; class Thermoplasmata; order Thermoplasmatales. Next base: position 35,536 of record JAKATW010000155.1, read on the forward strand.
GAGACATGATGTACAACTATCTCTCTTTCACCTAGTTTTTTTTCATTTTTTCTTTATTTTATAATATTCCAATGTAGGTATTCCACGAACGCAAGATCGGCAAGTCTTATAGAACAAGATTGGAAAACATGATGAAGAGATACGACGTTTCGATTAACCAAAAAATAACCCATGAAAGTCGATCAAGAGCCTATATTGTCCGGTTAAAGAAATGACTACCTCTTATATTTCTGCTCCTCGTCTTTTTGGTCGGATGGTTTGGGTAGATGGAAGTCTTACATCTTTCCATTAATTGAGGTACAATTCTGACTAGAAAAGATGCCGGGGCTGGGATTTGAACCCAGGACCTCCGGATTTCTCCGGATAATTAAGCGTAACTCCCTATGAGTCCGGCGCTCCACCAGCTAAGCTACCCCGGCTTCGGATTCTTCTTCCTCTTCTTCCACCGGCTCCTCTTCTACTTTTTCTTCCCTTTTTACCCGCTTGGTTGGCTCGAAAATCTCTGAGCTTCTGATCTCAATCTTCTTTGCCGGATAGATGACCTTGATCTGATCGTAAAGATCGTTGTATATCTGAGGAGATAGCATGTAAACTACAAACTGACCGACCGGCTGTTCCTTGACCTTTGCCTTTAGGAACTCTGCTATCTTGTTTCTTATTCCGGTCTCGACGTTGTTTATTACCTTCCTGTCCACTATTATAAGTGGTTTGATCCTGATGTTGACGTTGTCGGATGTGACTGCATCCACGACAAGGTCTATCCTTGTCTTCCTTCTCCTGATCATCCTTCTTATGTAATCCTGGTTTATTTCGTGTCCCTCAAACTCAGTGAATGCCCTGTCCCCTTCCGTTTTCGTTACCCTGAAAAAGAGTTTGACGTGACTCTGCTTGTAGTCTCCGGTTATATCCGAAAGAGACGCCTCCGACACCCTGCCTACCATCTCTTCGGGGGAAGAAGCAGGTGAGCTACCTATTTCCTTCTTGCCGAACGAATCATTGGCCAGTATCGTATACCAGCTCTTTGCCTTCCACTTGTCCTTCACTTTCTTTGTGGCAATTCTGCTTGCTTTCTCCTTAGCCAAACACTACCATCTCTTCTATCGGCAACGTTTGAGTTAATAAATACTTTTTTGAGTATTGTACGTCTCGATGATATACAACCCTCATTCCTTGGCGGAGGCTTATTTCCTCATCTATAAATATGGAGTATCTATCCCTTCTTAAATGGTATTAGTCAGATTTGAGCAGAAGAAACTGTTAAGACTATGCGAAGTGTCCCAGGATAAGCTTGTGAAGGTTCCGTGGTTACTTGGAGGGGAGGCAAGAAATGAGGACCAGGACATAGTGATGGAATTCAATCCGGACAGACCGGATCTATACTCCATACAGGGCGTGACGAGGGCAATAAGGACGTTCGAGGGCCTTGATCACTTCGCTCCTCTGATCGTCAAGAATGAGGATCTGGTTGTGAATTCATATCCACCAAGTTACAGACCCTATTTCACTGTGGGTATAGTCAGAGGGGTAAGGGTCAGGGATCTCATCAAGGAGATAATAGACTACCAGGAAAAGATACACTTTACGATAGGAAGAAACAGGAAGCTCTCATCTATCGGGCTTCACGACCTGAGGAAAGTCAAGTTCCCCATATCATATAAGGAGGTGACACGGGACGAGAGATTCATCCCCCTGGGAGAGAGCCAAGAGGTACAGATAGGGGAATTCATGAAACAGAATCCAAAAGCGCTGGAGTATGGAAATCTTGTTCCCGACAAGATTCCAGGGCTGGTTGACTCTGAGGGACGCATATTTTCGCTCCCTCCGATCCTGAATTCGTCCATTACTACGGTTACCGAAGATACAGAGGACATACTGGTGGATGTGGAAGGGACCAGCAAGAGCGCGGTGGAAAAAACGATTATACTCATGCTAACTGCATTGGCATACCCCTCTGGAGTTATCTCTACACTCAGGATGAATGACAGGATTGTGACAGACATTGAGTATCAAGAGAGGTCTATTTCAAAGAAATCTATCAAGAAGATGCTTGGTTATGATTTATCAGAAACAGATGTCCACTCTTCGCTTGACAGGATGGGATACGGTTTCAGAGAGGGGAGAGTCATCATCCCCCCGTACAGGACAGATATCATAGCAGATGTCGACGTGATGGAAGATATTTTCAAGGGCCTGGGATATGACGGGATCAAGAGGATGAAAGAGGGGTTCGTCAGTTACGGAAAGGAGAATGCCCTCAGGTCAACTGAGAGCAAACTGAGACATCTGTTGGTGGGGTACGAATTGAATGAGACTGTCAACAGCGTGCTCGTAAACAGCAGGTACAATACGATATATGGATTCAACGACGACAGAACGGATCTACTCAATCCAGCGAGCCAGGAACAGGATTCCATCAGGACCAGAATGTCCCCCTCACTCATGCAGACATTCATGAACAATTTCAGGAACCCATACCCGCAAAGGGTATTCGAGATTGGGAGCGTGGTCGTCGACGGAGGGGAGAAGGATATGTTGGGAATCGCGATAGCAGACAAAACCGCATCCTTCTCCGAAATCAAGGGAATTTTCGTTGGAATACTTGAGGACCTCGGAATAGAGAATTATGAGATAACGAGAGATGAGCAGGCAATGTATGTGCCGGGCAGGGTTGCAGGCATAAGTGTCAACGGAAAGAAGGTTGGATTCTTCGGGGAAGTACATCCAAAGCTACTTAAGAACTCGGGAATCAAAATGCCCGTTGCAATGGGAGAGCTTGAGATACAGGGGGTCATGTCATGATTCCGGAAAAGTTACCGACAGTTCCCGATTCAAAAGAGATCATTGAAAGGAGCTTCAAGGAAATAAAGAAGGTACAGGATATCTACCTCCCAAGCTTTCTCAACAAGCTGAAATCCCTGTCAATCCAGAAAATAAAGTTGATGGAATCAGTCGCAACAAAGGCGATAGGGAGGGTTTATGACGGTTTCCCAAAGATAGAAGAAGA